>JABEUQ010000142.1 GCA_013044265.1 Acidimicrobiaceae bacterium
AGCCTTCAGAGCCAACGAGCGCGGACTGCTGCTGCCGGCCCCGCTCCTGCCCTACGACGTGCCGATCTTCTCTGCTCCCAAGGTCCACCGTGATCGTCACCTATTGACTGAACTTACTCGCAGATCACTCCTGATCATCCCTAGGTTCTTGCCAGTGGCGTGTTAGACAACCACCCATGACATCAGGTACGGAGAACTCAAGTGACGTGGCGACGATGGTCGTAGTGCAAGCAGGTCGGCTGCTCGCCACTAACGACCCGTGGGATCCCTTTCAACTCATCGACCCCGACGGAAATGCGGTGGACGCGGTCCGTGTATTCTTCGCCGACCTTCAGGCGTCGGGGCGTTCGCCGGCCACTCTTCGTTCCTACGGGATGGACCTGCTGCGGTGGTTCCGGTTCCTCTGGTCAGTCGAGGTTCCCTGGGAGCGCGCCGCACGCGCCGAGGCGCGTGACTTCTCACGATGGATGCAACTCGCGACCAAGCCGGTTCGTCCGCACTGGCGTCACCCGGGAGAACTCGCCGAGACGTCCGCCCTCGCACCGGCGAATCGATACGCACCGTCGGTGCGCGCCCACAGCGAGACAGTGTTGCGTAGTTTCTACGACTTCCACCGAGAAGCGGGCACGGGACCGATCCTGAACCCCTTCCCGCTCGATCGCTCGCGGCGCGACGAGCGAGCTCACGCGCACCACAACCCGATGGAGCGCCACCGCAATGACCGCAGTGGTCTCTACCGGCCCACGGTGCCGACCCGGATCCCGCGGGCCATCGGCGACGAGGAGTTCAACGAGATCTTCGCCCAGCTTCGATCGCACCGCGACCGAGCGCTGGTGGCCTTTTACGTCTCGACCGGAGCGCGCGCGTCGGAGTTGTTGTCGGCTACTCGAGGTGACGTTGACCCAGGACGCCACGTGATCTCGGTGGTGCGCAAGGGCAGTCGCGCCGTCCAGGAGCTCCCGGCCTCGAGCGACGCGTTCGTCTGGCTTCGGCTCTACCAGTTGCAGAGCGAATGCCTCATCCCCCAAGGACGCCGCCAGCCGTTGTTCTGGACGCTGCGCCGACCGATCCGGCCCCTCAACTACCACGCGGTGCACCGCATGTTCGAGCGCGTCAACATTCACGCGGGCACCGCGGCGACGCTGCACGCGCTGCGTCACACCGCCGCCTACCGGATGGCCGAGGATCCGACCCTGCCGCTCACCGACGTCCAATTCGTCCTCGGTCACGCCCAGCTCACTACCACTCAGCTCTACATCGCCCCTCGCCAGGAAGACGTGATTCGCCGGGTGCTCGCGCACCACGCCGAGCAGACCCGTCGCGCGAAGGAACGCGAACCCGTGACTCTCGCGCCGGGTTACGCCAAAGAGACCCTCGACGTGCTCTTCGGCCGAGGTATTCGATGACGTCACTCCTTGCGGATGATCAGCTCGCTCAGGCGCCGGACCTTGTCGACGAGAGTAACGCGCTGTCCTCTAAGGCACTCGCCACCAAAGCACTCGGCACTAAAGCACCAAGCACTCGGTTCCCCCCGCGCGCCCTCGCGTCACACTGGCCAGGCGCCGAACGAAGCCGCTCCGAGGTACTGGCCATGGTGAGTGCACCGACGGGACTCTCGGGCTTTCGGGTCCAGAGTCACCACCGGCGCGGGCTGCCCCTGCTCCTCGACTGGCTGGAAGAACAGCCCGGTGATTCGTGGCAGGAGCGCTGGCTGCACAGCGGAGCGGACGGCGCGGGTGACGACTGGGCGAGCGGACCCCGGCGGTGGCTCGAAGGCATTGACAAATACTCCGCAAACCGCCTTGAACTCATGACGAGCTCCCTGCTCGTCATGATCGGGGCCGACGTCGTGCGTCCCTCACTCGGGTGGCTGCTCACCGGTGGCAAGAAGCGCAAGCTCACGCGCAACATAATCCGCGAACGCGACCGCGAAGGGTTCGAACAACTCGACCAGATCTGTGAGCAAGACCCCGGGATCCACGTTCAGGATCAGCGCCACGCCTTTTTCCGGTGTGCCGTGATCATCGCCGCCAAGGGTGGAACGCTCGCCGATATCACGATCGGCGACGTAGTGGAGATCCTGGACGCCGAAAGGGGCCTACGCCGGCGGTCTGGCTCGAGCGTGGCGACCTTCAATGCATTGCGAGAGATGGGAGTCTTCGGGCCCGGTGTTCCCACGTTGCGCGAGATCCGCGGCGTCGAACGGCGCCCGGTCGGGGAACTCGTCGATCGCTACTCGATCACGTGTAGTCCCATTCGTGATCTCATCGTCGACTACTTGAAGGAACGCCAACCCGCCATGGACTACGGAAGTCTGGTCACCGCGTCCTACGTGCTGGCCAAGTGCTTTTGGCTCGACCTCGAGCACCACCACCCCGGGATTTCGTCGTTACACCTGTCATCCGAGATTGCCAGTGCCTGGAAGCAGCGTCTGCAGACCAAAACCACGACTACTCGAACGCCCACGGGCGAGACCATCGACGTCGCCGTCGAACGGCTCGGCTACCTCGACGTGTTGTCCAGTGTGCGCGCCTTCTACCTTGATCTGTCCCAGTGGGCGCTCGACGACCCTGGCCGTTGGGCGCGCTGGGTTGCGCCCTGTCCCATCCGTTCACAAGACGTGAGCCGTCGCAAAGCCGTGCGTCGGCGAAAGGCGCGGATGGACGCGCGCACCCGCGACCGCCTACCTGTTCTGCCAGTCCTCGTGCGCGCAGTCGATCAGTGGCGCAAGGACAGTGAGGCAACGCTCGCCGCTGCACGGCGCGTTCAACCCGGCGAACAGTTCAGTGCCGCGGGAGAGACCTTCACTCGGTCCGTGCGCCCGCACGCGGTGGCGAACAATATTTGGGCTGAGGACCTCGGGGGAAAGCCACGTCTGTTGAACCGAGAAGAAGACCACGCCTTCTGGGCGTGGGCGAGCATCGGGGTGCTTCGTCTCACCGGCGTTCGAGTCGAGGAATTGCTCGAACTCAGTCACTACAGCTTGGTCCAATACCGGCTCCCCACCACTGGCGAACTGATTCCGCTGATCCAGATCGCCCCGTCCAAGACTGACACCGAACGGCTGTTGGTGGTGAGCCCCGAACTCGCCGACGTGCTCAGCGCCATTATCTGTCGGATCCGCGACGACAACGAAACCGTTCCCCTCGTGCGAGCCCGTGACTCGCACGAACGTATCTGGCGGAGTGAATCTCCGCTGCTCTTCCAGCGTCGCGCCGGAGCCGAGAACTACGCAATTGGCCCCGGAATGATCAGTTCCTTGCTTACTGAGGCCCTCTCTCACACCGGACTGCTCGATCGGGTTCACGGCACCGCGCTGCACTACACGCCCCACGATTTTCGAAGAATGTTTCTCACCGACGCCATCATGAATGGTCTACCTCCGCACATCGCTCAAGTGATCGCCGGTCATAGCGACATCAACGTCACCATGGGCTACAACGCCGTCTACCCCGAAGAGACGATCCGAGCCCATCTCGCCTTCTTGGCCCGGCGACGTTCGCTACGACCCAGCGAGGAATACCGCGTCCCGAACGACGAAGAGTGGCAAGAGTTCCTGGGTCACTTCGAACGTCGCAAGGTGTCGATAGGGACGTGTGCTCGTGCGTTTGACACCCCGTGCATTCACGAACACGCCTGCGTTCGCTGCCCGATGCTCTGGCCCGATCCGGCGCTGCGGCCTCGACTGGTCGAGATTACCGAGAACCTCACTGATCGGGTCGCCGAGGCCGAGCGTGAAGGCTGGCTTGGCGAGGTTGAAGGTCTGCAGATCAGCCTCGCGGGAGCCCATAACAAACTCGTCCAAATTGACCAGCGGTCGGACCGGTCGGTGACCGTGGCACCGGACGAAACTCTCCGGAACAAAGGATCCACGCACAAGCGCGTCGACTGATTGAGCCGACGCGTCGCGTCGCCCAACCCACCCTCCGCCAAGTTCAGAGAACATGTCGAGGTGGCACGGGCGATCTATTCGGTCCCGGGCGAGCTGGTGGGACAGACCCTCAGTGCCCGCGCGGACGCCACCACCGTCAAGCTCTACGCCAAGGGACAACTGATAAAGGTGCACCCGCGCGTGGCGCCAGGCAAG
>JABEUQ010000143.1 GCA_013044265.1 Acidimicrobiaceae bacterium
ATGATGATGGCTAATACGCCGTTGATCTAGGCAAACTAAGGCATCACGCCGATGGCGTGTCGGTGAATGTCGAGTTGGCTTCGATACGATCCTTCTAGGCCGCAGAGAGCATTTGCGCCAGAACTTTGTTGTTCGACGAGAAATCTGATGTAGCGGTCTGGCTTCATGCTCAAGGTGCCACTCGACCTGTTCTAGAAAGATCGGTGAGCGTTCGCCTCAATCCCCGCCATCACAATTTGCGGGAGATGCGCTCAAGTGCAATATCCAGAACCCGGAATTCACGTTCGTCGTCCAAAACAATCTTTGTCGCTAGACCACATTCGGATTGAATACCTTCGGTCTCCGAATCAGCGTTCCCCACCAATGCGACCAGATATGCCCCGAGACCATTCATCATTTTGATTGCGACCCTCGGCGACACCTTCGCGATTGAAGGTAAAGGTCAGGGAGTGTTTAAAGATGCACGAGCGCAATGCTTGTATTGAAGCAAGGAAAAAGTCGGAATACCACGATCACTACGTGAACGCCGATCGAAGAAACTTTGGCCCATCTCGTGTATCAAGATAATTCGGGTGTACTGTCTCAACCGCTGACAGTACCCAAGATATAGTTTCTCCAAAGTACGTAAGGACGCCATCGACCGTGATGAGAAGAGACGTGAAGACTGCGAAGGACCAAATCGACTGCCTGGTCACGGGCTCGTGGATGCAATCCGGATTACGGGCACTGACAACACGAGGGTTTGCTCGCGCATGAGCGATCAGGGCACCAGCGCAAAGTTGGCCGACGCGGTAAATGTCAGCCTGACGAATGTCACCAAATCTTTCGATGGCATGGTCGCCGTTGATGAATTGAACTTAGACATCAACGAAGGTGAGTTCTTCAGCCTGCTTGGACCTTCGGGCTGTGGAAAGACCACGACATTACGCATGATCGGCGGTTTCGAGGAACCGACGTCGGGCAGCATCGTGCTGGGTGGTCGCGACGTCACCTATACGGCCCCGTACCATCGCGACGTCAACACGGTTTTTCAGTCGTACGCACTCTTCCCCCATCTCGATGTCTACGAGAATGTTGCCTTCGGTCTGCGCCGCAAGAAAGTGGGCAAGTCCGAGGTCCGCACCAAAGTGGGGAACATCCTCGAAATTGTCGATTTACCGGGCTACGAAAAGCGTAAGGTGAACCAGCTTTCCGGTGGTCAGCAGCAGCGCATTGCCTTGGCTCGAGCACTGGTCAACGAGCCCGCACTACTGCTGCTCGATGAGCCGATGTCGGCCCTTGACGCCAAATTACGTCATCAGATGCAGATTGAACTCAAATCCATCCAGTCGCGAGTCGGGATCACGTTCTTGTACGTGACCCACGACCAAGAAGAGGCGATGACGATGTCCGATCGACTCGTGGTAATGCGACAGGGACGAATCGAGGGCATCGGATCACCCCAAGACGTGTACGACAATCCGTCGACCGAGTTCGTGGCCACTTTCTTAGGGGCATCGAATCTTCTGGCCGGGAAAGTCGCGGGGCAGAGCGCGGGTGTCACGACGATCACGCTCGGCGTTGGTTCCACATTGGACGTCCCCACCTCGCGTTTGCCGACGTCACTCAGTGGTCCCGACGTCAAGGTCGGCGTACGCCCCGAGAAGATTCGAATCCATGTCTACGACGAGAATCTCGCAACAGTCGGGAACACGTTACGAGGAAGAGTACGGGTCTCAACCTTCACGGGTGTGGGAAATCAATATCTCGTGGAGACTTCCTCGGGAGACGACATCACCGTCTACGCCCAGAATATCGGCGAAGAGTTGGCGCCACGCAGCGGCGAAGAAGTCGTGTTGAGTTGGCCCGTCGAACACACTTTCGCAGTGCGACCGGCGGAAACATCGATCAGTAATGACGAATTGGCGAGTTAGGGAGACATCATGGAACCATTGGACAATCAACAGAATCAGCCCGACGCAATCGACCCGGCGCTGTGGCGAGGAATGACCCAACGGCGCTTCACCCGACGCCAAACATTGAGTCTGTCGGGAGTCGGCCTGGCGTCATTGATACTGGCCGCGTGTGGTTCGCCCAGCGCCTCGAAATCATCCGCGAAGGTCGTGGGATCGAGTAGTTGGTGGCAAGCACAAAAACTGAATCACGTCGTCAACTTCGCCAACTGGCCCTACTACATCGACCTGCTCTCGGGTAAGCACCCCACGCTTGAGCACTTCACTTCCACCACTGGCATCAAAGTGAACTACTTCGAGGTCATCCAGGACAACGCGTCGTTCTATCAGAAGATCCGCCCCTCGCTCGCGGCGGGTCAGTACACCGGTTACGACATTGTGGTGATGACCAACAACAATCCGCAACTGGGCTACTTGATCGAACTGGGATGGTTGATTCCGCTCGACCAGTCGATGATGACTAATTACGACAAGTACGCCGGACCCTTGATCAAGAGTCCCACGTGGGACCCTGGCAATAAGTACACGATGGCCTGGCAATCGGGATGGACCGCGGTGGGATATAACAATCAGCAGGTGAAGGACCCGGGTACCAGCATCGAGATACTGTTCGACAAGAAATACGCTGGCAAGGTCGGCATGTTGTCGGACCCCTTCGAACTTGGCAGCATTGGGCTGTTGGCTGTAGGCGTTGAGCCGGCGGCGTCGACGGAATCAGACTGGGCCAAGGCCGCCAAGAAACTCAAGCAACAGAAGTCTGACGGCATCGTCGCGGCGTACTACGACCAGAGTTACATTCAGCACCTGAAGAATGGCGACATCACCGTTTCGATGTGCTATTCCGGCGACATCTTCCAGGCCGACCTCAACAACAAGTACAAGGACCTGACGTTGCTACTGCCCGAAGAAGGCGCCATGCTGTGGACGGACAACATGTGCATCCCCAAATACTCCCAGAATCCTCTCGACGCGATGACGCTGATGGACTACTTCTACGACCCTGAGGTTCAGTCCGTTGTGGAGTACTACAACGACTACATCTGCCCGGTGCCCGCGGCCAAGCAACAGCTGCTCAATCCCACGGGTTGGAACAAGGCCGCACTCGCGTCAATGAATTCCTCGGTGGGTCTCCCTACTGCGGTGACTGCGGACTCCACGATTGTCTTCCCTTCGCCCGAGCGCATCAAAGCGTCAAAGAGCTACTACAACTTCAAGAGTCAAGCCGAGATTGACGCGTGGAACAATATGTTCCTGCCAATCATCCAGGGGGCATGAGTTCTCCTCCCCGTCGTCACGGGGCATGGAGACGGGGACTGGCTCCCTATCTCTTGAGCCTCCCGGCAGGATTGTGGCTCGCGCTGCTCTTCGTCGTGCCGCTCTTGATCATGTTGTCGATCACTCTCAAGACGTGCAGTCCCGCCTCGGGTGCCTGCGTGATGACGTGGCAGTGGGGAGAACTGCCCCACGTCGTGAACCAGTATCGCGGGCAATTCGTGACGAGTTTGATCTTCGCGTTTGTCGCCACGCTGCTCGACCTCGTCATCTCGTTTCCCATCGCGTACTGGATCGCCTTTTATGGGGGTCGCCGCAAGAATTTCTTTCTCATCATGCTGCTGGTCCCCTTCTTTGTCTCCTTCATCATCCGTACCTTGGTGTGGGAATTCATTTTGTCCAACAACGGAGTGGTCCTGACCTTCTTGAGAGGGAATCATTTGGTGCCGTCGGGCTTTCACGTGCTGGGCACTGGTCTCGCCGTTGTGGCGGGGTTGGCGTACAACTACCTGCCGTTTACGGCTCTACCCCTGTACGTGGCGTTGGAGCGAATCGATCGGCGCGTACTCAACGCCGCCAATGACCTGTACGCGACTCGGTCGGTGACCTTCGTTCGAGTGATCTTGCCCTTGGCCATCCCCGGAATCTTTGCCGCGTTCCTACTGACTTTCATCCCGGCCTTTGGAGACTACGTGAACCAAGAAATCTTGGGGGGCACATCCAACACCATGATCGGAACCGTCATCCAGAACCTGTTCCTGATCGATTCCGACTACGCCGGTGGTGCATCACTGTCGGCAGTGCTTCTCGTGATATCGCTACTGGGGATCTGGCTGTACGCCAGATTGTTGGGTTCACGCACGATCGAGGATTACTTGTGAGTTCCGACGAGCTGAGTCTCGCTTCACCCGTGAAGATTGCTACTTCTGGTCCGCGTCGACCTCGTCATTGGGGTCGATTCATTTTGCCCACATATTCGTGGTTGGTGATTGGATATCTGGTTTTTCCCATCGTTGTAATGATCATCTAC
Source organism: Acidimicrobiaceae bacterium (assembly GCA_013044265.1). GTDB lineage: Bacteria > Actinomycetota > Acidimicrobiia > Acidimicrobiales > RAAP-2 > RAAP-2. The sequence continues at coordinate 4,255 of JABEUQ010000143.1, forward strand.
AGCTTCAATCGCGTCACTTCAGGGCTTCAACTGGTTAGTTTCTCCTGGAATGGTTTCACGTGGCAGTGGTATCGACAATGGAGCAATGTTCCTGGTCTGACTTCGGCCTTCTGGTTGTCGCTGCGCCTGGCTATCGTCAGTACGCTGATCGCCACGATTCTGGGCACGTTGCTCGCCATTGCTCTCGTTCGTTACCGCGGCAAGCGTTTCCGGGGGAAGGCGGGATTCGAGCAGATCCTGTTCCTCAATATTGCGGCCCCGGAAATCGTCATGGGAGCTTCGCTACTCGGCCTTTTCGTGACATTCAACGTCGCGCGAGGATTCTTCACGCTGGTACTGGCGCACGTCATGTTTTCAATCGCGTACGTGACCGTCACGGTGCGCGCACGCCTGTCGGGCTTTGACGTGGCTCTTGAAGAGGCGGCCTACGATCTCGGGGCGAATCCCCTCGCCACCTTCCGGCTTGTCACCTTGCCGCTCATCATGCCAGGAGTTCTCGCTGGCGCACTCATGGCGTTTGCGCTGTCGATCGACGACTTTGTCACGTCAAACTTCGTCAGCGGATCGAGTACGCCCTTCCCCGTGTGGGTTTACGGCGCATCTCGCGTTGGAACGCCACCACAAGTTTTTGTCTTTGGCACCGCGATATTCACTGTCGGCATAGTCTTTGCGCTCCTGAGCCTGCTGATGTCGAAAAAGAAGGCATAAGCCCCGTCCCAGCGATAAGCAGATTGAATGAAGTTCTGCAACCTGCACGGGGCACGTCGTAGAACTCTCGAAAAG
>JABEUQ010000144.1 GCA_013044265.1 Acidimicrobiaceae bacterium
ACGACGTCGACGTCGTATGTGAACCGGCGGTCTCGGTCATCGACGTCGCGTGTGCGGTACTCGGAGTGGACCCCATGTCTCGAGGGTTGCGCATCGTCGACGCGCTGGACTCGAACGAGCCATTTCGCGGCCCCGGCCCTTTGCTCATTCTCCAAACCTACGCACCCGAAGTTCTCGCCACCGTGGCCGATCGGCTGCGCAGTGACACACCGGTCGACGTGCTGCATCACTTGGGACTTAACGACGAACGTATCGTGCGACTGAACGCGCGCGACCTCGCTTCCTTCCAAGACGCCGATCACCTGACGTCGCTCTACGTGGAGGGACTACGCACTGCCGGTGAGGCGATGGATGACCTCGTGAGCTTCACGCGACGCTTGCGCGCGGAGTGTCCGTGGGATCAAGAGCAGACTCATGAATCACTCACGCGCTACCTCGTGGAGGAGAGTTACGAGACCCTTGACGCCCTGACCAATCTGGCCGCCATGATTGAGGCCGGTGAAGAAGACGCCACGCTGGTAGCGCACGCCGAGGAAGAACTCGGCGACCTACTTTTCCAGGTCCTCTTCCACGCTGAACTCGGCGACGAGGAAGGTCGGTTCAATTTGGCCAGTATTGCCGATACCGAGCGCGACAAACTCACGGGCCGCCACCCGCACGTGTTTGGTGACGTGGTGCTGGACAGTGCGGAAGAGGTGGCCGAACGTTGGGAAGTGCTCAAGAAAGCCGAGAAGGGACGTACGAGTGTTCTTGACGGCATCGCGTGGCAATTGCCGTCGCTGGCACTTCACGCCAAGGTTCTCAAACGATCGCGCTCGCTCGATGTCGAAGTGCCGGCCACGCTGGAGGACGTCGCAACACCCCTCTTTTCCCACCTCGCGCTGCCGCAGGGAGCGACGATTGACGAGGAGACCGTGGCCCGAACACTGCGCTCGGTTTTGTGGGCCCTGAGTTCGTACGCGGCGTCGGTGGATATAGACCTCGAGTCGCTCTTGCGCGAGGACATCCTGCGACGACGCGACGAGATACTTGCTATCGAGGCCAACCAAGAGGACCATTCACAAGGCGCGGAGTAGCCTAAGGGGCGAAGATCCGAAGGAGAAACACCATGAGCGCGATTGAAGTAGTCCTGGGCCGTCAAATCTTGGACTCACGTGGTAATCCCACCGTGGAAGCAGAAGTTCACCTTGAGTCGGGCGCCTTCGGTCGTGCGGTTTCCCCTTCGGGCGCCTCAACTGGCATCCACGAAGCCGTTGAATTGCGTGATGGGGGCCCCGAGTGGGGCGGCAAGGGCGTGCGCCAGGCCGTCGCGTTCGTCAACACCGAGATCAATGACGCTCTCGAGGGCTATGACGCTGAGGACCAGCGCGCCGTCGACTTCACAATGATCGATCTCGACGGCACCCCGAACAAGGGACGCCTCGGGGCGAACGCTATTCTCGCCGTCTCGCTGGCGACCGCGAAGGCCGCCGCAATGGAGAGCGAGCTGCCCCTCTACAGTTACGTCGGCGGCGTGAATGCGCACGTGTTGCCCGTGCCGATGCTCAACGTCGTTAATGGCGGTGTGCACGCGAAGAACTCGATTGACTTTCAGGAGTTCATGGTGATGCCGATTGGGGCCGCCTCATTCTCCGAGGCTCTGCAATGGGGCACTGAGACCTATCACGCCCTAAAGAATGTCCTCGCCAAGCGTGGCCTTTCCACCGCCGTCGGTGACGAGGGCGGCTTCGCGCCCGACCTGCCCGACAATGAGACCGCGGTGAAAGTCCTAATGGAGGCCATCGAGTCGACGGGACGCACCCCCGGACGCGATATTGCCATAGCCCTGGACCCCGCGAGCAGCGAGATTTTCCGCGATGGCGCCTACCACCTTGATGGCGAGGGTCGCGTGCTCTCGAGCGCTGAGATGGTGGACTACTGGGCCGATTTGTGTGATCGTTATCCCATCGTGTCGATTGAAGACGGCATGGCCGAAGAGGACTGGGACGGTTGGTCGCTCATGACCGAGAAGCTCGGCCAACGCATTCAACTCGTGGGAGACGACCTCTTCGTCACCAACGTGGATCTGCTGCAGAAGGGCATCGACCGCGGAGTGGCCAACTCAATTTTGATCAAGCTCAATCAGATTGGCACCCTGAGCGAGACTCTCGATGCGGTTCGTCTCGCCAATCTGCACCACTACAGCGCCGTGATTTCGCATCGTTCAGGCGAGACCGAGGACGTGACGATTGCGGACCTCGCAGTGGCGACCAATGCCGGTCAAATCAAAACTGGTGCTCCGGCACGTTCTGACCGGGTAGCGAAGTACAATCAGTTGCTAAGGCTGGAAGAGCAGCTGGGGGATTCGGCCCGCTTTCTCGGGGCCACGTCGTTGTCGGGGGCGGCAGGTGCGAACTACACGAAGTAGTCAGACGCGTTATCCGCGGTGGGTTCTGCCACTGTCGGTGCTCACGGCGATTGCAATCGTGGCGGTAGCTTTCCCTTTCCAGACGCTCTGGCGTCAGCAGGGCGCCCTGAACGAGGCGCGTAGCCAGATCGCGCAGATCAATCGCCAGACGGCCGCGCTCACCCAGCAGGCCAAGGCCGTGTCGACTGAGGCGGCGGCGATTGCCCTCGCTCGAGAGGACTATCAACTCGTCCAACCGGGCCAGAGTCTCATTCAGGTATTGCCCGGCAACGGCTCGGGATACGTGGCTCAGAACTCGACCGATCCTGGTGCGCAGCCGCTAGTGAATATTGGTCAGATTCTCGCGCCATCATCATCGTCCAGCGGCGCCGGATCGTCGAGCAGTGGCGTGCACGGCTTCGTTTCGCGGTTCGTGCGAACTCTCGAGTTCTGGCATTGACCTTTCACGACGCCACTGCGCAAGATCTGGTCGTCATCGAAGCCCTCGTAGGGAGGACCTTGAATGGACGATGCGCTGTCGTGGTGCGCCGTGGTGACGGGCGTCCCGTCGTTATCGAGAATGAACCGCACCTGCGTGACGGCACCCCGATGCCGACCTTGTACTGGTTGATTGATAGCGAACTTCACGAAGCGGTGAGTCGCATCGAGGGTGAGAGTGGTGTTCACCGCTACGAGGAGCTCGTGGCAGCCGAGGACCTCGTGCGCACCCACGACGCCTACCGCCGCCGCCGAGAGGCCGCCACGGTGCTGCACGGGGCCATCCAGGCCAGTGGCGGGGTGGGTGGTACCCGCGTGGGAGTCAAGTGTTTGCACGCGCATCTAGCCAACTATCTCGCTGGGCACGACGATCCCGTGGGTCAGTTGGTGGCCAGCGAAGTGAACCTGCCCGAACTCGTGATCGTTGACGTGCGTGGCTAACGTCGCGGTACTCGACTGCGGATCTAATTCGACGAGGCTGTTGATCGCCGCGCACGATGGCACGACACTGCAGCGCGAAATGCGCATCACTCGCCTTTCGGCGGGTGTCGATTCCTCGAACACCCTCTCGCGTGAAGCGCTCCAGCGCACGTACGACACGTTGAGTGAGTATCGCGCGATGATGGACGTGCACGGCGTCAGTCGGGGACTGTTAGTAGCGACGTCGGCGGTTCGCGACGCGACGAATGGTGCCGAGTTCCTTGCGCGGGCGGCCCAGATCACTGGCGTGGCGTCACGTATATTGACCGGGACCGAAGAGGCGGCTTTCTCCTACGCCGGGGCGACGAGCGGGCTCGACCCCGACTCGCGACCGACTTTGATTGTCGATATCGGCGGCGGTTCGACCGAACTAGCGGTTCGCCTCGACGCAGTAGTATGCGGCTACTCGATGCAACTCGGGTGCGTGCGAGTGACCGAGCGTACTCTCGGGGCGGGCGTCGTCTCGAGCGGCGCTCGGAGCGCGGCGATGGTGATGATCGAGGCCGAGCTCGACCGTGCCTTTGACGCGGTCCCAGAGTTCACCCAACTCGTCGGCGCGGTGCGTCTCGTCGGCCTCGCCGGGACTGTCGCGACGCTCGCCCAACTCGACGCTGGCCTAAGCGTGTACGAGCGTGCGGCCGTGCACCATCGGCGCCTCGCGCGCGCCGACGTGCAAGCGTGGTGTGATCGCCTCGGAGCGTTGACTCCGGCGCAGCGACTCGAACTTCCCGGTATGGTCCCTGGTCGAGAGGATGTGTTAGTGGCGGGTCTCTACATCCTCGACGCCGTGATGGGCCGGTTCGCCGCTGAGGAACTGCTCAGTTCCGAGGACGACATATTGGACGGCGTCGCATCGTCGCTCCGCTGACGTGCGAGTTCGCGGTGAACATGTAACGATGGAGGGGTGAGGACAGACTCGTGGTGACCACCCGCAGTAGCGTTCATTCGCCGATCAATCTCCATGGTCGACGAGTCGTGTTACGCACACTCGCTGATGCCGACTACGAGGGTTGGTTCGAAGTCCGTCGCCGTTGTCACGACTGGCTCGTGAAGTGGGAGCCGCGTTCGGCTCACGCTGCACACCTGGCCGAGGATGAACGTAGTTTCACGAATCGCTGCGCAATTCGCGAGCGCGAGCGTCAGATGGGCACCGGCTTTGGTTTCGGCATCTTCTTCGAAGGACGTTTCGTGGGCGAGATCACCCTGTCGTCAATTCAGCGTGGTCCCTTGCAATCGGCCTTCGTGGGTTACTGGATCGACGAGGCGGTGGCCGGAATCGGTCTGATGCCCGAATCGGTGGTGACCGTATTGCAGTACGCCTTTGACACATTGCGCCTGCACCGTGTGGAGATCAACATCATTCCGCGCAACGCCGCGTCGCGCCGCGTCGTGGAGAAGTTGGGTCTGCGTTTTGAGGGGATTGCTGAGCGCTACCTCGAGATTGATGGAGCGTGGGAGGACCACGCGCACTACGCCATCACCTCAGAAGAATGGTCGGACCGTGCTCCACAGTTGGTGGCCGACTGGCTGCTACCGCGAAGCGATTGATTAGACCGCGACGAGAGTTCGCCCGCGTAGTTCGCTGAGCGACGTGGTGCGTAAGGTCCCACCCAAGGACTGGGCAATGCCAATGGCCGCAACTGCGGCGTTACGTGGCACCACGATCACGTCGTGGGCCTCGCCACGTGCCACGACCAGACCCGCAGCGCGGGCTTCGATCGCCGCGCGCCGTACGTCGTCGAGGGGAAATTGCGTCTCGACCTCGATGGCGGGGCACTCGTATTTCGTGCGTGCAATACCGCGCAAGTCACTCAGGAGTTCGCGTTTGCCGCGGGACAAGTTGACGGTCGAACCCCCAATATCGTCCCACGTCACGTTCACGGATTCGGTGTCGAAGCCGAGTTGTTCTGCGAGGTAGAAGATCTCAACGTCGTAGGCGAAGCCGGTGACGAAGCCCAACTCAGCCATGAGCCGCCCGGCGGCGAGACGAAAGCCCTTGCAGCCACACTGCGTGTCACGCACAGCAATCTTGGTGTAGTGGCGAACTAACAGGTGAAAGACGTTGCCCGAGACCGTGCGCTGTGGGGCTTGGTAGTGGATCTTGCCGTTGCGCGCGCGCGTGCCCGGGGCGAAGGAGACATGGTCTAAAGCGCTCAGGATGCTGACGAAGTGCTCGGGTCGAATTGACATGTCGGCGTCGGCGACGATGACCTTGGGGTACCGGGCGTGCGCCATTCCGGTGCGTACCGCCGCACCCTTACCCATGTTGTGGGGATGTTGGATGAGACGAAAGTGCTCGAGGTGACCGTAGACCTGGTGCGCGACGCGCATCGTGTCGTCACTGGAGCCGTCATCGACCATCACAATCTCGGTGTTCTCGGGGCCCAAGATCTCGAGCGAGGGTCGCAATCGTTCGAACGCCGCGTTGAGGCGAGCAGCTTCGTTGTAGGCCGGAATTACCAGCGAATGGGTAGGCGACGCCATGGGACTAGGGGCGAGCCGCGCCGATGAGTCCGCCGGTGAACATCGGAGCGAGTGAGATGTTGGTTCCGGTGTAGGCGGCGGCGATAATCGTGTTGGAGCCCCAGGGACCCGAACCTACGTACATCACGACGTGGTCGACCGCATTGTCGCCGTCCAGGTTGTAGTAGTAGAGCAGGTCACCGGGTTGCAGTTGGTTCAGTGGCACGTGGGGGAGGGCGGCCCACTGCTGCTCGGTGGTGCGGGGCATGGAGTAGCCCGCCTGGGCCCAGGCCCACTGAACTAGTCCCGAACAGTCGAATCCCACGCCCGCGGTCTCGCCGCCCCAGACGTAGGGCACGCCCGACTGTTTTTCGGCGAAAGCGACCGCGGACTCGCCGGCGGCTGAACCGGCGGGAGAGCCCGAAATCAGATTCGTCACCACCGGCGGCGTGTTGGCGGCAATGGCGGCGAGCACTAGGTTTGCGGCGGGCTGCCCGCCAATCGACGAAGCCGCGGCGACCGCCGATGCCTCCGCACCCGTGTCGCGCACCCGCGCGGCAGCGGCGCCGGCGGCCACTTCGTACTGGATGATCTGCGTCCGAAGTGCGGCGGTGACCACGTTAAGAGTCTGGCGGGTCTGGTCCGCCGCCGAGATGTTCTGTGAGAGGAGATTCTGCAAGTTCGACGTTTCGACGCTGGCGCGCGCGCGTTGGGCGCTGACCTGGTTAATCGCGCTCGAGAGTTGAGCGCGCTGGGCGTCGAGTTTGGCACGCAACTTATTGAGGTCACCGACGACCAGGGAATCGAACACTTCTCGAGCGCCCGCGGAGTTCACATTTTGACTGAAAAGAGCCACGGCCTGTGCGGTTGACGTGCCAAAGACGTAGGACTGCACGACGGCGTTGACCAGGTGGTGGGTTGTGGTGCCCACCGCGGCTTGTTCGGTTCGTTCACGTGCTTGCAGCGTGATGATATTGGCGCTGAGGCTTGCGAGCTGCACCTTGGCCGCGTCGTAGGCGTTCGCCGTTACTTCGCTAGATTTCTGTTGGCGCGCCAATTGGGCGGAGAGATTCGCGATTTCTGCCTTGGTCTGGGCGATTGTCTGCGCACTCGCCACGCTGGCCCCGAGGGGAACCAGCGTGGCGAAAATCACCATCGCGGCGCTCGAAATGAGCGCGATGAGGGGAGACGTGCCCCGACGATGCACGGACTTCATTTCTCAATCCTAGTGAACCCCTTCGGACCTTTTGGAAATTTGTGAGTGAATTGATGCGTTAGCGTTACGTTGCCGTCGCGCGTGGGGGCGTAGCCCAATTGGCAGAGGCAGGGCGCTTAAACCGCCTCCAGTGAGGGTTCGAGTCCCTTCGCCCCTACGCCGCGACGACGGTGTCCAGTTCGCGGCTCGTGTATTACAAGGCAGGGTGCATCGCTTGACCGGTCGATGCGGAGATCGTCTAGACGTCCAGAGTGATCGAGACGGGGCAGTGATCCGAACCCATCAGATCCGCATGAATCTCAGCAGCGCTCACGCGACTGGCGAAGTCGCGTGAGACCAAGAAGTAGTCGATGCGCCAACCCACGTTGCGTTCGCGTGCGGCCGAGAAGTTCGACCACCACGTGTAGTGGCCGTTACCCTGGGTGAAGAGTCGAAATGAATCGACGAACCCGGCGTCGAGAAGTTCTTCGAACCGCGAACGCTCCTCGTTGGTGTAGCCGGCCTTACCCACATTGGCTTTGGGGTTAGCGAGGTCGTCTGGAGTGTGCGCCACGTTGAGGTCGCCACAAACGACGACCGGCTTCTTCTTCTCAAGTTTCTTCAAGTACGCCAGAAATGCCGGGTCCCACTGCTCGTGACGTTGGCGCAACCGGCTGAGGTCGCCCTTCGCGTTAGGGGTGTAGACGGTGACCAGGAAGAAGTTCTCGTACTCTGCGGTGAGCGTACGCCCTTCGTCGTTGGGATTTCCGAAAATGTCCTCACCGAGGGAGTATTTCTTGACGAGGGTGGGGGGCAGGCCCATGACCACGCTCAAAGGGGTGGGGCGAGAGAAGATTGCCGTACCCGAGTATCCCTTCTTGAGTGCGGAGTGCCAGTACTCCTGGTAGCCCTGGATCACGTGCTCAGACTGGTGCTGTTCGGCCTTGATCTCCTGGAGGCAAATGACGTCGGGGGACAGGGCCTCGACGAAGGGCGTGAAGAGGCCCTTGCGCTGTACCGCGCGTATTCCATTGATGTTCCAGGAGACCAAGCGCATACGACATGGTACCGAGTTGGGTTCGACCCTTGGTCGTGTCGCCCAGTGACGGGCTTGATTTTTCAGCACTCTGGAGCCTCGCGGAAGAGTGGAGAGTGAATTTTTAGTAGCGTTGTCTCCGTGGCTAAGAGCGCAACAGGTAAATGGGTCAGCAAAGTCGGAGCCTCAGGCGGTAGCAAGGCATATAAGAAGACGCGTCCGAGTAACTACTACGCGACCCTGGTCATCATTGTGGTCCTCGGTTTGGGGGCAACTGTCCTAGCGCGCTACGACTATCAGCACCCCGCCGCCGCCGCCGTAGGAACGCCACCCGCGATTGGCACCACGTGGTTCGCCGCTTTGAATGTCGACGTTTGTGGTGAGTCTTTGCCGTATCTCAAGTCCGACCCCGCCAGCATCTACGGCTTGAAGGTCCAGGCGAACAATGTCATTCAGATCTCGCCGGTCTCGGCCGCCGACTCGGGCAGTCACGCGACGCTCGGGCAGTTCGCCGTGGAGTTCCCCGGACTCGTCGCAAGTTCAAATGTACTCGGTATTCCATCCGCGGCGGGGGTGGCCAATGCCGCAACGACCTACCGCAATGGACAGTTGTGTCCGACATCATCGAAGTACGCCCACCAGGCTGGTCAAGTGCAGTACGCCTACTGGACATCGTTTAGCCAGACCAAGCCCACGGTGACGACCAACCCCTCGTCCATCAAGTTCGCTCAGGATATGCGCGTCACAATGGCTTTCGTGCCCAAGGGCGTTACCCCCCTACCTCCGAGCACCGCGACCGTGAACGCCATGGTTGCAGACCAGGCCAGTAGCGCAACCACGACCACAACCGCGGTCACCACGACAACTGGCGTCACCGCAACGACAGCAGTGCCCACGACCACGGTGACGAAGGCAACGACCACTACCACCACGAAGAAGGCAACGACCACCACGACCGCGAAGGGCTGAGTTTGAAGTCGATCATTTTGGTCGGCGGCATGGGAACCCGGTTGCGTCCCTTGACGTACGAGATGCCCAAGCAGATGTTGCCGCTGGTGGGTGTGCCAATGATCGAGTGTGTCTTTGAGATGCTGTCCCAACACGGTATTACTGAGGTCGTTCTGTCGTTGGGGTATTTACCCGACCATTTCATCTCGGCGTACCCCGACGGTTCAATCGCCGGCGTGAAGATCTCCTACGCGGTGGAGCCCGAGCCCCTCGACACGGCAGGTGCCATCAAGTTCGCCGCGGAGTTCGCCCAGATCGATGAGACATTCCTGGTGGTGAACGGCGACGTTCTCACGGACCTTGATGTCACTGCGCTCGTTGCTTTTCATCACGCCCACGGCGCCGAGGGCACTATTGCGCTGCACCCGGTCGAGGACCCCTCACGTTACGGCGTGGTGGTGACGAATAACGAGAGTCGGGTAGAGACCTTCATTGAGAAGCCGCCGCGGGAGCAAGCCCCCACCAATTTGATCAACGCTGGTACTTACGTCTTCGAGCCCTCGGTCCTTGCACGCATCGATGCGGGTCGCAAGGTAAGCGTGGAGCGTGAGATTTTTCCGGCGCTCGCCGCCGCGGGCACGCTCTACGCGATGTCCGACGACGCCTACTGGCTCGACACCGGCACGCCGGCCACTTTCCTGCAAGCCAACATCGATGTCTTGAATGGCCGAGACTCCGTGCGTTTAGTGAAGGATTTGGTTGGCACCACGTGGCGACACGAGTCCAGTCACGTGGCGACCAGCGCCCAACTGACGAACACTGTGGTTGACCGTGATTGTGTCGTCGGGGAGAATGTTGTCCTCGAGGGCGTCATCTTGATGCCGGGTGCCGTAGTGCACGATGACGTGCAGATTCGATCGTCCATCATTGGGCCCCGGGCGATCATTGGCTCGACGTCGGTACTGGGCCCCACTTGCGTGGTGGGAGCAGAAGTGAGCGTGGCCGAAGGATCCCAGCTCTCGGGTGAAGTCAAATTAGGCGGCATCTGATTCAGAGCGAGGTCATATGTGGACTGCAGATTCAGCTGTTCGCTACTTCCCTTGACCAAGTCGCCCGCCGAGGCTGGTTCATTGAGCACGCTTCGAGCATCCTCATCAAAGCACCCGGGTGGTATCGGAGTTCCCCTTCTTGGTGCCGTGACCGTGGCGCGAAGAAGTGCAGCGCACCGAGGGGGCAGTAGTGCAGCGCACGGACCTCGGGGTGGTGTGCGGGCGCAGTCGCCACTCGGGGCACGCGCCGTCAGCGGAACAAGTCGCCGTTGGGTGCGCGAACAACGTCGCCGGTGACCGAACCTTCCCCGAAGTACCGCTCGGACAGTCCGCGCACGATCGCGAAGGGTGTACCAGCATCTTTCGCAAGCACCAAATTGGCGGCTGCCGCAATCTCGTCGACGATGGCTACTTCGGTCACCTCGAGTGTGCGCCCGAGCGCATCCTCGGTACCACGTAAGTCCAGAATGGGGCGCAGTCCCGCGCAGCCCAGTGCCACGTCGGTGACGCCGTTACGCCACGTACGACCGAAGGTGTCGGTGACGATGGCTCCAATATCAATCCCACGTCGTCGTGCGATCTCCGCACGAAAACGCCGGGCGGAACGGTCGGGATCTTTGGGTAGAAGCACCGCCGTGCCCGCGGGTGTGTTGGAGTGGTCGATGCCGGCATTGGCGTTAACGAAGCCGTGAGGCGTCTCGGTGATGCGCAGGGGACCCCGCCGACGCAGAATCCTGGCTGACTCTTGGAGGATAAGTCGTTCGCGATGTTCATCGGTGCCATCAAAGACCACGACACGTCCCTCCGATTTCGACACGACTTTGGAGGTGACAATGACGACATCGTGGTACTCGAGTTCGTGAGAGCCCGTGTCGAGAGCGTCGAGGAATATGCCCACTAAATCGTCACCGGCCAGGATTTCACCAACGCCGTCGAGCGCGAACACGTGAAGGTCGTTCACGAACGCACCGCGTCGGCCAGAGCCATCGCATGGTCGTCCTCGGCCATCACTGTCGTAGTGATACGGACGTCGCATCCGGTAGCCGCTACGGCGTCAGCGTGGTCGGCGTCGACGACATCGATGATCATGGTGCCGATGAGGCCCTGATAGAAGCGTGCGACCCCCAGCGCGTTCGCGTCGTGTCCAAGTTCGCGCATCAGTCGCTCGGTGGGCCCCTTGAGCGCAACGCCGCCGACGAGAGGAGACACTGCGATGACGTCGTCGCGACGACGCGCGAGGATGCTGGCAACGCCAGGGACCTTCAAAATGGGGTCGATTGAGATCAGCGGATTCGAGGGCGCGATGATGATACGATCGGAATTCTCCAGGGCGTCGCGTGATTGTTCACTCAATCTCGCGGCACTCGCACCGCGAAACCGCACGGCGGTAACTACCACGTCGTGGTGGTGGCGCACAAAGTATTCCTGGAAACTCAAGGTTCCCAGTTCCGTGTCGAACTCCGTGGCGATGGGGTCGTCACTCACCGGCAAGAGCGTGATATCCAGGCCGAATGCGGTCGAGAGTTCGTGAGTGACGTCGGTTTTAGTGGCACCGAGGGCGAGTCGCTGGCTGCGATACAGATGAGTAGCGAGATCGAGGTCACCCAGGGCGAACCAGTTCTCTCCACCAAGTTCGCCGAGTCGCTGCATTGCGCGCCACGTCTCACCGGCGAGTCCCCAGCCGAGGTCGTCGTTGTTGGCCCCGGCGAGGGTGTACATGATGGTGTCGAGGTCGGGACAGATGCTGAGGCCGTGCATCGTGAGGTCGTCACCGACGTTCACCACGGCGCTGAGGTCGACGCCGTTATCGTGACGTCGTAACGCTCGAAGTAGTCGCGCGGCCCCGACGCCTCCACTCAGAACAGTGATCACCCCGGAGACTTTAGGTCGCCCCAGTAGATTGGTGTACGTGGACCCGTCGTTTCTCGCAGTCGGATGGCCGGGAGAGCCGGCGATCGTCGTGTCGGCTTGGCGCGCGGGGAAATGGCAGACCGTGGCCACGCACGGAGACTTAGACGCCCCGAGAGCGTGGGCGTCGGTGAGCAAACTCTTCACCGCGATGGCGGGAGCGCTCGAGGTCCACGACGGGCGGGCTGATCTCAATAAGGCGTTGGGCCCTGAAGGTTCGACGCTGGCCCATCTCTTGGCGCACGCCAGCGGACTCGGGCTCGAAAGTGAGGATCCGGTGGCCGCGCCGGGCACGAAGCGCATCTATTCGAATCACGGTATCGACGTGGCTGCAGCGCACCTAGCGGGGGGAGGGGACATCGCGACGTGGCTCGATGAGCGGGTGATAAACCCCTTGTCGCTCACGAGTACACGTCTACGGGGCCGCGCCGCCGAAGGTGTTGTCGGTTCGACACGGGATTTGAGTACATTTGCGCGCGAGTGGGTCAGACCTACTTTGACCACGACGCAACGTCGCGATGTAACCGCCACGATATTCCTGCCCGAACTGGTGGGCATTGTGCCGGGATTTGGTCGTTTTAGCCCGTGCGCCTGGGGCTTAGGTGTTGAAATACGCGGTGAGAAATATCACTGGATGGGTGACTGGCCCCCGTCGTCATTCGGGCATTTCGGCCGCAGTGGTGCTTTGTTGCTGGTGAACGTGCAAGAAGGTATCTGTCTCGTCGCTACGAGCACTGTCGAATTCGGACCTTGGGCTCGTGATCTTTGGCCCGCCTGGTCATCGAGCGCACGACACCTGGCTCTCTCCTCGTGAGTCCTTCATTGCTGCGAGTAGGACTTGACTTGGACGGGTCGCTTGAATCGATGGGTAATTCCATGTTCGATTTGGCGACGGCGCTGGACGACCGCGGTGACTTGCAGCTTTGTCGGTTGCGCACGATATCGCCGCGGCAGTCGTCCACTGAGGCGCGATTAGCGCTGCGATCATTCTGGTCACCCTGGTGGCGTCACAGCCGTGGTCGCGCCATCGATACGATGCTGCCGCCACTGGACGTCATTCACGTGGCGGGTCGCGCGACGCCACCCACGCGCGAGGTGCCGCTATTGATCTCGGTTGATGACCTGCGTCCACTTCGCGAGGAGAACTCTCGTCTGCGACTGGCGCAGCTCCAGAGGGCCGTTGGGCGCGGAGCGGTGCTGGTTGTGTCGAGTCGGGCAGCACGTCACGAGGTTATGGCGGCGATGAGCCTGGAACGACCCGAGATCGTGGTGGTGCGTCCGCCGGTGGGGCACGTCGCACCCACGACGAGGGGGACGTCGCTGGTGGTGAGCGTGACGGGCAACACCGAGCGGTTCGTCGCGCTGGCTTCGCAATTGCAGGCTTTCGCGAAACGCCACGACACCGTGCTCGTAGTGGTCGCGAGCGCCGCGGTCATTCAGCGCCTGCGCGCGACGGGGGTGAGCGCCAATTTCGTGGAGCGCCGCCACGCGGACGTCGCTCTGGCCCAGGCGCGCTGCGTGCTCTACATCTCCGACGGAGCACGCTTCCCCTCCTTCGCTATTGCGGCGCTGGCGGCGGGGGTACCCGCGCTGGCGCGGGCCACGGAGATTAACCGAGAATTGCTCAGCGGAGCGGCGGCGTTGATTCACGACGACGAGACTCTGGACGCGCTCGAGGATTTATGGTCAAATGAGCCGCGTCGCGCCATACTGGTGGCCGCCGGTCGCGCGCGATCCGCGGATTTTTCGCCTTGGAATGTGGCGTCGGCCTACGCCGGTCTCTACGCCGACGTGGCGCTGCGGAGTCGCGTATGACACGGCGTATCGCGCTGAGCGTGGATCAGCTCTATCGCCCGCAGCCCGGAGGCATCGGAAGTTACGTGCGCGGACTGGTCGAGGGTCTCGTGAGCGTGGGCGAGGGCCTGGAGATCGTGGGAGTGGGACCGCGTTCTCGGCCCGCTGCCGTACGTCAATTGGGTATTGAAGTGGTCTCAACTCCATTGTCACTTCGTCTCCTGACTCAATTGTGGCCGCGCTATCCATTTGGAGTACCCCATGATGCCGACGTCGTCCACGCGACGTCGGTGGCGGGTCCCTTCGGTGGTGGTACTCGCAGTGCCGTGCATTCAGTCACGATGCACGATTTGCTCTGGCGCGACGAGCCCGACTCCTCGACACCCAACGGAATACGGTTCCACGAGTCGCGACTCCAATACCTACTGCGCGCGGATCATTTGCGCATCATCACTACGTCGCCACGCCTGGGAGTTCGGCTCTTTCAGATCGGTATCGACCCTGATCGGATACGTTTCGCGCGCCTCGGTGTCGACGACACCACCGTGACGGCGTCGGACCCCGCGCACGTGCGCG
>JABEUQ010000015.1 GCA_013044265.1 Acidimicrobiaceae bacterium
CAACTCTCGCGCCGTCCCCAACTCTCGCGGCACCGCCGGGGGCTCGCTCGGCGAACTCTCCGGGCGGGCGGAATGTTCCAAAGCACGGGACGAGCGCGGCAGTCTGCGTTACTGGCGACGTATCATCGCCGCCGTCGAGGATGATCCGTGGGGAAAGGTGTCACGCGAGGTGGAGGAGGCTCTCGCGTTACCGAGACCCTACGGGGCGTCGGAACTGATTGCGCGGGCACTACACCACGTTCGTCGTCGCGCTCAAGAGTCCGAGCGAGAGACGGTGGCCGCCGAGGTCAAAGAGTTAATCGAGCGATCGAGGCTGTCACGACGAGAGTTCGCGTCCCGCATCGGCACGTCGGCGTCGCGCCTCTCGACCTACGAATCGGGCAAGGTTGTACCGTCGGCCGCGCTGATGGTACGGATGCGCAACGCCGTTCGCACATCGCAGCCGCAAGGCGTCCCTGGTGAGCCACGATGAAGACCCGCCCAGCGGGCGGCATCCCGTCCCTTGAGCCCTACCTCACCCCTTCGGTCGTGCGCGTTTGGTGCGCTCAGCGAATCGATCGAGCGCGTCAATGACGTCCGTCGCTATCCACCGACGGTTACGACGACTCGCAGAGGCTGCCGCCAAGATTCCCGCATCAACTAATCGACCAATTGCTGTGTCTGCGGCTTGCTGGGATACTCCGAATTGCGCCTGCACAAGAGCAGAATCAACCGCTGGCTGGCGCATGACGAACTGGGACAATCCTTCTGCGGTGGACCCTGCGCGAGCTTTTAATTTGTCCTTCCACTCCGACTGCACGGTTCGTAATTCCCCCGCCAAGATTCGTCCATTCTCGACTGCTCGAAATGCGGCCACAGTCATGAGTTCTACAATCGGCGCTGGATTCCCTTCGCGATAGTCGGTCAAGGTTTGGAAGTAACGTTTGGGGTCCGTCAAGATACCTGCGGACACCGGAACTGTTACGTTGCGGGTCAGACCTTGGTGCCGATACATCGCATGGATGAGCGCACGACCTACGCGTCCGTTTCCGTCGGGGAACGGGTGGATTGTCTCAAACTGGGCGTGAGCGACGGCTGCATGGACGAAGGTGGGGATGTCGGTGCGCTTAACGAAACGAACCAGGTCAGCCATGGCTGCTGGCACTCGCTCCGCGTGCGGCGGCACGAAGATCGCGTCATGAACTGAATAGCCGCCAATGCGCACTTGGTCCTTTCGCCAGTCCCCCGTCCACTCCGGACGGCTCACTCCGAGAAGAGCCTCGTGCATCGCGATGATCGAGGCTCCGTCTATGTGGTCGGCCATCTCGAGAGCGCGGTCCATGGCCGAGGTGTTGGCAACGATCAGCGCCGCGTTCTTTCCTCCACGATCGTCGCCAATGCCGGCGAGCGCCACAGATTTAGCACCAGCGGTCAAGTTCTCTATCTCTGATGACGACGCTGACTCAGTTCGCAGGAGAATCGCAGTGAAGTTGATGAACTCGCCGCCCAATTCGGCGTCGAATCGGGCAATTTCAGAAGCAGCCTCAGACGCGTCGGCCAGTACGTCTCCGGGCAATTCGATAGTTGGGATCTCGGCGATTTCCGGAGGGACTGTCGAACGATATGGCTTCTTGACGGAGTGACGCTTCCCTCGGGGAACATAATCGTCGATGTCCTTCTCATCGAGATACCGTTCTTCGTAGGCGATTTCCGGCCAACTCCTGGACGACTCCAACCCCAACTCAATGCGCGACTCGGGGTTGGCTCCGCTCGCGAACCGTCCGCCACGAGAGTTTCCTTTCGGCTCGCGATTGTTGTTCATGCATCGACTATACACAAGGTTAATTCATTAACCTTGTGTATAGAAACTTGAACACAAGGCTTTTGGAGGTACTTGAAAAACGCCCCACCGGATCGCGATAATCGTGTCGATTTCGCCGAGTGCTTCACTCGGAGTGAAATCATCTAACGAAACGTTCTATTCCAGCCGCGGGGAAGTTCGCCAAGTATTGCATATAGGGAATACTTGCAGTACAATTCCATAAATGGATACAAACGTCGCAGATCAAGTCAGAGGTTGGCTCGAACGTTCTGGTCTCAATGCTGCCACAGTGGCTCGACGGGCTGGAGTTGCGCCATCCACCCTGCACAGAATTACCAACGGTCTTGTAGACCCGTCCGTGGGAACGATCCGCGAAATCGCTCTCGGATGTGGGGTAGATCTTTCCTTGGTGACGCATGCGCCGAGCGACGGGAGAGCGGCCTGTGCCGCTAGGACGATGTTGGAGGAGGGGTATTCGCCGCCATCGGACGGAGAGGTTGGTGAATGGATCTCTCGACTTGCGCGACTTGCGCAGGGCGATGGACCCGTAGAGATAGTTGAGACAGCCGCTCGGTATTCGAGTCCGCTCTTTCGCCCCGGGGCTGTCTGGTTTGAGGGCTCCCCGACGCTGGGCCGAGTCGCGTCTGCGGGCGATGCTTCGGGCGCCGAGTGGGCTATATCTGGTGCACCCGGTCTCTATTTACCCGATCCACTCGAAGAATCTCCAGCCGTCACCGTGCTGTGGTGTCGACGCATTGTTGCGACGAGCCAACTTCTCCGAGGCGCAGGTGTGCGCCCCACGAACTGCGCCGAGAAAACGAGCGTCATCGTCGTCGAGGGCGAGCCGGAGATTTTCCAGGGGTCGTTCAGACTGGGACTGGTCCGCTTCGTCGCCCCCATTCAAGTCATTATCGACTGTCTGTCATTAGGAGGGGCTGTTGCTCAGGACGCCAGAGACGAGGCGTCAACATGGTGAACAACGCAAAGTGGGCACGTGGCTCGAACCAGTACGTGAAGAAGATTCGCCCAGCGAGCGGTCACTCCTCTCTTGAGCCACACGTTGATCTGAGTTCAGAGTCCCACCAGTCCCACCTTGACTCCACCGGCATCACGTGGGGGGCGTTCGACGTTGGGGCGATCCGTCCGAGCTCGGTAGACCGGGTTCGGAGTCGGTTTCGGCGACACTTGCCAGAACTGATCTGGAACGCGGTGGCACTGGAGGGGAACAACTTCACGCTCCCCGAAGTAAGGACGATTTTGGACGGGGTGACTGTCGGCGGAAAGACACTCAGCGACGCGGAGCAGATCATCGCGCTGAGCGACGCCTACAACCGACTCGACGAGTTGGTGGCCTCCGGTGAGTTCGAGATCTCGAAGCGGGTCTCCGACGAGTTGCACTCACTCCTCGCCCGTCACGAGGCGATCGAGTCCGGTGCGTTTCGGGGTGAGGGTGTCGTCCACGGCGGAGGGACCGTTCACTTAGCGAACGGCGGCGTCGTCGACGGCACCGAGCATGGGGTGGGCGGTGAACTACTACGCCGGCGCTTCGAGCAGATCGTGTCGTACGTGATGACGGAGGAAGACCCTCGTCGTCGAGCCCTCATCTACTTCGCCTCGGCCGTCCGCCACCAGTTCTACTTCGACGGGAATAAGCGGACCGCCCGACTCATGATGACCGGCGTGTTGCTCTCGGCGGGCTTCGAGACGGTGAGCGTCCCGTTCGCCCGTCGCTTGGAGTACAACGAGGCCCTGGACCGCCTCTTTGCCGAGAACGACGG
>JABEUQ010000145.1 GCA_013044265.1 Acidimicrobiaceae bacterium
CGTCGAACGCTGGTAATCCACGAAGAACTCGCGCCAACTCGCCGCGACCGATGTCGGGTCCTGTAAGAAACGATCGTACATATCGTCGACCAACCAGGCATTGGGTCCAAATGAACCCTTGTGAGGCTGAGGATTGGGAGAGTCAAGAGGAGTCGTCACGTCCTCCAGCCTAATTGCACTGCCCGACGGACGAGGTTGGCAAAAGCCAAGCGCAGCCCCCCCTTCGCCGCGCCAATTCTTCTGGCACCAGCGGGTAACTTGGCACCGTGGACAGCGCCGCAACCTCGTCGGGACTGCGCTACCTCGAACCCTCGCCACTCGGTGACCTCGCCCTGGCTCAACACCGCGTGAGTCGGCCGCGCGCGAGCGTCGTGACGATCCACGGCGGACTCGACCGTGCCGCCTCTTTTACCCGGCTGAGTCGGCGATTGGAGGATTTTGACGTGATCGCCTACGACCGGAGGGGATATCAAAGATCGCGGCCCCTGGGTCCCGGAACCCTCGATGAACACGTCGATGACCTTCGTCGCGTTATCAAGTGGGCAGCTCCGACGGGTCCCGTCATCCTCCTCGGACACAGCTTTGGTGGTCTGGTCGCGATGACACTGGTGGCACGAACCCGCGACAGTGCGCAGGTCGTCGTGGCCTACGAGTCGCCCCTCCCCTGGGTGGTCGCGCGACCGTCGCCCACCCCGGCTCCCAGTGAGAATGCGGCCCTCGAGGCGGAACGTTTCTTTCGCCGCGTGGTATCGGACTCTTCGTGGGAACGTCTGAGCGCCCAGGAGCAGGAGTCGCGCCGGCTCGACGGCCCGGCGCTCCGCGCGGACCTCACCGAGATGACGGCGCCATTGGCGCCCTTCGCACTTGACGAGATCACTGTGCCGGTGCGCTACCTCTACGGTGATCAACGCTCGGCGCCCTACTATCACGCGCTGGCGCGCCAACTCGAAACCTCGAGCCCATACTTCTCCTCTCATGAACTCGCCGGCGCCCAGCACGGAGCGCACCTCTCGCACCCGGACTTGCTGGCGAGCGAAGTGCGTATGGCCTTTGATCACCTACACATCGCCTGACGCCCTTGGGACCTAGCCAACGGCGCGAGGTGGCAATTTCCACGTAATGCGGTGGAATTCACTCGGACCGAGGAGACGCAAGGCGGCCAGATGGGCGGCGGTGGCGTAGCCCTTGTTGCTTTCGAGTTCGTAACCCGGAAAATCGCGAGCGAGTTGAGTGACGAGACGGTCGCGATGCACTTTGGCCAGCACACTCGCCGCGGCGACGCTCGCGCAGGTGAGGTCGGCTTTGATCCTCGTGCGCACTTCGGGCACCGTGACGGCGGGATAATGCGCATCGAGCAACAATGCCGGCGCGTCGCTGAGCCAATCGAAGGAACCGTCGAGAAGGATGACGTCGGGAGTCCGGGCGAGCTGAGCGAGGGCCCGACGACCTGCCAAGCGCAGTGCGGCGGTGAGTCCGTAGTCGTCGATCTCCTGCGCGCTCGATTCACCAAGCGCGAAGTCAACGACCCAATGTTCGATGGGCTCCTTCAGTTCGATGCGAATCCCCTGGGCTAGCAATTTGCTGTCACGAAGTCCCTCGGGAAATGGTCCGACCTTTGCGTCGATCACGACGAGACCAATGCAGCAGGGGCCGAAAACGCTGCCCCGTCCGACCTCGTCGATCGCTGCGATGGTGTTGAAGCCTTCGCGAAACAATTCGGCTTCAACCTCGAGATGCGGGAGAGTCATTGTTGCGCGCTTCGCCATGGGGTGATTCTCTCGCACCTGCGGGGGTCCCTCCAGCAACCCGCGAATTTCGCTCACGCATCACACCGGCATCGACGTGTCACGTTGTGAAGATCGTTTGGAAGACAACAATGCGCTGAGCGCTGGAAATTGGAGAGAATGAGCATCCCAGGATTCGAGTGTAATGCCAGTTGATCAGGAATAACCATTGTAATTTGCCCGTGGGTGAGCGTGACGAGATGACGATTTCTCCTTCTTTAATTCTTACGATCTTCACACTGTTCTCTTGTGAAGGCACCCTCCTCCCGATACAGTAACATCCAGCCCGTCTTATTGACGGGCAGGTTCAATCAACCACTTCGGTGGTTTAGGGAGGCAATAACACTATGCAAATTAGACACAAGCTCAGGCTCGCGACGACTATCGGCCTGGCGGCTGGTGCGTTGACGCTCGGTCTCGTGGCTCCGAGCGTGAGTGGTGCAGCCACCCCAAGCGGGACGCTGACCTTCGCCGAGGGACCTGGAGCGTCACCGAATTACATCTTCCCCTTCATGTCCTGCACCTTCTTCTCAGTGTCGAACATCAATGGTTTCCAAGACTTGACGTATCGTCCGCTCTATTGGTTTGGTACCGGCGCGGCGGCGACCTTCAACGAGAGCCTGTCGTTGGCGACCAACCCAGTCATGGGCAACAGCAATCACTCCGTCACTATTAACACCAAGGGGTGGAAGTTCGCCGACGGACAGACGATTAACGCTCAGTCGGTCATGTTCTTCTTGAACCTGTACCACGCGGAGAAGTCAAATTACTGCGGCTACAACGCGGGTTACGGTATCCCCGACCAGGTGAAGAGCGTCTCGGCTAGCGGCAACACGGTGACGATTAACTTCACCACATCGGTGAACCCGAACTGGATCCTCTACAACTACCTGTCAGAAATCACTCCGTTCCCCGATGCCTGGAGCGTCTCGGCTGCCAACACCCCGGCGGCGTGCGCCAGTGGCGCCTACGGCGCCAAGGCCACCGATGCGGCGTGCACCTCGGTGTTCAACTACCTCGTCGGCAAGACGGGCCAGGGTGTAGCGAGTAAGCTCACCACCTACACCGACACCTTCTGGCAGAGTGGCGCCAGTGGACCGTACGTCCTGACGCACTTCGACAGCCTGGGCAACGCGACGTTCGTTCCGAACAAGAACTACAGCGGTCCCCAGAAGTCGATGGTCGCCTCCGTGGTGGAGATTCCCTACGCGACGACCGCCGCTGAGCAGGTCGCTCTTCGCCAAGGCAGGGTCGACCTCGGATACGTTGACCCGACCAACCTGACCTCGAGCGGATCTCCGTCGAACCCAGGAGCCAACTGGTCGGCAGTCGCGAGTAGGTACAACCTGGAAGTGGGCGCCCCGTGGTCTGTTGACTACGCGGCCTACAACTTCAACGCGAAGAGCCCCGAAGCCAAGTTCCTGGACCAGCTCTACATTCGACAGGCCTTGCAGATGACGGTGGACCAGCCGCTGATGATCAAGCAGATCTTCAAGGGCTACGGCTACCAGACCATCAATCCGTTGCCGCCGATTACCGCTACGTCCATCTCGGGAGCTGTGTCGAAGAAGAACCCGTACCCCTACAACCCGAATAAGGCGGCCGCGTTGCTGAAGAGCCACGGTTGGAACACCTCCTCGGGTAGCGCGGTGTGCGCTAAGCCGGGTGCAGCGGCCAACGAGTGCGGCAAGGGCATCGCCAAGGGCGACGTCTTGACGGTGACCCTGGAGTACGGCAGCGGCATCCCGTCGCTGCAGACCCAGGTCTCGACCGAGGTGTCGGAATGGAACTCCATTGGCATCACTGCCAAGACCCTCGCAGAGCCCTTCAACAAGGTGGTCGGTGACTGTGTGAGCAACACTGCGACGTGGAGCATCTGCCTCTGGGGCGCGGGATGGATCTACGCACCCGACTACTACCCGTCAGGTGAGGCACTCTTCGTGCCCGGCGCGAGCTTTAACATCGGCGCCTACAACAACCCCACGCTGACCAATCTGGTGAAGGCGACGACCTTCGGCACGACGAAGCTCGGGGCGTTCGCGAACTACGCGGCCCAGCAGTTGCCCGTCCTCTACCAGCCCAATGGTACCAATGCCTACTCGGGCCAAGGTATCGGCGAGGTGATCAAGACGTTGAAGAGCAAGATCGGCTTCACACCGAACTCGCTGACCAACTTCAACCCGGAGTACTACTACTTCGGCTAACGGTCAAACGAAAAAAGGAGGGTCCCTTCGGGGACCCTCCTTTTTTCGTTAAACCACCTCTTCAACCGCAAGAATCTGCTCACACGACCCCACGAGTTGGAGGCAAGTAGATTGCTAGACTTCACACGTGATCGCGTACCTCATCCGACGATTCGTCCAATCGATCGCCGTCTTACTCATCGTGATGTTCGTCACCTTTGTTCTTCCCTACTTTGAGTCCGGAGGGATCCTCGCCCCGGCCTACGTGATCTTGCAGAACCACGCGACCCCGGCAGCGGTCCACGCCTTCGCGGCCCAGAACGGCCTCCTGAAACCCTTCTACGTACGCTTCTGGGACTACCTCACTCAACTGATTCTCCACGGGAACTGGGGCTACTCGTGGAAGAATCAGCAGACCGTCTGGTCGTTGATGGTCACCTACATCCCACGCACTATCTGGCTCGCGCTGATCTCATTGATCATCACCGTCCTCATCGCGTTGCCCCTGGGCGCATACCAGGCGACCCGACGTAACTCGGTCTTCGACTACTCGGCGACCAGCGTGCTTTTCATCCTGTACGGCGTACCGGCGTTCCTGCTCTGCTTGCTGATCATCACGTGGTTCAGCATCGGGACGATACACCTCCCAACACCGCCCACGACCGACTCCGCGTGGTTGATCTTCACCGACCCCAAGGCCTTCATCTTGCCCGTGGCCGCCCTCACTCTCCTCAACCTCGCTTTCCTGAGTCGGTTCATGCGATCCGCGGTACTGGACGTCCTGGTGCAGGATTACGTCCGCACAGCCAAGGCCAAGGGGTGTTCGCAGCGCCGGGTCCTCTTTCGCCACGCCTTCCGCAACGCCCTCGGGCCCATCGTCATCATCTTGGGATTGTTCGTCCCCGGCCTCTTCGGTGGAGCGCTCATCGTGGAGTCGGTCTTCAACTACGAAGGCATCGGCTATCAAACGGTCAACGCCGCGACCTATAGCGACATTCCGACCGTCCTCGGAATCACTCTCTTGACTACGATCTTGACCCTGTTCGGCAATCTCTTGGCTGACGTGGCCCTGGGCGTGATCAATCCTCGCGTACGGGTGGAGGGGCGATCGTGACACCCCACGACTCTTCTTCCGAGGAATTCATCACCCCGGGAGGGCGCGTGTCACCGAGCGAGTTGCTGACGCCCGATTCAATGAGCAGTCGTGAGCAGACCGTTCTCGCCGCGGAAGTGGCCAAGGGGCACTCCCCCGCACCGCTCGCCGACGATGAATCAACCTTCGCGGTCTTCGTCCCGCTCTGGCGTCAACGAATGCGGATCTTCATGCAGAACAAGTTGGCGATCGCTTCGGTGATCTATATCGCTCTCATCTTCCTCTTCTGCTTTCTCGGTCCGGTAGTGTGGCACTCCAACCAGACAGACCAGGCGACCGCCCTCTTCAACCCGGAGAATGCGCCACCCTCGGCGAGTGCCTGGCTCGGAACGGACGCTTCGGGTTACAACGAATTGGGTCGCATCATGTTCGGTGGGGAGTATTCGCTGTCGTTGGGCCTACTAGCGGGCTTCGTGACCATCGTCGTCGGCACGCTGTACGGCATGATCGCAGGATTCCTGGGCGGTTTGGTGGACACCGTCCTGATGCGCCTACTCGACGCCTTCTTGTCGATTCCGGTACTCTTCCTCCTCATCACCCTGGTCACCGTCTTCCCGCGCACCGTGACGAGTCTCATCGTGATCATCGGCGTCATCGGCTGGTTCGGCAACGCGAGGATCATCAGAGGTGATGCCCTGTTGATCAAGGAACTCGAGTATTCCCAGGCCGCGCGCTCCATGGGTGGAGGGAATTGGCACATCATCCGACGTCACGTGTTTCCCAACTCCGTCAGCAACATCGTGACCGTCTCGACGTTCGCCGTCGCCGACGCCATCTTGTTCCTGACCACCCTGGGCTACCTCGGACTCGGCATGCCACTGCCGGCGACGGATTGGGGAACCATGCTCAACAACGCGTCACAGTACTTGGCGAACGGGTACTGGTGGCAGTTGTATCCCCTCGCCGTCATCTTCATCTTGTTGATTGTCGCTATCACCTACGTCGGTGAAGCCCTGCGCGACGCCTTCGAAGTACGCCTACTAGAGCGCTAACAGACCACTGATTACGCCCCGCGACGGGCGGAGTGCGCGAACCTAGTGTACGTTGAGGGTCAAGGCCACAGGCGTCTTCAAGGGGAAGTGGCACGCGGCACGCTGAGTGGCGCCGAAGTCCTTGAAGCCAGGTTCCTCTTCGGCACAAATCTCCTGGGCGAAAGGACAACGAGTTCGGAAACGACATCCCGAGGGCGGATTGATCGCCGAGGGGAGTTCGCCGCTCACGCGAATTCGTTCGCCTCTGTCCACAGTCGGGTCCGGGACCGGAACAGCGTCGAGCAGCCCTTGGGTGTAGGGGTGAGCAGGCGAGCGGAATACTGATTCGGCGTCACCGATCTCCACAATCTTGCCGAGGTACATCACCGCAATGGTGTCGGCCATGTAATAGACCACGGCGAGATCGTGACTGACCATCACGTAGGTCATCCCGTGTTGCGCCTGCAGGTCCTTCATGAGATTCAAGATCTGGGCCTGGACCGACACGTCGAGTGCGGACACGGGTTCGTCAGCCACGATGAGACGCGGATTGAGGGCCAGCGCCCTCGCCAGACCGATTCGCTGGCGTTGGCCGCCGGAGAATTCGTGCGGGTACCGATCAGCGACCTGCGGGTCGAGTCCGACGGAACTGAGCAGTTCCGCCACCCGCTGCGCCTGCTCGGAGCGACTGCCAATACGCTGGATGGCCAGTGGTTCACCGAGGATTCCGCCGACCTTGAGGCGAGGGTCGAGCGACGAATACGGGTCTTGGAACATCATCTGTCGGTCGCGTCGCGAGACCCGCGAGGGCTTGTACCCCTTCGCAGAGACCAACTGGTCGTCGAAATAGACTTCACCGGCCGTCAGTGGCTCGAGTCCCACCAGCAATCGACCGATAGTGGTCTTTCCACAACCCGACTCGCCGACCAAGCCGAAGGTCTCGCCTTCGTATAGGTTGAAAGACACCTCCGAGACTGCGTGAACCGCCCCAACCTTGTGGTGCACAATGCCATCCTTGATAGGGAACTCCTTGACGATGCCCTGAGCTCGCAGGATCTCCTTGCGACCTTTGGTCTCGGTGGACGCCACCGACTCAACGCGAACTCGGACCGGTGCGGGGCCGTCCACCGGGTGAAAGCAGGCAAAGAGGTGGTCGGTGCCCTCAAGGGGAGGGTCGACCTGGCGACATTGGTCGCTAGCACGGGGGCACCTCGGGGCGAAACGGCAACCAACTATCTCATTGGAAAGGTTGGGCGGCATGCCCGCAATGGAGTCCAGGCGATGTTTGGAGGTGTTCTCCATGCTAGGCATCGACGCGAGCAATGCCTGCGTGTACGGGTGGCGCATCGCGGTGAAGAGAGGCTCGGTCGCCGCCTCTTCCGCCTTTTCGCCGGCGTACATGACGACCACGCGGTCGGTGCGACCCGCGATGACCCCCATGTCGTGAGTGATCAAGAGCATGGCCATTTTGAGCTCGGCACGCAAGTTGTCGAGGATGTCGAGAATCTGCGATTGGATGGTGACGTCGAGGGCGGTGGTTGGTTCGTCGGCAATCAGTAGCGACGGGCTGTTCACGAGACCCATGGCGATAATGACACGCTGGCGAAGTCCTCCAGACAGCTCGAAGGGGTACTGATCGAGGCGTTCCCCGGGGCGAGGCATCTCCACCATCTCGAGCACCTCGAGAGCACGCTTGCGGGCCTCGACTTCACTGGCGCCCTCGTGGATTCGCAGTCCTTCGCCGATCTGGCGACCGATCTTCATCGTGGGATTGAGCGAACTCATCGGGTCCTGGGGGATCAACGCCACCGACTTGCCACGGTGCTTGCACACTTCCTCCTCGCGGAGCGACGCGAGGTTCACGCCGTTCAAAAGGACCTGGCCCGCCGAGATATGACCGTTATTAGGCAATAGTCGCATCACGGCCAACCCCGTCGTGGTCTTGCCGCAACCCGACTCGCCTACCAGTCCGACGCATTCTCCGGGTTGTATGTCGAGAGAGAAGTCGTGGACCGCGGTCGCGAACTTCTTTTGGACCCTGAATTGGACCGACAGGTTTTGGACCGATAGCAACGAAGTCATTAGCAACAAATCATAGCCCTCGACCACCCAACCTACCCGATCCCGCGGGTCGTATTCGACGGAACGACTGCGCAAATGGACTGACCAGGTGCTCCCCTAGGATGTGTCGACTATGGAGCCCCTTGCCATCGTTGTCCCGTTGAGGGAGTTCTCACACTCGAAGACCCGCCTCCGACGTGCCGGCGTCACTGACGTCGAAATGCTCTGCGAAGAATGGGCGCAGGGGGTGATTGTGGCCGGTCGACCACGCCCGGTGTACGTGGCCTGTGAATCAGTGTCGATTGCACAGTTCGCCGAATCCCTCGGTGCCGACGTAATCATCAGCGATGCCCAGGGACTGAACGAAGCGGTCCAGCACGCGCACCGTTTCCTTTCGCTGCGATACCAGACGATCGTCGTCGCCCACGGCGATCTGCGAAACCCGGTAGGTCTGGGAGCCTGGGAGCCACCCGCCGCGGTCACCATCGTCGTTGACCACCACGGCACGGGGACCAACGTCCTCGCGGTCCCGACCGAATGTAGTTTTCAATTCGCCTTCGGTTCCGACTCCGCCCGTCGCCACGTCCACGAAGCGAATCGCTTGGGATTAGAAAATCTCACAATCTTCGCAAGCGCGTGGGCATACGACGTCGACGAACTCGAAGACCTCATACCTTGAACAAAAAGAATTGGGTGTGGCTCTCCTGGAGGGAGCTGTCACCAGGAGTTTCTCCATCAATGAGCCGTTGATTCGCCTGTAGGCACCCCCGAACCTTCGCACCATCCACCATCCGAGGCCTCCGGGGTGTAAGTCTGTTACTGCTCCACTAACAGATTAGAGGTGCCATAATGTCCCGATTGGCTAAACGAAAAGCTCCGAGGGTACTGCCCGGCTCGCTCATCACGCTGCGGCGAAGGTGCGGCAAGGCGAACTGCCAGTGCGCTGCGGGTGACCCCCACGAGAGCCCGGCGCTCTCCTACAGCGTTGCGGGCCGAACGAAAATGCTCACC
>JABEUQ010000146.1 GCA_013044265.1 Acidimicrobiaceae bacterium
AGAATTCTGCGGCCGTGATGGTCGTCCGGGCTGGTTTCGACCCGGCTGGTGTTGATGGCATACGACCTGAATGTCCGCTGGACATTCAGGCTGCCTGAGCCAGGAATCCCCCGGCTTTAGCCGTGGGGAGGTTTCAAGAACCTTCGACTAGTCCCCACTCGCGAGCGAGGAGCTCGAGGGACATACGACGTTCGTCGACGTCATGGATTCGCGTCGAGACCATGATCTCGTCGGCGTGGGTACGAACCTGTAATGTCGTGAGTCCCTCGCGCACCCGCGCGGGCGACCCAATGAAGTGTGTGGCGAGAGCCTCGGCGACGAAGGCCGCGTCGACCCCGGTCATTTCGACCTCGGCCGCTTCCTCGGGACTGGGCAGGGGACCGGGCCGTCCCTGGATGCGCTGGAGCACGTTGAGGGCACTCGATCCCGAGAGCCAGCGTGCCCGCTCGTCGTCGGGCGCACAAATGACCGAGGCCGCCACCATGACATAGGGATACTCGAGGAATCGTGAGGCGCGAAAGTTCAACCGGTAGACCTCGAGCGCCTGGTCCAGCATTGCCGGGGCGAAGTGGTACGCGAAAGAAAAGGGCAGTCCCAACTGACCCGCGAGCTGAGCACTGTAGGTGGAGGATCCGAGGAGCCACACGTCGGGCAGGTACCCCGCTCCGGGAGTGGGAGCCGGGTGAGGGGGGGAGGGTTGTGGAACGAGGTAGTTCATCAACTCGACGACGTCGTGGGGGAAGGAGTTGGCCTGGAGGTCGCTCGCGCGCCGAAGTGCGCGCGCGGTGACGTGGTCAGTGCCGGGCGCGCGGCCGAGGCCGAGGTCGATGCGTCCTGGAAAGAGTGCCTCGAGGGTGGCGAACTGTTCGGCTACCACCAGCGGCGCGTGATTGGGCAACATCACACCACCCGAGCCCAGGCGGATCGTCGTCGTGGCGTGTGCCAGGTGAGCGATCAACACCGCCGGTGCGGAGCTGGCGACGGCCGCCATGGCGTGATGTTCAGCGACCCAGAAGCGGTGATAGCCCAAGCGTTCGGCGACGTGGGCCATCGCGGTCGTGTCGCGAAGGGCGTGGGCGGGGGTTGACCCCGAGGTCACGGTCGCGAGGTCCAGGACGGAGAGAGGAATCATCGCCGACACCTTATGGCGCGATGCCCCTGGCGAATGCGCGCGCAGTGACGTCGCGTGTCATCACGTCGTGGCCCATTCGAGTGACCCGAACGCCGCACAGTGCAGGGCCGGGCGCTCGAGGTCTAGAGGTCGAAGGGTGGCGCCGAACAGATGATTCTGCCGTCACCGTATGGACGCAGGCTGGTGCGACGTACGACTCGCTATCGGCGCGCCGAGGGACTCGCCAGGCCGATCACGTGATGGGGGCGATAGTGCTCTTCGAGGGCTGCGATCTCCGCGTCGTCGAGTTCGATCGACAGTGCGGCCACGGCGTCGTCGAGGTGGTGGGGTTTGGTCGCTCCCACGATGGGGCTGGTGATCGTCGGATTGGCGAGAACCCAGGCCAGGGCGATCTGGGCGGGGGCGACGCCGTGATCACTCGCGATGCGCAGCACCGCGTCCACGACCGGCTTGTCGCCGTCGTCGTAGAGGGTGGCGCCGAACTCATCACTCTCGCTGCGCGCGGTCTGCGCGTCCCAAGGACGGGTCAGACGACCGCGGGCGAGGGGACTCCAGGGAATCACTCCGATGCCCTGATCCTCACAGAGGGGCAGCATTTCGCGCTCCTCCTCGCGGTAGAGCAAGTTGTAGTAATTCTGCATGGAGACGAATCGGCTCCAGCCGTTCATATCCGAGAGGTGGAGCGCCTGGGCGAACTGCCAGGCGAACATCGAGGAGGCGCCGATGTAGCGCGCCTTGCCGGCGCGTACCACGTCATTGAGAGCCTCGAGAGTCTCTTCGATGGGCGTCGCGTAGTCCCAGCGATGGATCTGGTACAGGTCGACGTAGTCGGTACCCAAACGCTGCAGACTGTGGTCGATCTCGCTGAGGATGGCCTTGCGCGAGAGCCCCATCCCGTTCACGCTCTCATTCATCCGACCGTTGACCTTGGTGGCGATGACTACTTCGTCGCGCGGGACCATCGAGAGCAACGCGGCGCCGGTGATCTCCTCGGACGAACCGTCGGAGTAGACGTTGGCGGTGTCAAAGAAGTTGATGCCGAGGTCGAGGGCCTGGCGAAAATAGGGCAGGGCTCCTTCGTGGTCGATCGACCACGACTGGCGACCTCGCGAGGGCACGCCGTAACTCATGCAGCCCAGGGTGATGCGTGAGACCTGTAGTCCAGTGTGTCCGAGTGTGGTGTAGTCCATTCACGCAAATATATCCATCGTGGTGAGCGAGTGCCGTGCGCGCTGTCGTCTAGCGTTTTCAGATGGCCTCACGCGAGCGACTGACCTACGAAGACTTCGGTCGTGCGACGCGCGAATTGGCTCAACAGATCTGCGACTCTGGCTTCGAGCCCGACATCGTGCTCTCCATCGCGCGCGGGGGCTTCTTCTTGGGGGCGGGACTGGGCTACGCCCTGAACGTGAAGAATGCCTTCATGATGTCGGTCGAGTTCTACACGGGTGTCGATGAGCGTCTCGATCTGCCGGTCGTGCTGCCCCCCGTGCCGAGCAAAGTGGACCTCTCGGGCGCGGTGGTGTTGATCGCCGACGACGTCGCGGACTCGGGGCACACCCTCAAGTTGGTGGTGGATTTCTGTGCCGAAACCGTGCGCGACGTGCGCTCGGCCGTCTTGTACGAGAAGCCCCAGACGGTCATCGTCCCCGACTATTCCTGGAAGAAGACCGATCAGTGGATCGACTTTCCTTGGTCCTATCAGGGTCCCGTGACCCCGGGTGGTGGCCTGAACCACTGAGGTGTGGTGGCGGGACCCTCACGAGCCACGTTCACGTCCACTGGAACTATCCCCACCACGACCGATGGCGGGGACAATTATCCCCGCCATCGGTCGTGGTGAAAGCGTGCTCGTCTCTAGAACTCGCCTAGAGAGCCGGTCCCGGGATGAGAGTGACCTTCACTGTTGATGACGTTCCACTGAGGGTGGTGTAACTGAGCGTCAGCGTGTCACCGGGGGCGTACTTTTGCACGATTGCCGACAACTGCGTCGGACTGGTCACGCTCTGACCATTGATGGCGGTGATCACGTCACCCGCCGCCAGACTCGAAGAGGCCGCCGGTGTTCCCGTGGCCAGACCAGCGATCTGAACGCCCGCGATGTTCGACGTCGATCCCTCGAAGCCCGAGAGGGTTGCGCTGATCTCGATACCCAGAATCGGTGTGGCTCCGACGTGGACCGAGGCTGTGGACGTCCCGCTTTGAATGGTGTGCACGACCGACAACGCGGTGTTGATCGGGATCGCGTACCCCTGAGTGGCGGCGGTGCTGGACTGGTAGCCGAAGCCCGAACCCGACGTGGAGCCCGCGGTGTCCATGCCAATGACTTGTCCTCGGGTGTTCACGAGTGGTCCGCCCGAGTCACCGGGCTGGATGTCGGCGTTGATTTGAATCATGTTGGACAACTTCTCGACTCCGGTGAGGTTGCTCGGGTCCGAGGCCGTCAGCGACTGGTTCGTCGCGATCACCGCACCGGGTGCGACACTGGGGGTGCCGCCCACTCCGCCAGCGTTACCGATCGCCACGACGGGCTGCGTGGCGCTCACCGCGGAGGAGTCCGCGGTCGTGACCGTGGCGAGTCCTGACGCGTGACTGAGTTGTAACAGCGCGACGTCGTTGGTCACGCTGTAGCCCAGGACCGTGGCGCTGTAGGTAGCGCCGGTGCTCACTAAGCGCACCGAGATAGAAGTGGCGCCGTTGATGACGTGGTTGTTGGTGAGCACGAGGCCGTTGGACGAGAGCACCATCCCGGTGCCGGCCGCACTCGTGGACTGGTACTTCGAGGTCGTCGAGATGTCCACGACGCCCGGGTTGACCTTCGCGGCGATACTGGCGGCAGTTGCCGCTGATGGTGCGTTGGCCGGCAACGTCGTGGGCGTCGCGGTGCCGCCCGAGAAGTTACCGAAGGAACCGGACGCGCCGCCCGGGAGTTGGAAGCCGAAGTTCGGTGTCTCGGAGTAGTTGCCCGTGGCGGAATTAGTGCCAGAACGTCCCATGTAGTGCCCGATGACGAAACCCGACGCACCAATGGCCGCGACGAGGACCAGTCCGGCGGTGACGACGACTCCCGTCGGCAGCGCTACGCGGCGTGACGGGGTGGTTCGAGGTAACTCGGGCGCTGGTGAGACTTGAGAATCCTCTTCCAAGCCAGGAGCGTGCACGACCTCGGGGGCCTCGTTGCTCTCACTCTCGTTATTCGTCGTCCAGTCCATGGAGCCTCCTACTACGCGGTGTTGAATTCATTATGAGGGTCGTTGGTGAACACCAGTTAGCGCCGGATTAAGAACAACTTAAATGTGGCGGTGGGCGAGGTCGGAATCGGCTAGAGACTGTGAAAGCCCTGTGAAAATAACCCGCAACGTCCCACGACGAGGGTCGCGCAACGAGTGGTGCTCGCGGGGCGTCGTGACAGCGCCACGATGCCCGATTCGGTTCTCAGACGTCTCCCTCGAGCGTCCCCTCAAGGGTGAAGGCGAAGGCCTTCAGGTGCAGGGCCACGCCCTCGCCCTCGGCGTTGGCTCCCTCGTGGATGAATTCGTCCAGCTCGTGCACCCGCACGAAACCCATGCGCAGGTACATCGATTGCGCCAGGGTCATGGCGGGGGCCGAGTGCAAAATGATGCGCGCGCGATGCTCCTCGCGAGCTCGTTGGACGCAGGTGTGCACCAGGGCCCGCCCCGCCCCGCGTCCCTGGAACTCCGGGTCGGTCGCCAACATCCGAATGCCGCACGCCTGGGGGTCACGGAATTCGGCCATAGCGCGTTCGGGCCCCGGCACGAAGGTGACACCCCCCATGAGGTGTCCCTCGTCATCGAGGGCGACGTAGACCTCCGAGTCCTGCGCGCGCGTGGCGACGTCGAGTAGTTGTTGTTCGTAGGGACCGAGGGGCTCTCCGTGGGTGAGTTGGCGATAGGCCGTCAGCGTGATCAGGCCGAGCGCCTCGTACTCCGAGGGAAGGATGCGTCGTATCAACATGGCGCTGGCGATTTTAGGTCACGCTCGCGTCGAC
>JABEUQ010000147.1 GCA_013044265.1 Acidimicrobiaceae bacterium
AACGATGTACAACTAGAAGAGGTTCTGCGTGCCCACAATTGCACAGTTGGTCCGAAAGGGCCGACAGGACAAAGTATCCAAGACCAAGACGCCGGCCCTCAAGGGGGCTCCTCAGCGTCGTGGCGTGTGCACCCGCGTGCACACGGTCACGCCCAAGAAGCCGAACTCGGCCCTGCGTAAGGTCGCGCGCGTGCGCCTGACCTCGGGTGTCGAAGTGACGGCCTACATCCCGGGTGTGGGTCACAACCTTCAAGAGCACTCGATCGTCCTCGTTCGAGGCGGTCGTGTCAAGGACCTTCCGGGTGTTCGTTACAAGATCATTCGCGGCGCACTGGACACCTCGGGTGTGCGTGACCGTAAGCAGGCCCGTAGTCGCTACGGCGCTAAGAAGGAGAAGTAATGCCTCGTAAAGGACCCGCCGTCCGCCGTGAAGTTCCGGCTGACCCGATTTACAAGTCCGTGTTGGTGACTCAGATCACCAACAAGATCCTTGAGCGTGGCAAGCGCACCATCGCCGAGCGTATCGTCTACACCGCCCTCGAAATGGTTGAGGAGAAGACTGGTGCCGACCCGGTCGCCGCGTTGAAGCGCGCACTGGAGAACGTCCGTCCCGAGCTCGAAGTTCGTAGCCGCCGTGTTGGTGGTACGACGTACCAGGTCCCGGTCGAAGTACGTCCTCGTCGCGCGACCACGCTGGCCATCCGCTGGCTGACTGACTTCTCCAAGAAGCGTCGTGAGAAGACGATGGCCGAGCGCCTCGCTAACGAGATCATTGATGCTTCCAACGGCGTGGGCGCCGCTGTCAAGCGCAAGGAAGACATGGCCAAGATGGCCGAATCCAACAAGGCGTTCGCGCACTACCGCTGGTAAGTAAAGAAAGTATTCACATGAGCACCCCCCGCGAAATCTCCCTCGACAAGGTTCGCAATATTGGCATTATGGCGCACATCGACGCCGGTAAGACCACCACGACTGAGCGCATCTTGTATTACACCGGTAAGAGTTACAAGATTGGTGAAGTGCACGAGGGTGCTGCGGTTATGGACTGGATGGTCCAAGAGCAGGAGCGCGGCATCACGATCACTTCCGCGGCGACGACCTGTTACTGGAAGGGCCACCGCATCAACATTATTGACACCCCTGGTCACGTTGACTTTACGGTGGAAGTTGAGCGGTCGCTCCGTGTGCTCGACGGTGCGGTAGCAGTCTTCGACGCCGTGGCCGGCGTTGAGCCCCAGACCGAGACCGTCTGGCGCCAAGCCAACAAGTACAACGTGCCGCGTATCTGTTTCGTGAACAAGATGGACCGCACGGGTGCGGACTTCTTTCGTTGCGTCGACATGATCGCCGATCGTTTGAACTGTGTGCCAGCTGTTATCCAGCTGCCGATTGGTGCTGAAGGAGCGTACTTGGGCATCATCGACGTCGTGGCTATGAACGCGACGATCTACCACGACGACAAGGGCGAGAAGCTCGAGGTCGTGCCAATTCCTGAGGAGTACAAGGCTCAGGCCGAGGACTACCACGCGAATCTGATCGACATCTTGACCACCTTTGACGATGAGTTGATGGAGAAGGTTCTCGGCGACGAAGTGCCCTCGACCGACGACCTGCACGCGGCACTGCGCCGTGGGACCCTGGGTGGTCACTGCGTGCCAATCCTCAATGGCTCGGCATTCAAGAACAAGGGTGTTCAGCCCATGCTCGACGCGGTGGTGGACTACTTGCCGTCGCCACTCGACCTGCCGCCGACGCACGGAACCAAGCCGGGCAAGGAAGACCAGGAGTTCCGCAACGCCGACGATGCCGAGCCCTTCTCGGCGCTGGCCTTCAAGATCATGACTGACCCGTTCGTTGGTAAGTTGACCTTCCTGCGGGTCTACTCGGGTACTTTGGAAAAGGGTGACACCGTCATCAACACCACGAAGGGCTCGAAGAAGGAGCGCCTCAGTCGCCTGTTGTTGATGCACGCGAACAACCGAGAAGACCTCGACACCATCCGCACCGGTGACATCGTCGCCGCGGTGGGCCTCAA
Source organism: Acidimicrobiaceae bacterium (assembly GCA_013044265.1). GTDB lineage: Bacteria > Actinomycetota > Acidimicrobiia > Acidimicrobiales > RAAP-2 > RAAP-2. The sequence goes on from JABEUQ010000147.1 coordinate 2,036, forward strand.
GCAGGTCACCACGGGTGACACGCTCTCGGCGATTGACAAGCCCATTCAGCTCGAGAACCTCGTGTTCCCCGAGCCGGTCATCCACGTCGCCGTCGAGCCCAAGACCAAGGCCGACCAGGACAAGCTCTCCAAGGCGCTGTACGCGCTCTCTGAGGAGGACCCGACGTTCCGTGTGCGCACCGACGAAGAAACCGCCCAAACCGTTATTTCGGGAATGGGCGAGTTGCACCTCGAAGTGCTCGTGGACCGCATGTTGCGTGAATTCGCGGTGGACGCCAACGTGGGTAAGCCCCAGGTGGCCTACCGCGAGACTGTTCGCAAGAAGGTGGAGAAGGTCGAAGAGAAGTACGTGCGCCAGACCGGTGGTAAGGGTCAGTACGGCCACGTCGTCATCACCCTGGAGCCCACCGGGCCCGGCGGCGGTTACGAGTTCGTGGACGAGATCTCTGGCGGTGTGATCCCCAAGGAGTACATCGGCCCAGTCAACCAGGGCATCACCGAGGCCCTGACGTCGGGTGTCCTCGCGGGCTATCCCATGGTCGACGTGCGCGTGCGCCTGACTTTCGGCTCGTACCACGATGTCGACTCCTCAGAAATGGCGTTCAAAATCGCTGGCTCTATCGCCGTGAAGAAGGCCGCTCGATTGGCGAGTCCGGTATTGCTCGAACCGGTGATGGCCGTCGAGGTCGTCACTCCCGAGGACTACATGGGTGACGTGATCGGTGACCTGTCGTCGCGCCGCGGGCGCATCGAAGGCATGGAACAACAGGGAAATGGTCAGACCATCAAGGCTCTGGTGCCCCTGGCGGACATGTTCGGCTACGCTACTGACCTGCGTTCTCGCACCCAAGGGCGCGCGACGTACAGTATGCAGTTCCACTCGTACGCAGAAGTACCTGACTCGATTGCTAAGGAGATCGTGGCCAAGGCCACCGGCGCGTAAGAAGCAGTAACCGCTGGGTAACCAGTGAAACCAAGGTCCAAACCGTCGTCGGGGAGGGCCGAAACAAAACCGACGGACTCATATCGGGTTCGTCACGAGACAGAAAGTAAGTCCCCGACAATGGCAAAGCAGAAGTTCGAGCGCACAAAGCCGCACGTAAATATCGGAACCATGGGTCACATTGACCACGGTAAGACCACTCTTACCGCCGCCATCACCAAGGTTCTCTCGACCCGCTTGCCGGGTACCGCCTTCACGCCCTTCGACCAGATCGACAAGGCCCCCGAAGAGCGCCAGCGCGGCATCACCATTTCGATTGCCCACGTGGAGTACGAGACCGAGAAGCGTCACTACGCCCACGTTGACATGCCCGGCCACGCCGACTACGTCAAGAACATGATTACTGGTGCCGCCCAGGTGGATGGTGCCATTCTGGTCGTGTCCGCCACCGACGGTCCCATGCCCCAGACCCGTGAGCACGTCTTGCTCGCGCGCCAGGTGGGTGTGCCCTATATCGTCGTGGCCCTCAACAAGGCTGACATGGTCGACGACGAGGAGCTCTTGGAGCTCGTCGAGATGGAGATTCGCGAGCTGTTGACCAGCTACGACTTCCCGGGCGACGACATTCCGATCGTGCGCGTCTCCGCTCTCAAGGCCCTCGAGGGCGACGAGGCGTGGGGCGACAAGGTCATGGAACTCATGGACGCCGTTGACGCCTACATTCCCGAGCCTGAGCGCTCCACCGACAAGCCGTTCTTGATGTCCATCGAGGACGTCATGTCGATCACCGGTCGAGGCACCGTGGTGACCGGCAAGGTCGAGCAGGGCATCATCAAGGTCGGCGACGAAGTCGAGATCGTCGGACTGCGTCCCACGACCAAGACCGTCGTCACCGGCATCGAGATGTTCCGCAAGCTGCTGGACCAGGGTCAGGCTGGCGACAACCTCGGCGCCCTGTTGCGTGGTACGAAGAAGGAAGACGTCGAGCGCGGACAGGTGCTGTGCAAGCCCGGTACCATTACCCCTCACACGATCTTCGAGGCCTCGGTCTACGTGCTGACCAAGAACGAGGGTGGCCGTCACAAGCCGTTCTTCGCGAACTACCGTCCGCAGTTCTACTTCCGCACCACCGACGTCACCGGAACCATCGAGTTGCCCGCGGGCACCGAGATGGTCATGCCGGGAGACAACACCGAGATGACCGTGACCTTGGGTAAGCCGATCGCCATGGAAGAGGGTCTGACCTTCTCCATCCGCGAGGGTGGCCGTACCGTTGGTTCGGGTCGCGTCGTCAAGATTCTGAAGTAGGAGTCGACATGGCCGACAACCGTCAAATGATCAGAATCCGGCTGAAGGCCTTCGACCACCAGGTCTTGGACCAGTCCTGCGCGAAGATTGTGCAGACCGTGGAGCGTACCAACGCCCGCGTGCAGGGTCCCGTGCCGCTGCCGACCGCGAAGCACCGTTACACGGTGGTTCGCGGGCCGCACAAGCACAAGGATTCTCGTGAGCACTTCGAGATGCGGGTGCACAAGCGCCTGTTGGACATCGTGGACCACTCGGCGAAGACCGTCGACTCGCTTCAGCGACTCGACCTTCCCGCCGGCGTGGACATCGAGATCAAGATTCGTCAGAATTAGGTACTCACGAGGCCACACGGACGTTTTGCGTCCGTGTGGCCTCGTGGTGTACGGTTAGTACCCCTGTCATAACGAAGGGAAACAACAGAAGTGTTCAGTCGCCTCATTCGAGGGACACTGAACCAAACAAGTCGAGCGCTCCGTTCGGGTTTTCATGGCCCGGCGGAGCGTCTGTGTGTCGGGACAACCGATACGCAGGTTTAGGAAGAAGAGAGGCACACGTGGCGACCAAAGCGATCGTCGGCGAGAAGGTGGGCATGACCCAAGTCTGGGACGCCCAGAATCGGGCCATTCCAGTGACTGTGGTCAAGGTCAGCCCAGCTCGCGTCGTCCAGGTAAAGACTCCCGAGAAGGAGGGCTACTCGGCGGTACAGGTGACGTGGGGAACCCGTCGCACCTCCACGCTGACCAAGCCCGAGCTCGGTCACTTCGACAAGGCGGGTGTCACCCCGGGCAAGAAGCTCGTCGAGTTGCGTCTCGACGACGTCTCGGCGTACTCGGTTGGCCAGGAGATTCTGGCTGACATCTTTGAAAAGGGCGAGATGATCGACGCCACGGCCGTGAGCAAGGGTAAGGGCTTCGCTGGTGGTATGAAGCGTCACAACTTCTCAGGTCAGGGTGCTGCGCACGGTAACCACAAGCACCACCGTGCGCCGGGCTCCATTGGCGCCTGTTCGACGCCGGGTCGTGTGTTTAAGGGCACCAAGATGGCTGGTCGGATGGGTGGCGGTCAGGTGACCACCACGAACCTCGAAGTCATTGGTGTCGATGCCGAACGCAGTCTGGTCCTCGTCAAGGGCGCCGTGCCCGGCCCGCGTGGCGGTGTTGTTGTTCTACGTACGTCTGTGAAGAACCCGATGAAGGCTGGAGGTGCTCGATGAGCGACGTCTTTACCTTGCGCGGTCCCGTGAAGAAGGAACGCCCCGAGCCCGCTCAGCGCAGCGCCGCTCGCAAGAGCCTCGATGGCAAGGAGCTCGGCACGGTGCAGTTAGAGCCCTCTATTTTCGGCCTCGAACCCAATATGGCGGTATTGCACCAAGTCGTCAAGGCACAGCTGGCCGCCAAGCGCGCCGGTACTCAGTCGACCAAGACTCGTAAGCAAGTCAGCGGTGGTGGCAAGAAGCCATTCAACCAGAAGGGTACCGGAGGGGCACGTCAGGGAACTATCCGTGCGCCGCACTACCCCGGCGGTGGAGTTGCTCTGGGGCCAAAGCCTCGTAAGTACGACCAGAAGACCCCCAAGAAGATGATTCGCTTGGCGCTGTACTCGGCCTTGTCGGACCGTGCATCTGAGTCGCGCGTGGCGTTGGTCGACGGTTTCGATGCCTGGACCACGCCCAAGACCAAGGACGCCGTTAGTTCACTCGGTGCCATGGGTCTTTCGGGCAAGATTCTCGTTGTTCTGAACCGTGAGGATTCGGTGGCGTTTCACTCGTTCGCCAACCTGCAGAACGTGAAGACCATCGACGCTGGTGAAGTCAATGCCTACGACGTCTTGGACTCGGACTGGGTGCTCTTCACCGACGCGACCCTGCCGACCGCGAAGGAGACTACTAATGCGTGATGCCATGAGCGTCCTTATCCGTCCGGTGGTCTCAGAGAAGACCACGGATCTGATGGAGAACCGGACCTACGTGTTCGTGGTGGACCCCCGGGCCACCAAAATCGACGTGCGTAACGCCGTCGAGCAGGCCTTCAATGTCAAGGTCACCAACGTCAACACTCTCAACCGCAAGGGTAAGTCGACGCGCAACAGTCGCACCGGTGTTGTGGGCACGCGCCCCAACACGAAGCGGGCCATCGTTACCCTCGCCGAGGGTGACTCGATCAACCTCTTCGAGAACTAAGGACTGCCATGGCACTGCGTCACCGCAAACCAACCAGCCCCGGTCGCCGTTTCCAGACGGTGTCGGACTTCG
>JABEUQ010000148.1 GCA_013044265.1 Acidimicrobiaceae bacterium
CGCGGGTGAGGTCCGGCGGTACGGATTGGCCAGATCGTCCGAAGAGGAATCCCTTGACGATCGCGAGCGCCAGGTGCTGGCCCGCGCTGAGACGCGCCCAGCGCTCCGGGCGATCGCACCTTTCGTCGGTGGCGCCGTCTTCGCTCTTGCGATGAAGTTCTTGCTCGGCGCATCATGGCCGGCGACCTTGATCATGTTTGTTGCTATGACGGCCCTCTACTGGTTGCAGAAAGCACGGAGAATTACGAATTTGCGTCGACGTAGCGAGACCGAGTTGAACCAAACGTCTTCAACCCCTCGCTGATTTCGCTTTACTCTGAGTCGTCTTCAGAGAGACGCTTCAAGAGGTTGAATTGAAATGGGTGCGGCTCTCCTGGAGTGACGTCACGCAGCGATCGGGATCGTCTGGTCGGCGTAGCGCGTCTCGTGGATCCGGTGTCGTTCCTCGTCGAGGTGGAATCTCCAGTAGTCCTGGAAGTCGCCGTTGGCACGAACGGCTCGTAACTTGAGGACGGCCTCCGCGCCTTCGACGCTCCAGCGGGCTCCGGTGATGTCCATGCGATCAGCGACGAGGTAGCGACAGGTCCCCTCGATCACGCCGCTCGCGATGGGCCACCCTTGGGCCAGGGCAGTCGGGTAGTCGAGGTAGTCGGCCTTGTTGACCAGATAGGTGGCGCAGGCGTCAGCCTTCAGGCGTTTGTCCTTGCTCAGCTTTGCGGCGGTCGCCCGGCGTCGAATGCCCGCGGCGACGTCGCGCGCGGTGCCCTCTAAGACGGCCAGGGCCCGATCGTGCACCCAGGCTTCGACGGCGGGATCGCCCTCGGCGAAGAAACACCACGCCGCGCCCCAGAGGTATTCAAGGACGTGGATCAGGTCAACCACGATGAACACGTCGATTCCTCGGGCCTTGGCTTCCGCGCGGATGCGCTCGATCTGGTGGTTGTTCCCGTCAACGAGGCCGACCCATCGACGGCGATGTTCCGGATCATGGCGCTCGGCCTCGTCGAAGACCGTGGCGATCACGCTCGCCGCGTCGTCCACGACGCTCGCGGTCACCCACTTGGCCTTGGCCCTGGGTGCGGGTGGCGCTGCGGTGTCGTCGTTGTGTCTAGAGGCGAGCACGTCGGCGGGGGTGCGGGCAACGGGCGCCAGGTCGTAGACGGCACCGACCTCGGCCAGGCGCTTGCGGTTGCGTTTTTCGCCCTTGGACAGTCGCCCGGTGAGCTTGTGGCACGCGGCGGCCGCCTTGGCGGCGGTCGCGGGGCGCAGCGACGCGGGGCGCATGACGATGCCCTTGCCATCGGCGGAGATCACGAGCACGTCGCTCACGTTGGCCGGCTCGTGCGCGCGGCGTCGGTAGAAGTCCTCCACGTCAACCGCCGAGCGGGCGGTCAGGGCTTCGACCTGGCGCTTGGCGATCTTCTGGCCCGAGAAGCGCGTAATCGCCGCACTCGCTTCCTCGAACGAGCCGCGTGACGCCTCGAGGGCGGCGAGGCGTCGTAGTCCGTGCGAGTGACGCTCGCGGGGCAGGTTGAGCGACCCGTCGGCCGGATAGCAGTTGGCGTGGCCGCGATGGCGATAGGCGAGGCGCTCGACGATCACCTCTCCGAAGATCGTCCCCAGCGCGCGGCGATGCCCCGGCTCGAGCGCGGCATGCGCAACTCCCTCGGCGCAGGTGACCTCGATGCGCGCCTCGCTGAGAGCGCGCAGGTCCAGCTGAGACTGGAAGAGTTGGCGCAACAACTCGCGCCCACGGCTCTCGAGTTGAGCCTCGAGATCGCCGTGGGAGAGCGCTGCCGCTTCGGCGCCCTCCAGCCAATGAACGATCGCTTCGAAGGTGCCCCGCGGAGAGGAGAACACCTCGAGTGAAGCGACGTTCATTGGCGCTCTCCGCGACGACTCTGACGACGGCCGCGTAGCTTGGCGAGCCCCGCGTTCGCCGCGGCGTCGAGTTCCTCTTTGGCCGCCTCGTAGCGCGCGAGGGCCGCCGTCACCTCGGCCACCTCCTTCTCCGAGAGCGTCAAAGTCTTGGTCCGACCGCCCTCGGTGAAGACCAACGCCGGGCTCTCGTGCGGCTCGCCCTGCGCGCACCGGCATGTCGCCTTGCCGCACCGACGCCGGAACGTCGTCAGGGTGCCGCGCAGCACCAAAGGTCGTGAACGTGGAGCGATGCAGGCCATCGTAGCCTCTTTCTGTAGTTGATACTACCTACAGACAAGAAGATCACAGTCCGCGCTCGGTGTGGTGGATCCCGAGCAATCAGAAGAGCTGTGCCGCCACACTCACACCTGGGGGGATGTCACTCCAGGAGAGCCGCACCCAATTGAAATGGAGCTGGAAACCTACTGGCGTCGGAGGCGGGACTCCGACGTTGCTCAGCGGAAGGCGTCCCACTGCGGCGCTTGACCATAGTGGTTCCTCCTAGTCGATGAAATGGTGTCTTCGACCATACTCCCCTAGTGCGACGTCGTTTAATAACCCGCAATTCCTTAGGCGGCAAGTCAGCGTGCACGCGCCGAGCTTCTCGGAGGCAACCCACCTCGGCGCGCTTCGACCATTTCAAAACCTCACATGGTCACGCCGGCCATGTTCGAGGCCGCCTATTACGATCAAACAGCGCTGGTGGATGACACCAGTTTGGAAACGATCGCGTCTCTATGAAACCCGGGGCGGTTCAGAGAGATCTCTGCGTCGTGGGCGGTCAAAGTGGCGAGTCCGAGGACGGACGGGAAGAGTTCGACGTGCGAGTCGAGTGGCGCTGAAGTGGCGTTTGTCACGGTTGCCACCGTCCCCGATGCGCTTGAATCCGGGGCCAGACTCAAATCCTGGATACAGGTACGCCAAGCTGTCGAGCCGCGATCTGACCGAGCCGCGACTCATCATCCACTTCGCGCGTCAGGTCCCACGCGGAATCCAGGTCGTCTCGCAGACCGAGCGCGATCGCCTCGAGCGTTGAGGCGACCTTGGCGATGAGGACGTCGCAGATCGGTCCGGGAAGGAGCAGAGCGTCGCCGGTCTCAGTCATCGAGATCCCAGGGGCGAGTCCTTCAGGATGGAGGAGCTCGATCAACTCCTCGATCCTAGATCTCCGGTTCTGTCCAGCCAAGGACATCGGTGCCCGCGGATCGGGAAGGCCATGGTGCGGCAGGAGCGGTACTCCGTGGATCGTGTTGCGCAGTAGGTTGAGCAGTTCAGTCCACTCGCGTCCGTGTCCGTTGGTGAAGCCGGCCCATGCTGAGGGTGCACGGGCTTCCAGCTGCTCTTGAAACGTGGATCGATGCAGCGCCGCAGCCTGGGGTTGCATCGTCCATGCGAGCCGCTCCCGAACGAACCCCGCCAGCGCATCGCAGGCACCGAGCAAGTTGAGGAGTACCGCGGACGCGTGGTGGTGAGCCTCCGACGAGTCCCACTCGTTTCCCCGGAAGTTGAGGACAAGGTGCAGGTCATCGCGGGCCCACAGTGCTCCGATGAAGTACCGGAGCACGCCGAAGGCATGGTTCACCAGATCAGTCCCCCGCGCCTCTCCCGCCGCCGATGCGATGAGCCCCTCCTCACGAAGGAAGAAATAAGGAGTCGCGGTCAAGGCGCCCGTGCGGTAGAAGTCCCAGCGGCTCCACCCATCGAAGAGCTCACCGTTTGCCCAATAGGAGGGTTTCGCCCGCTGTCGTAACCAGAAGCCCACGAACTCGATGGCGTCGGCCACGGTGCAGGGGGTCGTCGAAACCTCGAGAAGCGCACCTTGGGAGAACAGGTACGGTCGTCGAGTCACCAGGATGTCGGCCCGGCGATTCGAGGCCGCCAGCGCTGCTGCCGCAGCGAGCCAGCGCGCGTCTTCGCCTTCCTGGAGCGAAAGGTTTGGGTAACTCGGATCGCTCGGGTCGAGACGAGCTCGAGCCAGGTCATCACCCCACAGTCCTGCCTGGCCTCCCTCTCCTCCAGGGCCACTGCCCCACCTGGCGACGCCACCTCCAAAGTGCCCTTCAGCACCGAGGATGGCCATCTCGACCCACAATTTCTCAGTCGTCCCAGGGGTCATGACGAAGGGCAGGTCGCACTCCCTGCCGACCACCCCTACGTAGCGGGTCACCTGAACCGCGGGGTGTTTCAGGATCGAGAGTAGGTCGTCCATCTCTTCATCTCGTGGGCCGAGATCAAAGTCGAGCACGACTCTGGGCCCCCGCGTCTTCGGGGCGCTCTCGAAGAGCTCGTCCCTGTCGCGTGAGCTCGAGCGCAGGAGCGGGATCATCACCTACACGCGACGGATGGGCACGCCGTCAGGAATAGGCAGGACCTCAACCCCCCACTTCGCCAGCCGCCGCTCGGCCGCAGCGACGTCGAGTTTGCGCGTCCTGGCTCCGCCAAAGCCCCGCGGAGTGACGCCGAGACCGGACCGCCCGAACAGTGCGAGACCATGAGCGCGCCGGCTGGGGTCGCTGCGAAGCCCGTACCGCAGCCCCGGCCACCCTCGATCCTGCAGGGCGCTGGCCCAGACACGGGTCACCACGTAGTCGAGAGTGGTGTGGATCTCACCGTTGACACCGAATCGACGTGCGTGAGCCGAGACGAGATCAGCAACGCTTCGAGGGTTGTGGGGCTTGACCCGGTGGTGATACAGCCCCAGCAGTCGCTGGCGCGTGACGACCGTGTGGGGTACCCGTTGAGTCACCTCACCCAGCGCACCATCGAAGTTGCTCGCCCAGTAGCAGGTGCCGAGCGGCGCGCGCAGGTCGAAACGCCCACCCTTTTTCGAGGTCGGCGTCGATGTCGAGAAGTGCCAACGCCCTGGCCGGCCGCTCAACCGGTGCCACTCTCCGGACACTATGTAGCTCGGGAAGTCGTCGAGGTCCTCGGGGGGAATCCCCAGAGCGCTGGGTATGGTCATCCGGATCTACGCCGTCAGTTCCAGCGCGAGCTCCCGCGCCAGCGCGCGCACCGGCCCCGGGTCATCGGCGACGAGTCGGTCGATCGGCTTTGTGTCGGGTCCCAGCCTCTCGTCCGTCGTGGTCAGCCAGGACGCGATGGTCCAGCCGGTCACGGCGTCTCGATGGTCGTATGCCGCGAGTTTTAAGATCTCGGGTAGGTGATCGAGGACGGTCCCCTCGAACTGCCAGAGGGGAAACACGTAGGACGCCGGCCGATGACCGGCGAGCCGAAGCCCTAGCAGTGTCCCTGCAGACACGCGCTGGCTCACGGCCTGGCGTGAGACTAGTCCGAGCGAGGCCGCAGCCCCCGCCGCGTCGGTGAAGGGACCGACCAGCTCGCTCCAGCGGGCGCCTGCGGTGACGCTCAGGGCCGCTCGGTTCCCCAACTCCTCTGGTGGGGTGAGTGGGAGCGAGTCTCCGAGAATCTTGCGGAGCATGTCCGCAAACGCTCTCGCGGCGATGCTCAGGTACTGGTCGCGTGACGTCGGCATATCCTCACGGTACCAGCGGCCCCGCGGAGGTCAAGGGCGTCAATGAATCCATACCCGCAACTTCAGCACCGCCCCTTTGCGGGGATATGCGGGAACGCCGTGCTCGTTGACCAGTCGATCGAGCGGTCGGGTCACATCGTCAGCAGTAATGGATCGCTCCGCCTGGCTCACGAGGCACTCTCTCATATAGACATCAATCACGTTCAGGATTGTTACTGCTTGCCGTCTCTCGTCTCGTCGAACTGGAAGACCATCGCCCAGATGGCTTTGGGGCAGATCGGGCTCATCGGACCCACGTGCACGCCGATCCCGCGCAGGGGCCCCTTGCGCTTGCGATAGGGCATATTCAGAGCCTCCAGGCGCCACAGGCACTGGATACGCTTCTTGTTCACACGATGCCCTTCGCGACGGCGGTGTTGATAGGCGCGCTTCCAACCCCAGCGCAGGTTGTCTTTGGCGAAGGCGACGAGGCAGCGACGCAGCTCCTGTTCGTCATCGGAAAGCTCCACCTCGAGGCGCTGGGTCGAACGGTTCTGGCCGACGACCTGACAGGCGCGGCGATCCCGGTGAAGTTCGAGCGCACGCGTCGTGGCCGCCCACCGAAGGTGCGGGCGGGTGCGCAGGTTCGCAAGAACAACAAGACGAGCCGCAAGAGCAGCGGTAGCGTTGATGCCGGGGGCCGACACTGATGCGTCGAACTACCTCAGGAAGGATCAAGGCATCGTGACGAGCAACCCGAATGAGACCAAGCCGTCCCAAGAGGACTTGGCGATCGAGGTTGCGGCCTTGCGTGCGCAGGTTGCCGAGCTGGAAACTGGCGCGACCCTGGGTCTCAACTGGCGAGACATACCGGAAGATGTCGAGCGTCTGCTCGCAGACCAGGTGCCGGTCTTTACCCACTTGAAGAGCCTGGACGTGAAGGGGGCCCGGCCTTCTGACGGAGCTCACGTCCTCATCGAGGGTGACAACCTTCACGCCCTCTATACCTTGCAGGCCACACACAAGGGTCGCGTGGACATCATCTACATCGACCCGCCATACAACACCGGCAAGGAGTTCATCTACAACGATGACTTGATCGACAGAGAGAGCAAGTGGAGACACTCAGCTTGGCTTTCCTTCATGGACAAGAGGCTGCGCCTTGCCAATGACCTGCTGAGTGAGAACGGTTTGATCCTTGTCAGCATCGATGACAACGAGTGCAGCAGGCTTCGCCTACTTATGGACAGCATCTTCGGAGAAGACTCGTGGGTCAGCACATTGGTTTGGAGATCAGACGGCAACCTTGACAACCAAGCCCAGATCAAGATCAACCACGAGTACATCCACGTCTTTGCTCGCGACAAGGACGCATTCCAGGCGGCCGGACTGATCGACCCCAACGTGGACGAGGGCAGCAAGCTCCACAACGATGAGATCCGCAACTCGGTTGTCAAGAACGGTCCGAAGAACCCTGTCTCCTCTGTCACCTTGCCGGTAGGTTTCCCGGCAACCTTCGATGCTGGGACGATCAAGGCGCGAACTGATGCTTGGCCCCATTACTCGAGTGACGTAGTCGTCAAGGGTGGCAAGCTGGTCAAGGAAGTTGTTGCATCGAGTGGCTGGGCCAACGCCCGCCTCCTCCGGACGTTCATTGAGAACGACTTGACGCCAGTGACCGATACCAAGGGCCAGGAGACGGTTTTCGAACTGACGCACACTGGTGCAATCGAGAACGTCAAGCGACGGTCCGAGGCACAGAGCCACGTCCTGTCGGTCCTCTTCAACATGGGCACAACAGAGACTGCTGGCAACAAGCTGAAGACCATGGGCTTGACCTTCCCCTACCCGAAGCCGGTCAAGCTTGTCGAGTACCTACTGAGCATCTGTCCGAAGCAGGACGCCCTGGTGCTCGACTTCTTCGCGGGTTCCGGGACGACTATGGAGGCCGTCGCAGCACTGAACGCAAAGGACGGCGGCTCCCGTCAGTGCATCCTCGTGACAAACAACGAGAACGGCATCTGCCGAGCGGTGACCCAGCCCAGATGTAAGGCCGTACTGACTGGCAAGTGGTCAGGTGGATCGCAAGACCCGCTCCCGGGTTCCCTGCGCTTCTACGCGACGTCGTTCATGAAGCGTCACAAGAATCCGGATCGGATGAGAGTTGACGTCGCCGCCCACACAGTGGAGTTGGTCGCAGTCCGCGAACTCGCCGCCGATGTCAAGCAGGTGAGTGATGACCTCTCGATGGTCTTCGGCGCTGGTCGGAGCGTTGCGGTTGTTCCGTCCATCGACGCCGACCACGAAGAGCTTCACGCACAAGCGGAGAGGGAGGTGCGCCACGGAGACCAGCGGCTCGCCTACTTGTTCACTTGGAGCAACCAAGGCATCGAACCCGAGGTTGCTGAACTCTGGCCCGGCTGGTCGGTTCAGCCTCTGCCCGCTGAGATGATGGCAGAGCTTCGCAACCTTGCACCGAATCGGACGCTCTTCGACGATGGGGAACTCGCCTCATGAGTGCGCCCGAGCCAGTCGAGTACCAAGCGCGTGCAATCGAGAAGATGGCCGACGCACTCGTCGCCCTTGCGTCCATAGACCAGGAACAAGACCGTCTAGTAGTCCTGAAGGCGCCAACTGGGTCGGGCAAGACGTTCATGGTCGCCGCTGCACTGTCAACTGCCTACGACGACCCAACTGGGCACCCCTTCATCGTCTTGTGGCTCACCCCGGGCAAGGGCAACCTCCACAAGCAGTCCGCCAAGGCGCTGTCGTCGCTTCTCGTTGGCACGTCGCTCCAGGTGCGTCTCTTGGATGACCAGGACGACATCGTGAGACACCAGGACCCCGCGCCCGGTTCAGTCTTCGTCGTCAACTGGGAGAAGCTCCGCATGGAGAAGGACGGCAAGTGGGCGAACAAGATGCTCGCTGACGGAGAGAACGCCACGCTCTTCACCCTCCTGGCCGCGGCCTCTGCCAAGGGGCTGGACATGATCGCCGTGGTCGACGAGAGCCACCTGAGCCTCCAAGCTCCGCGCACCAGCAAACTGATGAGAGCGATCCAAGAGAAGAGGCCCTACATCCAACTCGAGCTCTCGGCCACTCCGACTGCGCAACCCGATCCAGATCTGCTGACGGAAGGGGTTCATCACTGGATCCGAGTGAAGTTCGAGGATGTCGAAGCCGAAGGCATGGTGCGCAAGAGCGTCTTGCTCAACGAGGACCTCCCTGCGGTCATGGCCGTTCACTCCAAAGACTCGCTCCAGTTCCAGGTTCTCTGGGCCGCGTGGGAGAAGGTCGAAGCGCTCACGGCGGCCTACGTCGCTGCGGGGTCCCCAGTACGTCCTCTCCTCTTGGTGCAGTACCCCGACGGCGAGAAGGCCGAGCAGCTGGCGGAGATCGTCGAGAAGTTCTTGGCACAACGAGGCCTGGTCAAAGACAAGACCTTCGCGACATGGCTGTCGGGCGACCACTCCGATGACCTCGAGAGCATCTCGTTATACACCAGCCCGTATCGCGCGCTGATCTTCAAGCAGGCCATTGCCACTGGTTGGGACTGCCCTCGTGCCCAGGTCCTCGTGCAGTTCCGCGACCCCAAGTCACCGATCTTCCAGATCCAGACCTTGGGTCGCATTCTCCGCTCGCCAGAGCAGAAGCGCTACGACGACGAGAGCCTCAACCTCGCCTACGTGTTCTCTGACCTCGAGGGTGTGACGGTGAGCATCGAGACTGACGAACCCGATGCGAAGGTTCGCGACATGACGATCAAGAGGACGAATGCCTACCCGACGGGCGGCCTGAAGTTGTCCTCGACATTCCAGCCTCGGACCCGTGAGTTCCACTACCCAATGACGGGCAACCTTACGAAGCCTCTCATCAACGCCCTCGATACGAAGGTTGCACCGCTGCTGACGTCCGAGCCCTTCACATCAACCCCGGCAAGCGTCATTGTCGATGCTGCCATTGCCACCAAGGTCCTCGATGCGGGCGCGGGCCACGAGATGAAAGGTGGGTCAGCAACGGGTGAACTCGACGATGTCATCGTTCAGGCGCTCTATAACCGGCTGCTGGTCGCGCGCATCGGTGCGTACCGCTCACGCGCTCAGAGCTTGTCTCGCATCAAGAAGGTGATCACGTCGTGGTTCAAGACCCAGCGCCCCACATGGACCACCGATGAGGTCCAGCACTTCGCCCTGCGACACCAAGGGGCTTTCATGGAAGCCGTTGACCAAGCGTGCGTCGCCTCTCGAGCAGTTGAGGAGGCTGCGGCCATTGCCGAGGCTCGTGGTAAGAGACGGACGACGCATGAGTGGGAGGTGCCGTCCAGCGAGCTGGTCGTGAGCAAGGACTGCGAAGTAGCAGGAAAGGGCTTCCTCTTCGAGCCCGCGCTCGTGCCTACTGATCGGAGCAACCCCGAGAAGCGCTTCGAGGCGTACCTCGCAAAGCAAGTCGCCGACGGTGTTGTGAAGTGGTGGTGGAAGAACGGCGAGCAAGACGAGAAGTACCTTGGCGTCGTCTACGACCGACCAATCGACAGTAACTCCGCTGGCGAAGACGCTCAGGCCGGCACAGCACCGTCAACCGAAGAGCGCACCACCTACCCTGACTACCTCGTCTACTGCTCCAACGACGTCGTGTGGGCCATCGAGGTCAAGGACGTCGATGACAAGGACGGCGCCACGAATGGAGTGACGCACGCCAAAGCCCGGGGACTTGCGAGATGGGCGTCTGACATGGCGAGCCTGCGGCCATCACAAGAGGCGTTGATCAAGTTCGCCGATATGCGCGCAGGCGTTGTCGTTCCCACAGAACAAGCGACTAGAGTGATCAGCGTTAAGGTGGGCGACCCCTCCAACTGGCACAAGCCCGACGCGGCCAACCTTGCGTCGGACCGAGGCTGGTCGACTCTCGACCTGGTCGCCGGGTCCAGGGCAAGCACAGAGGAGAACTGAGCTCGTGGCGCAGGCTGATGTCTTCCCCTTCACGGTGCTGGTCCCCGACGCACCGGGTGAGGCCATCGAACTCATCGACCGCAACCACGCGCTACGCCTGGCCTTCGTCCATCGGGACTTCATCGCGCGGTTGTCGGACCAGTGGGATACCTCGGGTATCTACATCCTGCTCGAGCCTGTCGCTGCCGATGGCACCTGGGGTGCCTACGTAGGCAAGGCGGGTCAGGTGAAGACGCGACTGCTACGCCACACGAAGGAGAAGGACAGTTGGCTACGCGCCCTCCTCGTTGTTTCGAACCAGCGTGAGCCCTTCCACACCGCCGAGATCGGATGGCTCGAAGGACAAGTTCACAGCCTGCTCGTGAACTCGTACTACGCCAAGCCGAGCAATAGGCAGAACCCCGGTGATGACACGGTGGCCGCGTGGGACCAAGCCAGCCTCTGGACCATCGCTCGTGGTGTGACGCACGCTCTGCGACTGCTCGGCTACGAAACCGCCGAAGAGGCCGAGATTGCCGCGATCGACCGTAGCCCCCGGGTGCGCCTGAACTCGTCGAAGGTTTCGCTTGCTGACCTGTTCCAACGGGAACTACTCCGCGGTGGCGACCGCCTGGTGAGCCTGAACGGCCAGTGGCCCGCCGAGGCGACAGCACAGGTACCAGGCGAGATCATCTACAACGGCGAGCGCTTCGGCTCGCCTTCAGCGGCCGCATCGGCTGTGCGCCAGGGTGGTGCTGCAAACGGCTGGGCCTTCTGGGGCGTCATTCGTGATGGGCAGCCCGTTCCCCTTGCGGTGCTTCGCGCCGAGCTCGACGCTCAGTAGCCAGCGCACCATCCCCATCTGGGCACCGCCCCAGTAATGCGATTGATTAGCGCCGCAACGACGACACGTCGACTGCCTTGGCTGGGCTGGGCGCCTCCGCACCACGCCTCAACCTAAATGAGCCTTTTTAGCCATCTGAGGCACTAAAACCGCCTTCATCTCCACCAAACGCCGAGTGTCTATCTGCAATCGTCGACACCATGTGCGCGAGGGGCGAAGGATTAGGATCGGCGCCAATGGGGAGTCACGCCCGATTCGGGCCGCGATTGCATGCGCCGAACTCGATCGCGCTGGCAATGGCGCTGTCTCTCGCGATGGTACTGTCGCTGGTCCCAATTGGTGCCCCCCTTGCCGGAGCGGACACAACTCTCTACGGTAATCTCACCCAAACCGGCGCAAACCAGCTCACGTTCTGCTGGGGAGCGCTGACCACCACGAACACAACCACGCCAACCTACGTGGTCACGCTGTATCTCGCAGGCAATCCAGTCCAGACCCAGACACTGAGCGCTGGCGCGGCCGGCGGCTGCGCCCTAAGTGTGACCTTCAGCGGACTCCAGGTCGAGGCAACTTACAGCGCGCAGGTCCAATCCACCTACAACGGGGTTCTGTATAGTTCGACCTTGTTATCGTGCACTCTGGTGACCGAGCCGGGGCCAGTCGCCAATTTGGTTGCGACGCCACTGGTCGATAGCGTCACGCTGACGTGGAGCCCTCCTGCCGACACTGGTGGCTGGCCAAGTGGTTACAACGTCGCGGGCGGTTGTCAGGTGATTGAGAGCCCGGGTACGCCACTTTGTAACTCCCTCAACTACTTCGTGTACGTCAAGAGTTTGACGGGTACCGACGTGTTTGACGTCACAACAATCGCGACCACGTGGACGCTCAACAATCTCCGTCCGAATGTAACGTATTCGTGGTACGTCTACGTCTCCGCTCCTAGTGACTGGGGTACTGCTCCAGCACCGGTGAACGGAACTCCTTTCATTCCTTTTGCCCCGACGTCGACCACGTCGACCACATCGACCACGTCGACCACGACGACAACCATTGGTGCCACCACCACCACGACGACGGCTGCACCTTCGCCCCCTGCTATCCCGCGTCCGCGCCCTGTACAGCTCACGTTTGGCGCGAGGGTTTCGACCATGACTCTGGTGGATCGCCTTGCACTGCGTGCGTTAGCACGCCATCTGGAGCGTGGCGCGTGGGTGATCGTGACGGGCTACGCGCCACACAACTCCGCCCTGGCAAGGTCGCGAGCCCGAACCGTCATTTCCTATCTCTCAACTCTCGTGACCGTTCGCGCCACCACCAAGGTCGTGACGCGTACGCGGCGTAATGCGTCCACCGTGATGACGAAACGCCAATAAGGACACAAGGATTCCACCAACGCGGGATCTCAACGTCAAAAACTGAACCGCCGGCACGACACCTTTTCCACGAACTGTTGCCTTGCAAGGTCGGACGATTGACCTGCCAGCTGGATTATCGCCCGTCTCTCTCAGTGAGAGCGGCCACCTAATCCTCGTCTCGCTCCAGATCCACAAGACCGGGAAGATTCAAGCCATCGACAATGTCGCGGAGCCGATTCTGTGAGCGACGGTCGTAGCGAAACGTGGTGTCGACTCGCTTGTGACCGACCGAACGCATCACCTGGAAAACGTCCACGCCCTCGTCGAGCAGCGAACTCACGTACCATCGTCGAAGGTCGTGCGGTGAGATCACCGGATCCACCTCGGCCTCCTCGCTACGCTGGTGCAGCATCTTCCAGTACTGATGATCCGACATGGACTGATCGCCAATATAGCCACCTTTGCGCAGGCTGGGAAACAACGGCCCCGCCCCATCACCGCGTAGGTCCAGCCAGTACTCGAGGTGTTCCATCGTGCCGACATGCAGCGACGCAGTTCGTCTGCCACCCCCCTTCACCCACAGACCAACGGTTCGATGTCGTCGGTCCAGATCGGCCAACTCCACGTGGACGAGTTCTGAA
>JABEUQ010000149.1 GCA_013044265.1 Acidimicrobiaceae bacterium
ACAGCGGATTCATCTTCACCAATTCGATAGGCGGCCCACTTGATCCGCGCAACCTCCTTAGAGACTTCAAGAAGGTCTGTCGAGAGGCTGGTCTCGGTGACTGGCACTTGCACGAACTGCGCCATTCGGCGGCGAGCTTGATGCTCGCTCAGGGCGTCAAACTTCAGGTCGTGAGCGAAGTGCTCGGTCACTCCTCGATCCGCATGACCGCTGATGTGTACGGACACATCCTCGATCCCGACCGCGAGGCCGCCGCAAGTGCCATGGCCGACGTGCTCTGGAGCACGTCAGGTGGTACGCACCGTTAGAACCGCGCCAGCATTTGCGGGTCGCTGATAAGGCGGTCGATGAACTCCTCGATGCACTTCGTCGGGATCCGAGTGCTTCGACCGATCTTGACCGAGATGAGTTGCCCGGCGTTGATGAGACCGAAGACCCGCGTCCGACTGATGCTGAGGCGCTTACTCGTCTCTTCCACCGTGAGCAGGTACCGAGGGTCCGGCTCCCGGTCGACCCGGCGAGCGACGTCGCCGGGTTCGCCCGGGACGCCCGGTCCCTCGTCCGTGTTCTGCGGTGGTCGCGTCACGAGATCAGCCCCATCAAGATCCGCTTCTGGCGCTGCTGCTCTGCGAAATCCCAACCCTTAGCCGCCAGCCTCTCCGTCAGGTGCGAGGGGATGGTACGAAGGGTCTCCTCTATCGAGTCGGTATTGAGAATAGCGGCCCATCGCATGATCTCCCCGAGGAGGAACGGGACCTCTTTCTCGGCGGTCTCGCGGACCTGAGAGGCCGCCACTCGCTCAAGTTGGACGACGCGATTCGCGAACGATGCTTGTTGCACACGTTGCCAACGAAGATCGAAGGGCCAACGCGAGCGGGTGCTGTCATCGGTGGGACACCGCAGGCTGAGCCACTCTTGCGTGAAGTACTGCCACAGGGCACCGGTGTGTTCTAGGAGATGATCGAGAGTGGTGATGTCGAACTTGTGAAGAAATCCGCGATGCATCTCGCACTCGACCCGCCAAACAATCTCGTCGGGCAGGAACGTCTCGCCCCACAGGTCGAACATGTAAGTCCCACCCTTGCGGGCGATTTCTTCGGTTTTGTCGTAGATGCGTGCGGAGATGGACCTCGACGAGCGTTTTCCAAAGCTCACGCCGGTGAACACGTCGTGACTATGGTGAACCGAATTCATTGTGGCGCGTGTGACGAAGTTCTCGACATCACCAGAGACGAGATTCAGATTCTGAAAGTCCGCGTGCAGGTCAACGCGACTTACCACGTCACTACTCACCTCGATCTGACTGGATACGAGATGGACGAGCCAGTCACGCACCCCGAGCGGGCCAAACGAATGCAGGATCTCGGCGTGCGGCTGAAAACGCACCACGGGAAGCCTGTCGCTGTCACTAATCCCCAGCACGCCCCAGGCGTGTTGGAGTCGGAAGGTGTGTCGCGCTAGAGCTCCTGGAGCGACGAGAAATTCATCACCTCCGAACTGAAAAGGAACAAGGTCCGAAACCATGCGCGCGGCTTCCTTCGCCTCTGCGAGGGAGACCAGGAACTTCCGAGAGGCAACGCCGCGAAGGGACAGCACGAGCGTGTCGAATCCCGACGCTAGTTCTCGGGGCTCGTCGGCCCAACCGGAGGCAAGAAGCACTGCCATATTTTGACAGCATACACCAATACTGCCATAGTATGGCAGTATTGTTGGGACAACTTGGGGGTGCCAACTGATGAGTGACCAGGGTCAAGCGAGAACTCCGACGTGGCTACAGATCGCCGTGTCGAATGCCGGTGTCTTCAAGGCGGCCACCGCGATCACCTGGGCGTGGATATGGGGGATCACCCGAGCTGACCTCGGACACGATCCGTCTGTCGAGGAAGTGGCGGAATGGTGGGGCGCTTCCGTTCGGACTTGCTATCGTGACCTCGCCGCATTCAGAAAGGCGTTCCCGTGGCTTTCCGACCCAACCGCCTTCGTAGATCAGGCTGAAGTGAAACCAGCGATTGAATCAGCGGCGAAGGGTATGGCCAATTTTGCCGAGCGCATCAAGAACCGCAAGCGCCCGACCGATCTTGCGATGATGAAGATTGGTTTCACGCCTTGCGCGTATCCCGGATAGGCACGCGAGGCGTTCCAGTTCGTTCACGCACGTACAACTTGCACTTTGCGGGTGCTGTGGTTACAGGGGACGCACCCTTGAAGAGACATCTGGCTCCTCTTGCTATCACACCGTCTAATTGAGGAACGTGGGATACCAGGGGTAAGCGGAGGGTAGGCACATCAAAGGTTTTTCAGATCGGCAGATAGAAGTTGCAGATCGGCAATCTCAGTGTCATTGTCACGGTTGTAGTTGGGCGTAAGAGAACCGCTCGCCGCCTGTTGGAAGTCCGCCGCCACAGCCGACAGCGCGCTCACAAGTTTACGTGCGTCCGAAGCTGCTGAACGTGGCCAGTTATAACTCGCGACCCGTGATTGAAAAGTCAGAATGTCATTTGCGAATTGAGTGTAAGCATTTGAACTCTGCTGGGTCATAACTGGCGCGGCAGCCAGAGCCTTCTCGTCCCTCGCAACGGACTTAATGTCGTCGGCGACAATGACTCGTAAATACTTTCTCGCCGCAGAAATGGCGTCCGCCGGCGAAAGCGTCGATGTCGTGACTTTCGCAGTTGATGTTGTCGTCGTAGTAGGAGCTTCGGCCTTCTTCGGTGGTTTAGTGCCGCCAATCGTGCAGCCACTCAGGAATAGCGCTGCAGCAAACAACGTCAACGGAATATGAGTTCGCATTTCTAACTCTCCTGCTGCGATCGACGGTACCAGGACACCAGTCGCAACCATAGTCATGCCTTCAACGACTGGTCACCGAGCAATGATTGAAACCGACAGTTCGTGAAAGCGGACGTCCTCTCCCCGCATACTACCGTCGGATTCCACAGCACAATCCCACTTCGACATACATGGGGATGCGGGGGCACCATTACAGTTTGCGGTGTTTGTCGTACTGGGAATGTCCCCAAACTCCGCGTTTAAGGTTCTCTGTCACGCCTACAACCTGCCAAACTCTTAAGAATGAGCGTCCTTCCCCCGGTACTTGGCACTTCTGCCGAAGCTCGTAACTACTTACGTGGTCAACTTCGAAAAGGCGGAAAGCTCCTAGCTCAATTGTCCGCCGCCCGTGATGTTGTCAGTACACCTCGACCGAAGGATTCAACCCAACGGTTGAATCACGATGTCTTCATGCAGTTTGGGCTCACCTCTAGCGTGCTAGAACCACTTAACCTTGCGTGGGGATCTTGGAATGCAACCAACAGGCGCCGCCTTCTTCGCTACTTTGGTGCAGCAGGTACCTCCCTCTATGGCGTCGCGCCTGCACCACCGATGCGACATCGGCTCACAGCCGAAGATCTCGACATTCTGGAGGCCAATATTCGTATACGAATCGCGGAGCTAGAGGTCGTTGTGGGTGGTCTCGATTCTGGAGCGGAAACGACTGCTGTCAAACCCATACAAGTCTCGTCAGAAACGAAAAAGAGGAAGCACATGTACGGTGTATTCATCTGCCATGCATCTGAGGACAAGGTCCCAGTCGCACGACCTCTTGCGCGAGAACTTAATAATCGTGGCGTAGACGTGTGGATAGATGAGGCGGAGATCCTTATAGGAGACAGCTTGCGACGAAAGATTGACGAAGGCCTGAGAAATAGCGACTATGGGGTTGTCATTCTGAGCCCCAGTTTCTTCAAGAAGGAATGGCCCAAGCAAGAGCTCGACGCCTTGAATCAGCGCGAGGTCGTCAATGGCAAGGTGGTTATTTTGCCAGTCTTCTACAACCTCTCCATCGAGCGACTAACTGAGCTATCGCCGCTTCTGGCGGGACGGTTCGGAGCGAAGTGGTCTGACGGTCCCAAAAAGGTGGCAGATGCAATCATGGAGCGACTCGGTAGGCCGTCGATTAGTTGACGCGGTATGGAACTGTCAGTTCATGGATCTACCGTAAGTTCCTGCGGAGGTCCATCCGGATAACCTCCAGTCGGAGGTTGTTGACGTCGGCCCGCCGAAGCAAACGTCAACCCATCGAGGCTGCCACAAATCGCGGAACCCACTTCTGAGATTCACGCCCCGATAATGAATCTACTCAAGTCGGTCAAAGTCTGGCCCGTCCCGCAAAGTCTGGCCCGTCCCGACTCGTAAACCCCACCAAAAGGCTTTGGCTTACGAGCCGGGACGGGCCATCTCAGCCTAGAGTGTGAAGTTCTCGGTTTGGGTGTACGGAGTGTTCGCAGGTACTCCGAACTCCGCCATGGTGGTATTGAAGTTCCACTGCTCGGTAAAGACCCAGCCATTGGTCCCGTAGTAGGTCAGGTTCCCCCACATATTCGCTCCCGTGGGGTCCATCTTGCCATGGAATGCGCCATTGGCAATTGGCGAAGTCGCGCCAATGAATCCGGTGCCAGTGTTCGGGTCGCAGTACGCCGTGAAGGTACCACCCTCAGTGGCGAACCCCTGGTTGAAGTGAACAGTCGAAGTCACGTTGTCAAGGGCCCACGCATTAATGTATGTGGTGCCCTCCCACGGGGCCGAAATGCAGCCATAGGTGGCCCAGTCGCCAACCTGGACGGATCTCACAGAAGTCGCGTTGGCGCTGGCCGATGCGACCGTTACTCCCCCGAAGGAAACGACGACGACGGTCATCGCGGCCGCCGCTAGTTTACGAATACGCATATTGACATACCCCCTCTGGCACCTCTTTGGGTGTCGTTGCCCCTGCAAATTCTCACCATACGCCCAACGACGTCACTACGCAAACCCATATGTTGTCTCAATGACGAACGTTGCTATTAGAGATGTGCGGTCGGTGTCGCTCCGGGGTTGTATTCGATCTGCAGAGCCTCGCTCGTAGCCCAAAATGTCAGCAACCGTGTCAGCAACCGCCATGAACCATGGGGAGTGTCAGTGTTGTGCATGTCCACATAAGTCCTTTACTCTACGGGAGTTACGCACCCCGTGGGACCTACGTGAACGCGTTCCAGCGGTATGACACGCAAGGGGTCACAGGTTCAAGTCCTGTACGGCCCACCGCTTGTACGCTTACGAATGAAATCTGTCACGTCACCGAGAACAGTTGAACCTGTGTAGGCACTCGGGCTGACGGCGGTGTTAAGACTGCTGAGTTCACTCCTTCACACGCGACTTTCACGATTTGAAA
The DNA here is from genome assembly GCA_013044265.1 of Acidimicrobiaceae bacterium. Taxonomy (GTDB): domain Bacteria; phylum Actinomycetota; class Acidimicrobiia; order Acidimicrobiales; family RAAP-2; genus RAAP-2. The sequence goes on from JABEUQ010000149.1 coordinate 5,210, forward strand.
TAGGGAGTAAGTCGTCTCGATCTCCGCGCGCCGAGGTCATTGGCTGGATCATGGAGGAAATCGTGATGAGGGCGTAGGGCGGCTACGTTGTGGGCAAGTGCGGGTCATGCACGACGGCGCCGCCTTCGATGGTTCGAAAGGCTTCACGGATGGGAAACCTGCGTCGCTCGCGGCTTGTCGTTGTCTTCGGCATCGCAGTATTTGCCGTCGTTGGTGGTATTTCGATTGCGCGCCTTATGGGATCGAACCAAACCAACGTGAAGTGGGGTAGGGCCGCCCAACTACGAGGTGCGACGAGGATAGAGCTGGGTAGGGACGCCAACCTGTACGCACTCTCGTGCTCCGCACCCGGTACGTGCAGCGC
>JABEUQ010000003.1 GCA_013044265.1 Acidimicrobiaceae bacterium
GCCGACTTGCGGCGCACGACGTTGCTGAGTCGAACGAGGGCGTCTCGACCGCGCTCTCCCCCCACCTCGATGTCGCTCGCGGGGATTGAAACCAGAACCACCACATTCGGTACCGCCGCAGCGGCCTCGGTCAAGGTCTGGGCGAAGGTGAACTGCGTATCGAAGTGACCACCTATCAACGCCGGCTCATTCTCGGTGGCGGGTAACTGACGGGCGTAGGCGACCCACTCGTCGATCAAGATGATCGATGGTCCCGCGAGTCGGAACAGTTCGATGAGCTTCTCGCCGGGGTTGGTTCCGGCCCGGTCATCGGCCTCAACGAGGCGGTACCCCGGGACGCCGGCTAGTTGGTAGGCGATCTCGCCCCAGATGGTCCGCGTCTCAATGCCGCCAACCTTGGCGTTGGGGGACGCCGGTGACATGAACTGGCCGACGACCACCGCTCGGGCAATCGATTTCGGCAGTTCAATCCCCTCCTCGGCGAGCAGTTCGCCAATCCCGGCCAGCTCCAACGCTGAGATCCCTGAAGCGAGGTGGTACAGGGCGATCATCGAGTGGGTCTTGCCGCCACCGAAGTTCGTCTGGAGATCCACCACCGGATCGCCCCCTTGGCTCGACAGGCGACGGGCGGCAGCCGTCAGGAGCTGTCGAAGACCGTGAGTGAGGTAGGTGCGACCGAAGAATGCGACGGGGTCCTGGTACTCGGCGTCGGCGTTGTTGGTGGCGACCTGGAAGAGGTCTGCTGCGAACTCCGCCTGCTCGAACCGGCCGCTGGCGACGTCCGCGTGGGGCGTGATCACGTCGCGCCATGGGGTGAGCCCCTTGAGTGGCTCTCCTTCAGTTGGCTTGGCTGCCGTCTTACGCCTTTCGGAACGTCCTTGTTCGTCGAAGACCTGGCGCTGCAGGTCTCGCTTGAGTTGCTGAACGAACTGGATCTGGTCACGAGCACTCACCGCCTGCAGGAGGCGCTCGGCAGTATCAAGAAGCCGATAGACGTCGTCTGAACTGAACTGATTCTGGTGCGCCCAGGAGTTTCTTCCATCGCGGAGTTCGCCCACGTAGGCGCGTTCTGCTTGCCCCATGTGTTGACGCCATACCTCTTGCCAGGAGTTCTGCATACCCTTCAGGAGGAAGATCAGATCATTGGGATCGGCCACCCCGGCCGCACCCTTGTCTCGACCGTGAATCACGGACAGCCAGTCGGCCCCGTAGTGAGCTTCCCAGGCAAGTTCACACACCGGGCGCAGCCCGTCGCGGACTGCGTCAAGAGCCCGACCCACTCGTTCGTTGTGGGGCATCACCATGAAGTACCAACCTCGTTACTTGGAGCGGGCAACGCCGCTGAAGATCGCATCAGAACAACCGCACTTCGCCTGACGGGAGCGGACTTGTGCCGACGAGCCGGACGAGTTCGGGCCAAGCTGTGACGAGCATGTTGTAGTAGCCCGCCTCATCTGACCATCGCTTCTTGTCACAGATTCCGTAGAGCAAGTAGGCGAGTTGGCGAGCCCGATCGCCTACACCTGTCCCCAGGCGCGCTAGCAGTGCCGCGGCCTCCGTTTCAGAGGAGTCGAGCGCACGGATGAGGTACTGGGTCGCCTCCCACACCGTAAACCGTCGATCGGTTGCAGGGTCCCAGTCCGGGGGTAGGTCAACTCGTTCAACGAGACGAACGTTGCCGTCTCGACTGACAACGACTCCCGCTTCAGCAACACCATCAACGGTGGTGTTCTTGGCGCGTGCCAAGAGGTCTGCGTCACCGAACTTCCCGGGGCTATGTCCGAACTGTTCGAACCAGGTGAGGGCGAAACGAGTGTCGGGGTCGAACTCCGATTCTTCTCCGCCAAGGACTTCGGACAGAGCATCGTTGATTAGTCCAAGCGCCCCTCGAATTGTCATCGTCGAGCCATCTGCTTCCACCACGCGTGCGTACCGAGAAAAGATGGAGATGCCTGGGCCCATAGCTGATTGGGCAAGGTCAACCGGTGCGATGTTCTCTTGCTGGAGGATGCGTACAGCTGGCTCGAGTTCTCTCTTCAACGCTGCAATGAAGTCACCTCGTGATGCCATTGGAGCGCTTACCTCGCGAGGCCGACAAGCTAGGACGATTGACGATGCGAGAGCTGCTGTCCCAATTGAAATGGAACGTCCTGGCTTCTCAGTGCGAACTGGCCACGTAGCGGTGATTGAGTAACCGGCCTCTAGCAGTCCGTAAAGGAACGTTTCCCATCCGGTGGAAGTTATGCCCTCCATTGTTGATTCGGTTGCTTTGAAGGCGTAGAAGACGGTCGCCGGAAAGCGCGGATCCGCATTGGCGGCGGCCTGGCGGAAGACCTGCTCCATTCCATGCTCGAAGTGCTCAGTTGCCGCTTGTCTTGAGCCAGCTCGGTATTGGTTGGCAATGAGTTCCTCTTCTTTCGGTGTCACCAACGTCGCGCATTCATCTGGCCAGATATCGCGGAGGTTACGACGAAGCCACACGTAGAAAAAGTCGGAGAGGTCGGCATACGAGATGTTGTCGTAGTATGGAGGATCGGTTGAGATGAGGCATGTGCCAACTTCGGCGATGCGAGCCTGTGCGTCCCTCTGCGCGGTGTGTGCACGAGCCCCAACTGGTTGGGGGAGATTCCTCACCACCTTTGCAACCCATTCAACCATCGAGTACCAGTTTCCGGAGGAAGTCGAAAATGGATTCGTCTCAGCAAAGTCCCACGTCATTGGAATCGCCTGGCGTGAGAATGTTTGACGAATCTTCTCCCCAGTACTGTTCCAACTGCAGATGGAAGACCAGAAGTCGGCACACTTGTCGACTACAAACGCAAGATATGTGATCACTGCATCTGCGTATGCCGCAGCTTCATTGCCACCATCGTGCAGTCGACGGCCATCATCGAGGAGCCCCGCGGCAATTGAGTCAGACTCGATGACGCTGCGCACATCGCCGAGGAGATCCGAGAACGTCGAGATAGCCACGAGTTGACGATCAGTGAACAGGTCTGCCCATTCTGTCAACCCGTAGTTAGTGACCCATATGTTTCGTGGGTCGTAAGGGATCGTCCCGGTTGGAATCCGATCTGGAGGGGTTACTACTGCTGCCTGCCGATCGATGTCTGAGGGCGAAACGTAGACACGTCCGGACTGCCCTTCTGCCACTACCGCAAGCAGGACGGCACCCATGCGTCCCGCCATCGCCTCTTCTTTGATGTACTTACCAGGGATTGATGCTCCCGTGGCGAGGCAGGTGCCATTTCCTCGCGTAACAGTTTGCTCTGGCGGTGTTCCGCCAGTACGCACTTCGTACGTGATCGTCTTGGACTCTCTATCAACGATGGGGTTGATCCATACGGTTGGCTTCCCCGGCCGCTTCGACAACACCCAAGACCGCACCAATGGAACACTTCCTGACCACGATGGGTCGGGCGACTTGACGGTTCGTGCCCAGATCCAAGCGATTGGGGTGGCGGAAGTTCCGTCATTGAGGCCGACTGAAGGGTAGAGATGTCCAATGCGATGTTGCGCTTCATCGAGCATCCACTTGCCATATGCCTCGACATCTGTGGCCAGACCGCGCGTGCCGACACCCTGCCTGTTTCGCGTTCCGAGCGCGACGGACGGCTTATCCTTGAACCGACCGGGGATTTCGAGCATGGCTCGTTGAATGAGGACCGCGACAGGGTTGAGGTCCCCTGTGTAGGTCGGTAGTCCGAGACGCAGTGCTTCAAGGGGAATGGCGCCTCCGCCACCGAAGGGGTCGAGCACCTTGGGGAGATCGCCGTCGCATGAACGTTCGATCTCAGCCCGGGCCTCCGCGATGATTCGGGGATCGTTGGACGCCTCCCATGGCACTAGGCGTTCGAGAATGTCGAAAAGGCGCTTCCGTTCCACGAGCTGGTCTGCTTCAGTAGGAAACTCCTCTGGATGGGCGGAGGGGTCATCAACGAGCGAAGCCCAGAGCACGGCTCTGGCTGCGGCTAGTGGCCGACGGGCCCACCACAGGTGCAAGGTCGACGGATGTCCATGTCGGATGGACTTCTCCCTTGCGGACTCCGCGTTGATTACGGCAAGCGGGAGGGCCACTTCAATCAGTTTCTTCTTGTAGGTCACTGTGGCTCCAAAGCATGTGGGGCGAGTCCTACGACGCTCAACGGGACGTACGTCTGAGCAAAGTGCAAGTCGTAGCCATCGAACGGTCGGACGAAGTAAGAAACCGATGGCACCTCACCAGCCTCATTGGGCACCATGACAATGGCTAGGCGGAAGCGCTCGGGATTCTGCTGAGCTTGACGGACTTGGCGCGCGTGGACATTGACCTCTTTGGTCCCGGGTCGGTGCCCCTTCACCTCGACTTGGTAGACCATGCCAGTCATTGGGTCCTCCGAGAGGATGTCGAAGCCAGGGTTGTTGTGGGCTTGCTCTACGGGAACTCGTCCGATGGAGCGTTCCGCCGACATTACTGCAGCGACGGCACGTCGGTCGGTCTCCTTCGCTACTTCTGGGTCGATTGCATTTCGGACTGATTTGTTGAGTAGGTGGTCGACGAAGCCCTGAGGAAGTATCAGGGCCGCCGCGACCACCCGAGGTGCTTGGTTCACTAGATCGGCTTCGGCATCGAGTTCTCTGAACCGCTTGGTCTTGCGAGCCTCGAGGTCGTCTGCGCGCTGACGAGCCCGGCCGGAGTTGAGTTGTGGCTTCTTGCCTTGGATCTCTTGTTGTTTGAGTTCAGCTGCGCGGCGGTCCCAGTATCGGATCTCGCTGTTGAGGCGCTCCTCGACCGCATGACGGGTCTTGTCGACGCGGGCGGTGGTGACGCCCGCAATGTCGCGAAAGTGCGGCGTGGCGAGGTTGGCGGTAGCCCAGTCCCGAGCAATCTCATCGATCCCTCGGCTGGTCCAATCGATGTCGAGATCTACGACTCGCTCGACGATGTCGGCGGTGAGTGGCTCGTAGTTCAAGTACGGCTCAGCACCTGGATCTGAGACATTGCCTTCGGGGTCTACCTCAACAAACTGGAAGCGGGTCGAGACGACCTTGCGCTTGCCTCCCGTCATTCGCCCATCGCTCACTGAGTGCTCGAGGTAGATGAGGACTCGCGGAACGGTTGAACCATCCGTGGCGTCAACCAACGTCGATCCACTCGTAAGCGTGGCGCCGTATCGCTCGAGCACGGTCTCGATGACGGCTTTGACGAGGGGGTTGCCCGGCGCGAGCAACTCGGCGCGGACGCCACCTTCGCGGTCGTCGAGAGTGATCCGGTCCTTGTCGAAGGTCACTCGTTCGTACGCGCTCTGGAGCGGTGCGCCGACGGTTGCTTCGTGCTCCTTGCTGCGGATAGCCGCTGGGACCCTCGTGATCTCGAAGCGGCCGCGCTCTCTCGGCGTGATGCGACCACCGAGGTCGGTAAGTGCGGCGGTGAAGAATGCCTCGACGAAGCCAGGCTGAAGCTTGCGGGCCTGGGCGAGCTCCATCTGATGGCGGATGGCCTCGTTGTTGGAGAGCTCGGAGCCAACGGTGGACAGGGCGCGCTCCTCGAGGACCGATATCAGGCGAGCGCCGATGTCCGCATTGATGACCTCGTCAACGCGTGCGCGAACTTCTGGCCGCTCCCCGTAGCGGATCGCTTCTATCAGAAGGTCCTGCAGCGACCGGTTGATCTTGGCGTCGCCGAGCACATCGTAGATCTGGTCGCCGTAGACCTTACGCTGCTGGTCGATCTTCTCGAAGAGTCGTTGAAAGACCATGCCCTCCCTCGTACCCTCGGCAATGAGGTTCCACAGGTGGCACACCTCTCCTTGGCCAATACGATGGATCCGGCCGAAGCGCTGCTCGATCCTGTTGGGGTTCCACGGCAGGTCGTAGTTGACCATCAGGTTGGCCCGCTGCAGGTTCACGCCTTCTCCGGCAGCGTCGGTCGCGACCAAGATCTGGACGCTGGGGTTGTGACGAAACTCGGCTTGGATACGGCGCCGCTCATCCCGATGGACACCGCCGTGAATCGCGACAACAGCCTCGGGTCGCCCCAGCAGCGTTCTGATCCTCTCGACGAGGTAGTTGAGAGTGTCCTTGTGCTCGGTGAACACGATCAGCTTCCGTGGCGGGTTCCCGCCACGCAACTCGTCGGACTGAAGGATCGAACGCAACTCCACCCACTTGCGGTCCTCTCCTGACGCGCGTACCTTCGCTGCCGAGGCCTCAAGACCTTGGAGATCAGCGATCTCGGCTCGGAGCTCCACTATCGACCCGGCGGTCATTGCCCCCTCGATTGCCTCGTCCTCCAGGCGCTCGAACTCGTCGTCGTCGAAGTCATCGGTATCGAACCCGTCAGGGTCGCTCAGCCGTCGATCGAGTTCAGGGCCGGTCGGCATCGCCCGCTCGGCGGTCTCGAGCTGTGCGGCGAGCCGCTCGCGGCGGCGGCGCAGTGACTGGAGGATCGCCTCAGGTGACGATGCCAAACGACGCTGCAGGGCAGCGAGCGCGAAGCCGACCGCTAAGCCCCGTCGCCGGTCGCCGTGTTCTTCCATGGCCTGAGCCCGCCCCATGCCCTCGCGCACGTAGGTCGTCACTTCGTCATAGAGCTCTTGTTCGGCGTCGCTGAGGGGGTAGGTCACCGTTGTCGCCCGCCGCTCGGGGAAGAGGCGCTTGCCCTCGAACGTGAGCAGGTTCTCCTTTGCGTAGCGGCGCATCACGCCCTTGCAGTCCGGTACCTGCTGGGAATGTCGCAGTTTGCCAGCGAACTGGTCCGGATCGAGCAGCGACATGAACAGCAAGAAGTCGTCGTTGCTCCCGTTGTGCGGGGTCGCGGTCAGCAGTAAGAGGTTGCGGGTCCGGTCTCGAACGAGCTCGCCTAACACGTATCGCTGGGTCTTCTTGACCTCGTCTCCGTAGAGATGGGCGGACATCTTGTGCGCTTCGTCGACGACGATCAGGTCCCAGTCGGACACGTTGAGCTTCGCCTTCAACTCCTCGCTCCTCGAGAGTTGATCGAGGCGAGCGATGAGCAGGTTCCGTTCGAGGAACGGGTTACCCGAACGGGAATCCTCCACCATGTCACGACTCAGGATGTCGAAGCGGAGGTCGAACTTGTCGTAGAGCTCCTCCTGCCACTGCTCGACGAGGCTCCCGGGAGCAATGATAAGACATCGGGCCAGGTCACCGCGCAGGAGCAGTTCACGGATGTAGAGCCCCGACATTACGGTCTTGCCGGCGCCGGGGTCGTCAGCAAGCAGGAAGTGCAGAGGCTGCTGCGGGAGGAGCCGGTCGTAGACGGCCTCGATCTGGTGAGGCAGCGGCCGGATGGTCGACGCCTCGACGGCGGCGAACGGATCGAAGACGTGAGCGAGCTCGATCCGCCGAGCTTCAGACGCGAGACGGAAGGCCGCACCATCCGCGTCGAAGGTCCATCGGCTACCCGTGACTTCTGTGACGTCGTCCAAATCGTCGTCAGTCACGAGCCGGTCGGCGATGGTTCCATCGTCGGACCGGTAGACGACGTTGGCGATGCCATCGCCGTGGGCTTCGGCCGCGATCAGGACGACGTCGGAGCCGGCCAAGAGGTTGCGAAGCCGTAGTCCCGCCTGGAGATCAGCGATCCTCATGAACTTCGACGATTTGCCTGGTAACCGGCATCTAAAGGATGGCGGCAATGAGAAGTGACCACTTGTTGATAGTACGACGTTGTAGTCACACAACTGGATGTCCATCGATAGTTACGTCGTGCACGAGGGCGCCCGCTGTTTGTTCGGCGCATCTGATGCAGACGGCGAGAGCAAGACAGACTTTGACTAGACCCACCAAGCACCGCCAACATGTCAGTTGGACTGTCCGCTGGGAAGGTGGCGCCCAAAGTAACCGACGTAGATCTTGCCGGTGGCACCAACCGTGTCGTCGTAGAAGTGGATTCTCGGCGCGGGATCCGAGCCCTTCTCGAGGCGAATGTGCTGGTCCATATATACCTTGCCGTCTGGGTCAACCTCCGCGGGCACGGGAAAGACCCGAGCGCTTCGGTACGTCGGATTGTTGTTGACTGACTCCGACTCCCCTTGTGCAACCCAGTCAGCGGAGATCCGATGTCCAGGTGGTGAGGACGATTGGCAGTAGGTGAGGAAGTTACCATGGAAGCTGCCGTCGGCCTTCGCCAAGGCGTAGGACTGGAGAGATTGGAAGGAGTCCCAGGCCTTCCTCGCCCACATCGGTCCCTTTAAGTGACGGTCGATTGCCTCGGCAGGCTCTTCGGTGTCGCCGATGGCGACGTACGAGAGTCCAGTGCTTGCGTAGATCAACGCCTCTTCACAAGAAGCAACTGTGACGATCTCGTCATCTCCGGGAGCCGGAATTCCAGTGAGGAAGGCGCCATGGGCAGCCAGTTCGTCTTCAAGCCATCTGGCGCGCGCTTCTGCGCGGTCGGCTTCAACCGCCGCCTCATGCGCTTCGAGATAGGCGCCTTCGAGCGCTTGCTTGAGTTCATCGATCATTGCTTCGGCACTCACTAGGTCAGCGAGGAGGGCCTCACGATCTGCGCCCTGACGAGTGAACCCTGGCATATCGTGAACAACGTCGCGGTATATGGCAGGAGGGCGAGCACTCGTGGCCATCGTGAGGAGTGACCGCCCAACCACTCTTGCGCCTCGGCGGGGATTCTCAATGAACAGATCCCGGCCAGCGAAGCGATGACGACGTGGATTACTGTCGGGCACCGCGAGCCCGGGTAAGTACGTACGGACGGCACCGTGGAACACGTGAAGGTCAGCACCTATTCGCTTCGACAATTCGCTCGTCGCTAAACCTTCGAGAGCCCACACGTTGGCGACGCCGCGAACGACATGGATCAGGGCATCACCGCGTTCCTTCGCGCCGTTCAGATGATCAGGGTCTTTGCTCGCAACCAACACCGGCACCGTTCTGCCGGGATCCAGCAACTCTGCGACGAGTTCGTCAACTCCTGACTCATCGATTACACGGCACTCCGACCCCTCTGTGCCAACCTCGAGTGAGACAGTCTGCACCGACCAATCACTGAGCTAAGAGGGCGGAGAAGGAATCTCTCCAATGACCATGACAACGACCAC
>JABEUQ010000150.1 GCA_013044265.1 Acidimicrobiaceae bacterium
CATCCACTTTCATCCGACCTGCAAGAGCCGGATGAATTGAGAGATTCACGTACGGTTCCGTGAGAGCCGGGGGGTGAGATTCCCCCCGGCTACTCGACTAGGGCGGACCGACCTGACGAATTGGCAAGCGCGTCCCTCACCTGATTGGACAGGCGTATCCGTAAGGTCTCGCTGTAGGAGGACAGGGGTTCGGTAGGAGGAAGGTTCACATCGCGAAGACTGCGCCCGCCCCGTTGACCGGCTGAGAAAGGCACTCACTTAAACTCAAAATCGCAAATAAAATGAGAATATGTAGTCATAGATTCTTTAGATATAAAAAATATGTACCTCTCATCGTTAATCGAGCACGGTAGTATAATGAGAACTATGAGAATCACCGTAGTAATCGCCGAGAACATCGAGGATCCGTGGCGGACGGGCCTGGAGAGCGTACCGACTGTCGAACTTCTACTCCAAGCGCCGGCCTCGGCCCTGCTCAGCGAGGGCGCCGTGCGGTCCCTCGAAGTCCGACGCATCACGGGGCGCGATGCCCAGCACCTCGACGAGCTGGCTGAACCTACGGCGGGTGCGCTGCTGCTCGTCGTAGAGGCCGTCCTCGACGACGCGAGCGCCATGGGGCTCGAGGACCGTGGCATCGCCTACGCCGACGCGGCGGGACGGGCCTGGGTGCCTGGTGCTCCGCGCTCGGCGTCAGTTCAGCCGAAGCGGCGGCGGATGCGCACTTCCTCGATACGCGCCGCGCAGCTGATCGCCGATCATCCCGACACGACGTGGACGGAGCCCATGCTGGCCAAGCAGGCCCGGGTATCTAGCGGGACGGCGCACAACCTGGTGCGTGACCTACTGTCGTCCAATCTCGTCCAGCGCGACGGAGAAGGCACAGCGGGGGTGCGCTCACGTGACACGCGGGGGCTGCGTCGTTGGCTCGTCGCTCAGGCACGTGGCGAGCAGCCGTACATGGTGTCGTGCTACATCCCGGATGTCGAGGATCTGGTTGTCGAGATTGACGGCGTCCCCCTCATCCGCAGCGGGGCCGAGGGAGCCCGACTACTGGGGGTGCCGGTGGTGTCCTCGATCCAGCGAAGGCTGATCCGAGTCCCGGTCTCCTCGGGGTTGGAGGACCTTCCGGCACGGCTCGGGGGGCTGCGGACCGCGGTGGGTGCCAACGTCGTCCTCGTGGCGGATCGGGACCGCTTCGCCGCGAGCGGCGCACGACTAGTGCACGGCGTGTGGGTCGCCCCGCCAAGTCGCATCGCGACCGATCTCACCATGGAGCCGCGCGGCGACGCGGCGAGCTCGGTCTTCCTCGACCTGTGGGGTGAGGGAGTCCTATGACACGCGGCGAGCGCCACCCGGTCGATCCCATGGTGGAGGAGGCCGCCAGTCTCCTGTACCTGCTCGGGGGCATGGGCGCGAAGCACCTCGTACTCATCGGGGGTCTGGTACCGCCCCTCCTCGTGAAGGAGCCCCGGGAGTCCCACGTCGGCACGTCGGATCTCGACATCTGCCTGTCGGTGGCAATTTCGCAGGGGGCGACCGCAGAGTACTACGAGTCAATCGAGGAGCTCATGACGCCGTACTTCGAGCCCACGGCCGGAACCAGCTTCCGGTGGCGCAAGAGGGCCGGGGCCCCGGGGCTGCCGATCCTGGTCGACTTCCTCGCACCGCGCGGGGAGTCTGCACCACGGGCCGATGGCACCCACGCCCTGAGCCACGACGTCGCGGCCCACAACGCCGGGCCCCGCCTGCGCCCGTTCGCGCTGGAGACCCAGGACCTGATCGAGCTCGACGCGCTGGAGCGCGAGGTCGATATCGAACTGCTCTACAAGCCCACTCCGACGCGAGCCACCGTGCGCTTCCGCCACTCGGGTCCCCTAGGACTCCTCGTGGCGAAGGCCTTCGCACTCAACGGGCGTGATGACGACAAGGACGGGTACGACGTCGCCTGGTTCTGCCTCAACCTCGACCGTGGCCCAGAGGAGGCCGTGTGCCAGATCGCCGCGCGCCCGGCGTTCAACCACCCGCTGGTACCCGAGGCATTAGCGCTGTTGCTGCGGGCGTTCCGGGGACCCGAGTACCCGGGACCGACCGGGTACGCCAACGTACGTGCGCACACTCACGGCGAGAATCCCGATCTGCACGTGCGCGAGCGTTTCGACGCGTACCAGGCGACTCGGCTCGTGGTCGACGGGCTCATCAAGCGCATCGACTGGGACAAGCAGGCGAACGGCGGGCGCTCCTAGCGGGTTGCGACCAGCGAGGCTACCTCACTGCTGCCGACTGGTGTCACGAAATGGATACCCCACCGCCGTAAAAGTCTCGTCGACCTCTACGGTCCCGGCCAACTCGCGGCGTTAGGGGTCGACGGTGCCAGTGCGCAGACGCGTCAACATCCCCAAGCGGTCTGCGAGCTACCGAGTTCGAATTGCCGTTGTGAGGGCCATTGCCGAGATGCCGTCCTTGCTCGTCGCGAAGAGCCAGCAGGCGTGGAACTAGTCAGTGAGCGGGGTGCGGGTGCGGTCGAAGATGGTGCCCGCGCTGACACCCGTGTGCAGGTGACAGTCTTGGCCCCCGTAGCGTCCGTCGTTCTGCAGCCAACCCCGGCCATCGCATACTGGGCACCTGAATCCGTTGGGCCACCTCAGCCAGTGGAGGTAGTTACGGCAGTCATCTTCGGTTCGGAACTACGAGGTGAAGTCACCGAACGCCGCCGGGTGGTCCCGCCGGCCAGGGGCGAGGCTCGCACGACCCTGAAACTACCTGAAAGTTTTCACGTCACTCCGGTTGGATGGATATCCCCATGGTGGCTTTAGGCTCGCGGGGGCACGGGTAGGCTCGCGCTCGCCAGTTGTCCGATAGTTCACACCGACCTTGACCAAGGAATTCTCATGAGTGACCCAGTCCCCCTGGGCGGGACCTTCGCGATTGCTGAAGGTATCACGCTGACGAGAATGGGCTACGGAGCGATGCAGCTCGCGGGTCCCCACGTCTTTGGTCCCCCGCCCGACCGTGATGCGGCGGTGGCGGTGTTGCGTGAAGTGATCGACGCTGGCGTTAACCACATCGATACCAGCGACTTCTACGGTCCCCACGTCACCAATCAGATCATCAAGGAGGCACTGCACCCCTACCCCGACTCGCTACACCTGGTGACCAAGGTGGGTGCCCGTCGTGACGAGAAGGGTGGCTGGCCCCACGCGCGTTCACCCGAAGAACTGCGTCGCGCCGTCTACGACAATCTTGAGAATCTCGCACTCGACGCACTCGACATCGTGAATCTACGCGTGGGAGGGTTCTCTCAGCCCGAAGAGGAGTCCATCGCAGTCATGTTCACGGCACTGGCCGAACTCCAGCAAGAAGGGCTCATTCGTCACCTCGGGCTCAGCACGGTATCGGCGCAGCAGATTGCCGAAGCGCAGTCCATCGCGCCAGTGGTGTGCGTGCAGAACTTTTACAACATCGCGAACCGACACGATGACGAACTCATCGACTCGTTGGCGCAGCAGGACATTGCCTACGTTCCCTATTTCCCACTCGGTGGATTCACGCCGTTGCAGTCCGACACCCTCGGTGTCGTCGCGGCACGGCACGCGCTGACCCCTATGACAGTGGCACTCGCGTGGTTATTGCAACGTTCATCAAATATTCTGTTGATTCCTGGCACGTCCTCGTCCCAGCACCTACGCGAGAATCTCGCGGGTGCGACCCTGAGGCTCTCGAGTGAGGACGTCAAGGAACTCAACACCATCGGCGCCTAGCCCGCGCAGCGCGCCCTGGCGTGACGAATTAGTGATGGCCTCGAGAGGTCGCCGCTGACGACGCCCGATGCTCGGGGTCCGCAGATTCGAGCAATAGGCGCCATTCCGCGCGGGCGATGGACGTACGAGCGGCGTCGACGGCGTCGGGATTCACCGATACTGACGTGATGCCCATTCGGACCAATCGTTCGGCGAACTCGGGGTGGTTCGAGGGTGCCTGACCGCAAAGCGACGACGTGATGCCCGCCGCGTGAGCGCGTGTGATGATGCGCTCAATGGTGTCCAGGACGGCGGCGTCGGACTCGTCAAAGAGTTCAGCGCACTTCTGTGAATCACGGTCCACGCCGAGCACGAGCTGGGTCAGATCGTTGCTACCAATCGAGATCCCGGTGATACCCATATCGGCGTACTCGGGAATCCGATACGCGACCGAAGGCACTTCGGCCATCACCCAGATGGGCAACTTGCCGGCCACCGGGCTCTCCGCGACGAGCTCGAGACACGCCTCGAGCTCCCAGCGGGTCCGTACGAAGGGAATCATTAAGGTGATAGTGGGAGTCTCCGCGTGAACCCTGGCGAGGACATCGAGCTCGAGACGAAAGACCTCGGGGTCTCGCACGTAGCGAAAGCAGCCGCGATAGCCGATCATCGGGTTCTCCTCGATGGGTTCGAAGCGGTCGCCGCCCTCGAGATTCGAGAATTCGTTGGATCGAAAGTCAATGCTGCGATACACCACCGGGCGAGTGCCGAAGGCCCGGGTGATCTTCAAGAGTGAGGCGGACATGGCATCGATGAACTTGGCCTGCTCACCACGCTCGATGAGCAATTTGGGGTGCACGCCGGCGAGCGCGTCGGTGACCATGAACTCTGCGCGCAACAGGCCAACGCCGTCGACGTCGAGAGCGGCGACCTCTTCGGCGTGATCGGCGAATGCGAGATTCACGTAGAGTCGTGTGGCGAGCGGCTGGTGCGCTGGTGCGCTGGTGGCGCTCGAAGTGCCGCGAGTGGTCACCGCTACGGCACTGGCGACGTTGAGGAGGTCACCTTCGTACACGGCGCCCTCGGCACCGTCGACCGTGACGATCTCGCCGGTGCGCAGGACCGTGGTGGCGTTGCGAGCGCCCACCACGCAGGGGACGCCGAGTTCACGCGAGACAATGGCTGCGTGACAGGTGATGCCACCACCGTCGGTGATGAGGGCACTGGCTCGGCGCATGGTGGGAACCCAGTCCGGGCTGGTCATTCTGGCGACGAGGATCTCGCCGGCGATGAGTTGATCACCCTCGTCGGCTGATTGCAGGATTCGCACGGCGCCCGACGCGCGACCCGACGAAGCAGCCAGTCCCTGGACGAGCGGGTGAGAACTGGTGGCGTCGTGAGCACTACCCGTCGGTTGTTGGTTGAGGGTGGTGATCGGGCGCGACTGCACGAGGTACTGACGCCCTTGGCTAATTGCCCACTCGGTGTCCTGGGGTGAGCCGTAGTGGGCTTCGGTGGCGAGACCGAGTCGAGCGAGTTCGACGGCTTCGTCGTCACTGAGCACGCGCCGGCTGGCCTCGTCGGGAGTGAGGTCGACGTGCAGGTCTTTGCCGTCGGGTCCGCGGACGAGCTTGAAGTCCTTGGTCCCCACGCGCACGTGCAACAGCGAGGGCCCCGTCTTGGAAAGGATGTAGGTATCGGGCTCGACTTGGCCACTCACCACTACCTCACCCTGGCCGAACGCGGCGTCAATGACCACTTTGGTGGTGTCGCCGGTGGAGGGGTCGGCCGTGAACATCACGCCGGAGCGCTCCGAGGCGATCATGGTCATGACCACCACGCCCATGGAGGGCACGTCGAGCAGTGAACGAGTCACTCGGTACGACATCACTCGCGCTCCGTAGAGCGACGCCCAGCACCCCACCACACTGGTGAGAAGTTCGTCGTCACCGAGGACGTTGGTGAAGGTGACGTTCATCCCCGCGAAGGAACTGTCACCAGCGTCTTCGCCAATGCCCGAGGAGCGTACCGCGACGCGGGTACTTTCGCCCAAGTGGTGGTAGGCCTCGAGAATGGCCGTGGCCAAGTCGCCGGGCAACGTGATGCCCCCTATGAGAACCTGGGCCTCTTGGGCGGCCCGCGTGAGGTCGGCGGTGGTGTTGGTGTTCACGCTCGCCAGGACCACGGCCAGTTGGGGGGAGATCTTCGCGTGATCGATGGCGTAGTGGTACGCCTCGGAGGTCACCACGAAACCCGGGGGTACCGGCAACCCAGCCGCGGTCAGTTCACCCAGGTTGGCACCCTTGCCACCCACCAGGGGTGCGTCGGAGAGACGAATCTTTTCGAACCAGCGTACGAGTTCCATGAGACCGCTCCGTTCGGGCGGCTGTGAAGGCACCCATCTCCAGCATGGTCGTCGTCGGAGATTTCGCGTAGGGGACAAGGTCATCATCTCTACGCGACAAGGCGTAGAAGAGCGCATCGAGGGGCGTGATGGCGCTGTGTTTGTAGAGGTGTATGGATGCGTCGTCACCGTGATTGGTACCCGTGTCGCGTGACTACTGTGGCCTGGGAGTTCCGGTCAAGCTGGGTGACCAGAAAGTGTCGTGACCGCAAGAGTGGAGGTCACATGAGAACAGGTAACAAGTCATCGCGACGAATGTTGGTGGTGGCTGTGGTGGGCTTCTACGTCGGGGCCACCGTGATCGCGCGCCGCCGGGGATATTCGGGTATGGGCGGACGCACCCTCGTGCGTTGTCGCGACGGGCACCTTTTTCGCACCATCTGGGTGCCGGGGGTCTCGTTCAAGTCGATTCGGTTGGGTTGGTACCGCATCCAGTTCTGTCCCGTTGGTCGTCACTGGACGGTGGTGAAGCCCGTGAGGGACGATGGGGTCGACGCCGAGACGGCGCTCCTGCACCCGGTACCCGACGACGTGGCTATTCCGTGAGGGCACCCCGGACGTTACCCCTGGCTCGACACGGTAACTTCCATACGTGACGACGCTCGCTTTGGACATCCACGACCTCGTCAAGGATTACGGAACCACTCGCGCGGTGGACCACGTGACCTTGGCCCTGCAACCCGGAGAGGTACTGGGATTCCTCGGCCCCAATGGAGCGGGAAAATCAACGACGTTACGCCTAGCGCTGGGTCTCTTGCGCCCCACGTCGGGCTCTATCACCGTGCTGGGTCACGCGGCGGGCTCGGCCGAGGCGCGGGCCCAGGTGGCGTACGTACCGGGCGACGTGTCGCTGTGGCCGCAGTTGACCGGGGCGGATACTTTGACGTTACTGGCGTCGCTACACGGCACCAGTGACCGGGAGTACACCAAGGAGCTGGTCGAGCGGTTCGAACTTGATACGCGTAAACGTATGAGGGCGTACTCCAAAGGAAATCGACAAAAGGTGGCGCTCATCGCCGCTTTCTCGACGCGCGGCGCGGTCTTGTTGCTCGATGAGCCCACGTCGGGCCTGGACCCCTTGATGGAACGTGTGTTTCGCGAGTGTGTTGTAGAGGCGCGGGACCGGGGTCAGGCGATCTTGCTGAGTTCGCACATGCTCAGCGAGGTGGAGCACCTCTGCAGTCGCGTCGCGATGATCCGTTCGGGCAAGCTCTTCACGGTGGCCGACGTGGCGCAGTTGCAGTCACGGGTGGGTGTGGAATTCGACGTCACCGGTGAAGTGGGAGATTTGAGCGGTGTCGGGGGCGTGACCCGGGTGGAGGAGTTGCCTGACGGAGTGCGCGTGACCGTCGCCGGTGCACCCACTGCGTTCTTCGCCGCGCTGGCCACCAGTCGAGTGACGGCCGTGCACGGTCGCGAGGCGTCCCTCGAGGAGATCTTTCTCAATTTCTACGACGAGTCCGCGTCGTCATGAGTCGCGCCGTTACGACGGTGCGCGCCGCGGTGTGGCGCGAGGTGCGCACCAGTGTTGTCGTGGTGACAGTCTTGATCGCTGGCGTCATCGAAATCGGAGTGCAGTCCTACGCCGCGAGTGGCGGTGCCCTCGGTATGCTCGCCCTCCAACCGCTGGTGCAGAATCCAGCGGTGGCTGCGCTCTACGGGCGAGTCGGGAATCTCGACAACGCCGGCATCTTCGTCATATGGAAGATGGGGGCGTTCTTGATGCTCGTCGTGGCGGTGTGGGCGGGTCTGAACGCGACACGTCTGACGCGTGCTCACGAGGACGACGGCTCCTGGGACGTGATGGTGATCGGCCGGCGCAATCGCGACGCAGTTCTACGCACGACGACCCTGGTGCTGCTGGCGTCCGGCGTCATCGTGGGCGTCGCGTCGTGGTTGGTGATGCTCATTGGCGCACAGGGTTCGTCGGGGTCGGCCTATTTCGGCGCGGGCGTGGTGGCGGCGTCGTGGTCGGGCGCGAGTATTGGCTTGCTCGCCGCGCAGATTGCCGCGCCGCGCCGCGCCGCGAGTCAGGCGAGTCTCGCTCTCATCGTGGTGGCGTTCTTCGTGCGGGTCGTGGCCGACGCGAGCACGTCGACGTTGTGGTTACGCGACGCGACATTCTTCGGGTGGATCGAGAAGATCGGTGCCTTCCAACGTGGCGACCCCCTGGCCCTGTTACCGGCGCTCGGCGGTCCCCTCCTCGTCTGCGCAGCGCTGTGGTGGTTGCAGGATCGACGTGACGCTGGAGGGGCCCTGTGGACGCACGCGGATTCAGCCCCGGCCAAGTCCTTCCTACTCGGTTCATCATGGACGTTCGCTTGGCGCGAGCGTTCGAGTGTGTGGCGTTGGTGGACCCTCGGTCTCGCCGCCTTCGGGGCAATTCTGGGGTACCTCACTCACGCACTCGTCTCCTTGGCGCACACGGACCCCGGGTACGTGGCCCTCCTGAATCGTTGGGGCTTGGGTCAAATGGTGACGGGCGTCGGATTCGTCGCGATCGCCGCGGTGCTCATGTCGGTCGCGTTCACTTTCTTGGTGGTGTCGTGGATCGCCACGGCCGCGAGCGACGAGGTGAAGGGTCGCCTCGACATGGCGCTGGCCACGGGTCCCCGGCGGGTCACCTGGTTGGCCAGCGTGGTGGCGACGGCACTGCTGGCGGTCCTCGTTGCCGCCACCGCGACAACTCTGGCCATGTGGTGGGGGGTTCGAGTGAGTGGTACCGCCATGTCACTCGGGACCGTGGCCGAGGCCGTGGGGGGTTCACTCGGCCTCATCCCTTTCACGGTGGGCGGTTCGCTGTGGCTGGTGGCGCGCCTGCCTCGACTGGCCTTCGCCGTGGGATCGATCGTTATCCTGGTCGAGTACATCGTGCAGGCCCTGGGACCTACGCTGAAGTGGCCCGCGTTGGTCATGCAGAGCGACCCGTTTCACTATCTACGTGCGGTTCCGGTGCAACCCTTCAATCTGAGTGAATTGATGTGGGTGAGCCTCGTGGGCGTGGGAATCGGCGCACTGGGTACGTGGCGCTACGTGCGCCGCGACGTGGTGGGCTGAACTATTTCGGGGGCAGTCGGACCCCGGCGTCGAGACGGACGCATTCGGCGTTCATGTAACTGTTGGTGAGCAGTTCGAGGGCCAGTGACGCGTATTCACTGGCCAAGCCGAGACGCTTGGGAAAGAGGACGCCGGCGGCCAGTCGCGCTTTGAACTCTTCGGATTCCGGGGCGAATCCGTAGATGGGGGTGTCGATGAGACCCGGCAGGATGCAGTTGACCCGTACACCAACGGCGCTCAAGTCGCGAGCCAGGGGCAAAGTGAGTCCGACGATGCCGCCCTTGGAGGATGAATAGGCGACTTGGCCGATCTGTCCATCCTGGGCGGCCACCGACGCGGTGTTGACGAGGGCGCCTCGACAGTCATCCTCGTCGGGAGTGTTGTGACTCATGGCGGTGGCTCCGAGGCGACAGACGTTGAAGGTGCCGATCAGGTTGACTTCGATGATCTTGCGGTAGACGTCGAGGTCGTGAGCCGACGCGTACTCCCCGTCCTTGCCAATGGTGCGTTGCGCCCAGGCGATGCCCGCGCAGTTGACGATGCTGCGTAGTGGTGCCATGGTCGTCGCGGCGTCAATCGCCGCAATGACCTGGTCGGACTGCGTGACGTCACACGACGCGAAGACCCCGTTGACCGACTCGGCAACGGCTCGACCGCGCTCCGCGTTGAGGTCAAGGACGACCACGCGCGCTCCGCGTGCGGCGAGGGCGCGCACCGTCGCTTCGCCCAAGCCCGAGGCTCCGCCGGTGACGAGGGCGGAGGTGTTGTTCAGTTCCATGGCACTCCTTTGTCCAGACACTCCCCTTCGAGTCCAGCAGAGATTGGGTCGGTCCCGCATCGTTCGCGGTCGTGGTGACCTAGCGTGGAGGGGTGTCCTCGGTCTACGAACTAGAAACCGCCGACCTTGCGGCGCACCTCGCGGACCAGCCGCGTTATCGCGTGGAGCAGTTGTGGCGCGGACTTTGGGACGAGGGCTTGCCCTTCACCGATATCACCACCGTGCCCAAGGCCCTGCGCCAGCGCCTCACCGAGGCATTCCCGCCGTCTCTCGAAGTGGCCAATGAGGTGGCCAGTGACCTCGGGGCGACGCGCAAGTGGGTCTTTCGTCTCCACGATGGCGCGACCATCGAGACCGTTTTGATGAATTACGCCGACCGCGTCACGGTGTGCGTGTCCTCCCAGGCGGGCTGCGCCATGGGGTGTACCTTTTGCGCGACGGGCCAAGCGGGCTTCTCGCGCCAACTCAGTGTGGGTGAGGTCATCGAGCAAGTGATGTTCGCGGCGCGCGCCGCCGCCCCGCGACGCCTTTCGAACGTCGTTTTCATGGGAATGGGTGAGCCACTGGCCAACTATCCAGTGACGGTCGGGGTCATTAAGCGACTACACGAATACCGTGCGATGTCGGCGCGGCACCTCACGGTCTCGACCGTGGGCGTGGCGCCGGCGATCGAGCGTCTGGCGAGTGAAGGCCTGCCCTTGACTTTGGCGGTCAGTCTGCACGCGGCGAACAATGACACGCGCAACGAGTTGGTTCCGCTCAATCGTCGCTACCCCCTTGAGCGGCTCTACGAGGCCTGCGAGAAATGGTTGGCGACGACGTCGCGCCGGCTCAGTTTCGAGTGGGCACTCATCGACGGGGTCAATGACAGTGATGTAGCGATGCGCGAACTCGCCGAGTACGCCGGTGATCTGCACGCTCACGTGAACCTCATACCCCTCAATCCCACACCCGGATATCTGGTGAAGGGCTCGCGCTCTGAACGCGTGCACGAATTTCGCCTGGGCCTCGAAGACCTCGGAATCAATGCCACGGTGCGTAATACCCGCGGGCGCTCAATCGACGCAGCGTGTGGGCAGCTTGCGGCGGTGACCAATGGCCATAAGACCAGAGTGACTCTGCGCTCGCGTTAGACGGGCTCGCGTGAGAAGCTGCGTCATCACCAGGCCAGGACCGTTACTGCGGCGATACCGGCGTGGTACCGCGGTCACCACGGCCAACTGGAGTGCGCAGATTCGACGACGTAATTCGTCGGTGATGGCTCGTGGCGATGCTCGTGCGAAGTAGCGCCGACCCCATTGCTATGGCTCTGGTCATCGCCGGGGCAGCGATCCAGAATCACACATCGTGCACCACGCCAAAAGGGTCATCGGCGCGGCCACGCCACGATGACGGCTGGGACCACGCGTCCGCGTTGGCGTCCGCGTTGGCGTCCGCGTTGGCGTTACTGGCGAGTAGTGGGAATAACTGGACATTGAGGAGCAGGAGAAAGTGGTGGCTGTGCTGGAAGGACTGCAGTCCACGGCGAGCCGAGGCACCATCGCACACATCGAGAGTAGGGTGTTTTGCGAGCAGGACTCGAAGGAGCGTTGATGATCGACGAGGAACTAGTCCAGTTACTGACCCCCGAAGGCGAACTGGTAGACCACCCCGATTACGCGTGCAGCCTATCGGGAGACGAGATCTTTTCGATGTATCGCGACATGGTCATTGTTCGTCGACTTTGTAATGAGTCGACGTCGTTGCAGCGTCAGGGTCAACTCGCCCTCTGGGCTCCGGTCGAGGGTCAAGAGGGTGCGCAGATCGGTGCGGGACGAGCGTTGGCACCCATGGACTTCACGTTCCCCTCCTATCGCGAGCACGGTATTGCGTGGTGCCGTGGTGTGCCCCCCGAGCAGGTGTTGCGCCTCTTTCGTGCGGTGAGTACCGGGGGATGGGATCCTCAGAAATATCGTCACCACGTCCCCACCATCGTGCTGGGCAACCAGGTGCTGAACGCCGTCGGCTACGCCATGGGCGTGCAGCGTGACGGCGCCGAGGAGGCCGTCCTCACATTCTTCGGTGACGGAGCCTCGAGTCAGGGCGACGTCCTCGAGGCCTTCGTGTGGGCCTCCTCGTTCAATGCCCCCGTCGTGTTCTTCTGCCAGAACAACCAATTCGGTATTTCGACGCCCTCTTCGACGCAGTCCAAGGTGCCACTCTTTCGCCGAGCGCGCGGATTTGGCTTCCCCGGCGTGCGAGTCGACGGTAACGATTTGCTCGCCTGTTACGAGGTTACGAAGGCGGCGCTGGAGAATGCGCGTGCCGGCGGGGGGCCCACGATGATCGAGGCGTATACGTACCGCATGGGGGCGCACACCACGTCCGACGATCCCACTCGCTACCGTGTGGACGCCGAGGTCGAGGTGTGGAAGCACCGCGACCCGATCGAGCGCACCAAGGCGCTGCTGGTGCGCGAGTATCAAATGAAGCCGGCCAACTTTATAGCGGTGAGCGAGGAGGCGGAGGCCTTCGCACTCAAGCTACGTGACGACGTCCTGGCCATGGGTCGACCCGACCCATTGTCGATGTTCGATGATGCCTATAGTGAGCCGCACCCGATGATCGATGAGGGTCGTCGCGAGATGGCCGCACTCCTGGCGAACGGGGGCGAGTGATGGCGACAACCACGATGACCATGGCGAAGGCGCTCAACGCCGGCCTTCGCCGGGCGATGGAAAAGGACCCCAAGGTCCTCTTGATGGGTGAGGACATCGGCAAACTCGGTGGCGTGTTTCGCATTACCGACGGTCTCCAGAAAGATTTCGGTCAGGACCGCGTCGTGGACACGCCCCTCGCGGAATCCGCGATCGTGGGCACCGCGGTGGGATTGGCCATTCGCGGGTATCGCTGCGTGTGCGAAATTCAGTTCGACGGCTTCGTGTTTCCGGCCTTTGATCAGATCGTCAGTCAGGTCGCCAAGCTGCACAAGCGCTCGGACGGGGTCTACAACATGGCAATGGTGATCCGTCTGCCGTTCCAGGGTGGTATCGGTGCTATCGAGCACCACTCCGAGAGTCCCGAGGCCCTCTTTGCCCATACGCCGGGCCTGCGCGTGGTCTCGTGCTCTACGCCCAACGACGCCTACTGGATGATTCAACAGGCCATCGAGAGCAACGACCCCATCATTTTCTGTGAGCCCAAGAGCCGCTACTGGGAAAAGGGCGAGGTGAACCTCGACGCCCCCCCGCACGGTCTCTACGATGCCGTGGTGCGCCGTGAGGGAAGTGACGTGACGGTGGTGGGCTACGGATCGAGTGTCAAGACGATGCTGCGCGCCGCCGAGGCCGCGGCTCTCGAGGGTACGTCACTCGAGGTGATCGACGTGCGAGGCGTCGCGCCCATTGACTTCCCGACGCTGGTCACTTCGCTCGAGAAGACGGGACGGTTGGTCGTGGTCCAAGAAGCGCCGCGTACGGCGTCGGTGGGTTCAGAGATCGTCGCGGAGTTGACCGAGCGCTGCTTCTATTCCTTGCGCGCCCCCGGGGTGCGCGTCGCCGGATATCACGTGCCCTACCCGCCGGCGCGCATTGAAGAGGAGTATCGACCGAGTGTCGACCGCGTCCTGGACGCGGTGGACCAAGTGATGGGATTCGAGAGTTGAGTGAGAAAGTCTTCCTGGTGCCCGACGTGGGCGAGGGCCTCATCGAGGCCGAAATTGTCCTCTGGAAGGTGAAGGTCGGCGACGTGGTGGTGTTGAATCAACCCCTCGTCGACGTGGAGACCGCCAAGGCGGTCGTGGAACTACCCAGTCCGTTCGTGGGCACCGTCGTGACCTTGCACGGCGCGGTGGGCGACACCATGGAGGTGAATACACCACTCGTGACTTTTGAGGTCGGGGGTGACGACACCCCCCGAGCCGTCGAGGCGCAGGTGGTGCACGACGCGCTCGATGATCAGCGACGCGAGCCGGTGCTGATTGGCTACGGCGTCGCCAACGAAGACGCAGTCCCCGCGCGCCGCTCGCGCCACCGTGGCGCTAGAGACGAAGCACCCGCGCCCGTGACGACGCCACCGGCGCGCACCACGGTGCGCACGACGCCACCGGTGCGTCTCCTGGCCAAGCAGTGGGGCGTCGACCTCGCGACGCTCAACGCCACGGGACGTGGTGGGGTTATCACCCGCGACGACGTGGAGCGGGCCCACCACGGGGTGAGCCCCGCGGTTGTGGCGTCGCGGAGTACCGCAGTGACAGCGACTTCCAGCGCGGCCCCCACGACGTCACGTTTCGTCGGACGCGAGATCGCCCCGTGGTCGACGGGTTCGCGAGAGGAGCGCATACCAGTCAAGGGTGTGCTCAAGGCAATGGCCGACGCGATGCTCCAGAGCACGAGCCAGCAACCTCAGGCAGTGGTGTGGGTCCGGGTGGACGCCACCAAGACCACGGAGCTACTCGCCTCGCTCAAGGCACACCCGCGTTTCGCGGGAGTGCGACTCTCGCCCTTGACCATCATCGCGCTGGCGGTGTGTGATGCCGCGCGACAGTATCCGGGAATCAACTCAAGTTTTGACGCTTCGAATGACGAAGTGATCGTGCGGCGCTACTTGAACTTGGGCATCGCTGCGGATACGCCACGTGGGCTCATCGTGCCCAATGTCAAGGATGCCGACCAACTCGATCTCGTGGGTATGGCCAGTGCCCTCTCGGCCCTCGTGACGACTGCACGTGAGGGCACGACGACCCCCGCCGATATGTTGGGCACGACGTTCACCATCACCAACGTCGGACCGTTCAAGGTAGACGCCGCGATGGCGATCCTGCCGCCGGGTACGGGAGCCATCCTTTGCGTGGGTCAGATTGCTCCCGCTGCGTGGGTCCGTGACGGCGAGCTCTGTGTGCGTGACGTGATGGAACTCTCGATGACTTTTGATCACCGACAAATCGACGGCGCTCTCGCCTCACGAGTGCTCGCACATATCGCGCAGTTCCTCGAGGATCCGGCGCCGGCCATGTTGGCGCAATAACTACGCGAGCGCGGCCAGCGCGGCCAAAGCGCGATCCGCGTGAACCTGCATCGACATTTCGCTCGAAATCTTCTCGATGATGCGTTGATCAGTGCCGATGACGAAAGTGGCGCGGCGTACTCGCAAGAGATCCACGCCACGCTTGACACCGTAGAGCGCAGCGACTGTGCCGCCGACGTCGGCCAGCAGGGGGTAGTCGATGTCGTTGGTGGCGACGAACTTCGCCTGGCGCGACACGTCGTCCATCGAGATGCCGACGCGCTGTGCGCCGGCGGCGGCGAACTCACTGGCCAGGTCGCGGAAGTGGCACGACTCCTTGGTGCACCCGCGTGACATCGCGGCGGGGTAGAAGAAGAGGACGACGGGCCCAACACCGAGAGCGTCGCTCAGGGTGAAGGGGTGACCGAGGTGATCGGGGAGGGTGAAATCGGGGGCGAGGTCTCCGGTGTGCACACCATCAACCTAGGCGCCCACCGAGAATGATGAGTCAGGCGTCGAGGCGAAAGCCGACACCACGAATCGTCAGGAGGTGACGTGGCTGAGTCGGGTCGAGCTCAATCTTCTGACGAAGTCGCTTGACGTGGGTGTCCAGCGTGCGGGTATCTGAGAGTTGCATGCCCCACCAGAGAGTGTCGAGGCAGACCTCACGGGTGACCACCTGGCCGAGGTGCGAGGCGAAGAGGGCGAGGAGGTCGAATTCCTTGCGACTCAGTTCTATATCGAGCCCATTACGCGTGACCGATCGCCGGACGAAGTCCATTTTGAGTTCGCCGAAGATGATGAAGTCGTCGTTGGTCGTGGAGGTCGGACGACGCAGAATGGCGCGCATGCGCGCCACGAGTTCGCGTAGCCGATACGGCTTCGTGACGTAGTCGGCCGCGCCAATCTCGAGGCCGAGGACGACGTCGACCTCGCTGGTGCGTGCGGTCACCATGATGACTGGAATCCGACTGGAGTGGAACACTTCGCGACAGAAGTCCACGCCCGATCCGTCGGGCAACATGAGGTCGAGCAGGATGATGTCGGGCTTGGTACGCGCCAAGATGGCGCGTGCGTCGGCCAATGTCTTGGCCCCCACGACGATGAAGCCTTCGGTAGCCAATCCGACGGCGAGAGCGTCCTGGTAGCTTTCCTCGTCTTCGACCACGAGGACCGATTGGCGCCCCTCGGCCTCGACCATCACGCTCACTGCACAACCCTCAGCGAATAGGCACGACCTCGCACACGACCAGGGAGAGGAGTCGGTGTGAGGTGCGCCATGTAACAACCATAAGAAGGTTGGGTTACCTCAGAGTGAAGTTGTGGCTACCAGAGAGTGCTCTAGAGATGAAACGTGCCAGGCGTGCGTCAGGGTGCGGTGACGAGTGCGAAGCCGTCGTAGCGGTTCGTCCCCGACTGGTAACTACCAGAAATTTGACACGTCGTGACGCTGAAGCACTGTACTGAGTAAATCCCACCCGCGATCCCCACCGTGGAGGCGGTACCCGGTAAGGCAACGGTCGCGCCGCCCGACCACACGTTGTTGGTCTCAGTCGCGAGTAGTGCGACGTAAGCATTCTGGGCATTGAGGTAGGCCGCACCCGCGACACACGTGCCCACGCTCGGACAGCTGATGCTCACGACGCCGCCATTGTGCCCCGACTGCACCGCACCGGCGGGCAGGACGAGCACGTGGGCTCGCTGCAGGGTCCCGTGCACCACGTTGGCGAGGAAACCCTGATAGTGACCACTGTTATCGAGGAACTGACCACCGAGGGCGCAATTTCCCGCACTCGCACAGGCCACGCCCTTGAAGCCGTAGAGCAGGGCCGAGGGGTTCGCTGCGGCGTTGGGCAGGCGTACTTCGACGGCTCGATCCCACACACCCGCCACCGAGAGCGCTACGAGGGGTTGGACGGCGCCGGTGATGGTGTTGTAGGTTCCCGCCGCGAGGCACGACCCGTCAGTGGCGCACGCGACCTCATTGAACTGCGCTCCCGCAAAGGCACTCGCGTTACCCGGCAGGGCCATGATGGCCGCCCGCTTCCACGCACCGCTGACTTCGGGTACCACGATGGCGTGGGTGACGTTGTTCGCGTCCAGGTAGGAACCAACGGCGAGGCAACTGGTCGGCGCCCAGCACGCGATCTGGGAGAGCGAGACGAAGGGATTCGTATTGGTCGCAGCGGGCAAGGACAGCTTCACGGCGGGTCGCCAGACGCGGTTGATCTCACTCTTCATGAAGCCCTGGGTCGCGAACGTGGGGTTGCTAGTGGTGTAGGTTCCCACGACGGTGCAGTTGCCAATCGACACGCAGGTGATGGAGCGCGGGGTCGCGAATTCACCGGTGCGCATCGCGCCTGAGGGTAGCGCGAGCTCGGAACCCTTTTGCCAGACCCCGTTGTGCTCGGTCACCGTGAAGGGGAGCTGATTGGTCGCGTTGGCGTACTGGCCCAGCACTACACAATTACCATCGCTGGCACACGAGATACCCTCCATGGTGACTCCCTTGAGAGCGGAGTAGCCATTGGGAGGAGTGACGCTAATCGGCTTTTGCCACACTCCCTTGACTTGATATTCGATGACACCAGTGGCGTAAGCGTGGGCCCCGAGGTAGATGCCAGTGACCGCACAATTACCTACTGACGAGCATGATTGGAATGGGAGGTATCCCTGATTCAGACCGGTGTTGGGCGAGGGCAGACTCAGCGCGGTCGCTCTGGTCAGGCTCAGGGCTCCCGCGTTCGCCAGAGGCACCAGCGTCGCGCCCAGGGCGAGTAGTGCAATGGCGAGGCGAGGGGCTTTCATACATCTCCGGGAACGTGAGTAGGAACGGTGCACTAGCCACGGCCCCGTGAACGAAGAGTGATAGGCATCGATGTTCAGTATACGGACCGCTTGGAATACTCCTCGAGGTGCCGGGGTGCGACACCCTCCTCCGCTGGCGCTGACTCCTAGAATGACTGAAAGGGTCCATTTGGTGAGTCGCGCCTGGTGTGACGCTTGAACACGAGGAATACGATGACGTCAATCTTGCTGGTCGAAGACGATGCTGAGATGGTCAGCCTCCTCAGCCGTTTTTTGCCGGAGGAGGGGTATCAATTGCGCGTAGTGACCGATATGGCCAGCACGTTGCGAGCGGTGTCGGAGGCGGAGCCCGACCTGATCCTGCTCGATATCGTCCTCGGGAGCGAAGATGGTCGCGACATCTTTCGCGAGCTTCGTGAAATCAGCGACGTGCCGGCGATATTTCTCACGGGACGCGGCCTCGAGTCCGATCGCATCGCGGGACTCAAGATGGGAGCCGACGACTACATCGTCAAGCCGTTCTCCCTCGGTGAGTTATCGGCGCGTATCGAGTCGGTGTTGCGTCGAGTTGGCTCCAATGCGTCACCACACTCGATTGATGTCCCCAACATGAAGTTCGGTCCACTCGAGATCAACGAGCAGACTCACGATGTTCATCTCAACGGAGAGCTCCTCGAGCTCACCGCGAAGGAGTTCTCTCTCCTTGCCTTCCTGGCGGGCTCGCCACGTCAGGTGTTCTCTCGTGAGCAACTCCTCGAGCACGTGTGGGCCTCTTCTCCGGAGTGGCAGAATGAGGCAACGGTGACCGAGCACATCCGTCGACTGCGACTCAAGATCGAAACTGACCCGGACCACCCACGTTGGATCACCACGGTACGTGGTTTCGGCTATCGCTTCGAACCGGTGCTCGCCTAGTTCGCTGCGCGAGTGCGCCGACTGAGCAGCGCAATAGCTTCGTCGACCAGGGTGCTCGGCTTGAAAGGTTTGGCCAAGAAGGTCGCGGAGCCCGGCGTGAGCGCGCTGATGGCATCAGACGAGGCGGTGCCTGACATCATGAGCACGACGAGTCCGGGTTGCGCGCGCTGTAAGGTCGCGGCCAGAACCGGACCCGCCATTTCGGGCAAGACAACGTCACTCACCAACAAGTCGAGGGGTTCGTGCAGTCGGTGAAAAATCTCGAGCGCGTCTTCCGCGGAGACCGCCTCGAGCACGACGAATCCGTTGCGTTGAAGGACCTGGAAAGCGAGACGCCTTAGGTTCGCGTCATCTTCGACCAGCAAAATAGTGGCCGCGACGCGCGCGCGCTGCGCCGGGGCAGTGGTGGCCGGGCTCGGTGCGTCGAACTCTGGAGCAATTGGCGTCGCTGGTGTGGGCAGATAGATGTTGAAAGTGGTGCCGGCCCCGAGTTGAGAGTCACAGGTAATCACGCCTCCGCTCGCTGCAACGAGGCGCCGGGCCGAGGTCAGCCCAAGTCCGGTTCCCTTGAAGGGACCCTTGGTCGTGAAGAGGGGCTCGAAACACCGCGACTTGGTGTCCTCATCCATGCCGATGCCAGTATCGGCGATGGTGAGGACCACGTACTGGCCCGCGGGTAGATCCAGCGCTCCAACTTCTTCGTGAGGAAGTTGGAGCGTGGCACTGGCCAAGCGCAGTGTGCCACCCTCGGGCATAGCGTCGCGGGCGTTGATCGACATGTTGAGGATCATCTGTTCAAAGAGGTCGGCGTCGACTACCACCGGGGGGGTCACGTCGGCGAGACACCAGACGACAGTGTTCTTCGATCCCATGATGCGTTCGAGGACCTCGGCGTTGGCGCTCAGGGCCGCCCCGACGTCGAGACGCACGAGGGCCGGCTCCGAGGTTCGCCCGATGCTCTGAAGTTGTGCGGTGAGAGTCGAAGCGCGAGAGGAGGTTGCTTGAATGTCGCGCACGAGTTCAGCGGACTTCTCATCGCCGGCCACGTTGCGTGAGAGTAATTCGCTGTAACCGAGTATGAGGGTAATGAGGTTGTTGAAGTCGTGCGCGACGCTGCTGGCGACTTGACCGCGTAACTCCATGCGATGCGCGTGGCGCACCTCCTCGCGAAGCTCTCGCTGGTCCGTGACATCATCGAGCAGCGTCAAGATATGTGGCGTGCTCCCCCCGCTGGGTACGACGGCGGCTGATACCGACAACAAGCGATCACGACCACCGACGGCGGCGAGGAATTCCTCGGTGTCGCGTAGCCCACCCATCAGTAGGTCCGCCCACAGGGCGACGAGTGACGTGCGCACGTCAGCGGGCCAGGACACCTGACCCACGGCGTCGGCGGAAAAGTCGGGCCATTTCAAGAGGCGGCTCGCCGCACGATTCCACCACCGTACGGCGCCCGCTTCGTCGGATTCAACGATGCTGATGGGAGCGGCGTCGACGAGAATGCGCAGTCTCGTCTCGTTGTCCTGAATCGTCCGATTCAGCTCGAGAGCGTCAAGTGACGTGGCAGCCAGTTGTCCGAGCAGCATGGCGAGCTCGCGGTCCTCGTCACTGAAGAGACCGTGATGTGCGCGATGCGCCGCGACCACGCCACGCGAGCGCCGCTGGCTATCGAGGACGGGCGCGCACAGCCAGTCGTCGTGCGACCATGGCTCGCTCGCGTCCTCTCGCGCCGCGGGTACCCCGAGATCGAGCGCGGTGGGCCCGTCGAGGAGCCGCGGAATCCGCCCGAGTTCAGCGAAACCCACGAATTGCTGGTGTGACGTATGAAGTGCGACAACGGCGCGATCGGCCTCGAAGACACTGCGGGCGCTGCGCGAGAGACCCTGGACGATGGAAGCCTCATCACTCGAGGCCTCCACGGCGAGGGACGCACTGATCAACTGGTGCAATTGGCTGGCTACTCGTTGACTGGCGCGAAGGGCGAGTCGTGACTGGTAGCGCAGACGCAACCGTTCCAGGTCCACCCCGAGGGCCGTCACCACGTCGTGTATTGCTCCGAGGTCGTCCTCGCTCCACTGCGACCCGTGGGTATCACGAGCGACGAGCACCGCGCCCGCAGATTCGTCCTCGACCGTCAGGGGTGAAATAATCCCGTGGGGCGAACTCGGGTCAGAGTTCCACGCGAGACCCTCGCCATCGGCGATCACCTGAGTGACGGCGGCATCGATGTCGAGACCATTCGCCCAGTGTTGGGAGCACGCGTGAAAGGAGTGTTCGTGTTCGACGACGCATCGCGAGAATGTCGTATGTGTCACAGGGTCCACCACCGCGACCCAGTGTGCGAAATCGGGAAGGGCCGCGAGAGCGAGCTGTTCGAAAAGAGGGGCGGGATCCGCGTCACGCGGTGGTGTCATTAAGGCTGAACGTCGGTGTTCGTAGTAGCGCAGTACGAAGGGACGACTGCGAGCGAGGGTGGTGTCGCTCACCGTGACATCACTCGTGAGCGACCTCCCCGCGTCACAACGGACGACCAGAGAAGAGGGCGAAGTCTTCAAGGAAGCGGTCGATCTCAGCTACCTCGTAGGGTCGAGCGAAGTGAAACCCCTGACCGACGTCGACTTGTTCGTGGCGCAATTGATCGAGCTGGGAGGCGTCTTCTACCCCCGAAGCCATGACGCGCAGATTCAGCGCCCGTGCGTCGCGTACGACCTGCTGGATCAAAGAGGCACCATTCGTCGGAGAGTTTTCGGCGACGAAGGCGCGCTCGAGCTTCACTATGTCGATGGGCAAAGTGGCCAGGGCGCTCCAGTCGGGTCGTCCCGGGGCGAAGTCGTCAATGGCCAAGCGCACGCCACGATCGTGAATCCGAGACAGATTCTCTTGCACGGTCGAGTCCTCGAGGGCTGCGTATGAGAACTCCAGAGTGAGGTGTGCGGGATCGAGCCGACTCGCGCGAAGCACGCGGTTGACGTCTGTCACGAAATTCGGATCTCGTAACTGTTGACTCGACGTGTTCACGGCGACCGCGAAGCGATAGCCCTTGGCGTGCCACTCAGCTCCTTGATAACAGGCAGTTTCTAATGCCCACCGACCAACGGACACAATCGCACCGCTGGCCTCGAGCAGGGGTATGAATTGGTCTGGGTTCACGACGCCACGAGTTGCGTGACGCCAGCGGATCAGCACTTCCACACCAGCGAAGCCGTTGGTGTGCAAGTCAATTTCTGGTTGGTAGACGAGGTAAAACTCGTCGGCGGCGAGAGCATTCTCTAGGTCGAGGGCGAACGTGGCGTCGAGAGGCGATTCGCGATTCATCGACTCACCACCTTCCTCGTGAGCGCTTGAGAGACGATGCCAAGACGACTTCACTCACGCTGGCGACGATACCAGTTACCTCGCGGACCTACCCCGCGGGTGTCGTTGCTAGCGTCGTGGTGCGTATTGGTCCGCATTCGCGAGCAAGGATGGCCATGAGGGTTCTCGTCACGGGTGGCGCTGGTTTTATTGGATCGACGACGGCCGAAATGTTGTTGGATCTGGGTCACGACGTGGTGGCCCTCGACAACCTGGTGCGGGGTCGTCGTGACAACGTGCCTGGACGGGCCACCTTCGTTGAGGGTGACTATGGCGATGTCAGACTGATCCGCTCCTTGGGCGCATTCGACGCGTGTTTACACTTCGGCGCTCGCATCGAGCCTGCGGAATCTATGACGTACCCCGAGACGTTCTTCGCCAACAACGTCGCCCAGAGTCTCGCGATGCTGGAAGCGCTCATTGCCACGGGTACCGAAAAAGTTGTGTTCTCCTCGTCCTGCGCCGTCTACGGCAACCAAGTACTGATGCCGATCGATGAGTCGCGCGCGACCGGACCCGCAAGCCCCTACGGACAATCCAAGTTGATGGTCGAACAGAGCCTGTCGTGGATGGCGGCGCGGGGCCGATTGCGCTATGCGTCCCTTCGCTACTTCAACGCGGCGGGGGGCACGTTGGCGCACCCGGAGCAGCACAGTCCCGAAATCCACCTAATCCCACTGGCGATGGATGCGGCGATGGGGCGTCGTGAGGTCCTCTCGATCTTCGGGACGGACTACCCGACGATTGACGGAACGTGTGTACGCGATTACATCCACGTCACGGACTTGGCCGACGCCCACGTGCGGGCCATCGAGGCGCTCGATAAACATTCTGAGTTGACCGTCAACTTGGGTACCGGCACCGGATCATCGATACTTCAGGTCATCGACAGTGTGCAGCGTGTGACCGGTCGTCAAGTTCCCGTGCGTGCCGCGGAGCGGCGACCCGGTGACCCCGCAGAGGCAGTCGCATCGAATATTTTGGCGCGAGAAATCTTAGGCTGGGCCCCCCAGAAGTCGCTCTTGGACAATATTGTGGCTGACGCCTGGGTAGCGCACCAAACTATCTAGATTCTTCTTGAGGAAGTCAGGGCGGACGCGGGCTTGTTCTGGGATATCTGCTGCACCCCATTTTCTCAACTGTCGGAGTCGTCAATCCCAATCTGGTAACTGTGGAGGAAAATTAGTAGCAGTAGTTCTTAATGGTTCTTTGGAACGATCTATCTAAAAATATCCTCAGCAAATCAGCCGCTGGACCTTCAGCTGTAGCTAATCGTCATCGGGGATAGATATTCCCTGATCAAAATTAATAAATACCTCTCAATTCACTCGAAGCGGGTATGGCCGATGTTCCAATCAATTGGGCTGAAATTGCTAATTGATACTAATTTTTGCAGTCGATCAAGGGGTGAACCTTTTGGTGGCAAAATACATAAAAATCCAGATCAAGCTTTATTTTTATATTGGAGAGACCCCAATATTGCTCAAAAAAATCACACAAAATTCTCAATTTCTCAACTATGAAGGACCAACGCAATCACAATGCAATATCAACGTGTTGACAATAGATTCACAGCATCATTAAAATCCTCTAACGCAAGGGCTCGATCTGAATGAGGAAATCTGACATGAATAAGCAAACTGGTGACTCTCAAGGTCACGGTGCATTTGTCAATCCTAAGAAAATTTGGGCTGAGATAATTGATGCCGTTTCCGGTATCAGAAGGAAGTTTCTTCCAGTCCTTTCAATGTTTGTTGTGTTCTCGCTCGGCATGATTGCGCTTCCGGCATTATCCCCAAGTGCTTCGGCGTCGGGAAATCAGCAGGCTCACGACAGCTCGGGTAGCAACAACAACAATTCGAACAACAACAGCAACTCGAACAACAACAATTCCGGTAGCAACAACAATTCCGGTAGCAACAACAACTCGAACAACAACAATTCCGGTAGCAACGAAAACTCGAACAACAACAATTC
>JABEUQ010000151.1 GCA_013044265.1 Acidimicrobiaceae bacterium
CTCCTTAGTTCCCTTCGTCCCGAGTGATGGCTGGTGCGGGCCGGGACTCACGAAGGGTTGGTTCACGACTTGTTCTCGCGGGGATGCAGGGGTACTCGCTCGGGAACATGATGGGTCGTAGTAGTGAGATCGCCACGCCAGCCCATCGCGCTCAGGAGGTCATGAATTGGCCACGGTCATCATTGTGATTGCGCGGTAACACCCCAGGCATGTTCATGAGTTTGTGCGCGCAACGTTGAGGGCGAACGTGAGAGCGACGTAGTGCTGGGCCAGTGCGCAATTCCTACTTTCGCCACGCCACTCATCTCGGTGCACAGCCCAACGTCGAAGACCTCGACTCCTCAGCACCTCTCCTGTTCGGGGGCGCAGCACATCGGCACCGTATTTGTTGACCTCTTCAACCGGTGATGCAAAAAGGCAAAACTTCTCACGAGGACGCGCCATGGTTGAATTTCATTCGGGCAATGGACGAAGAATACGTCCCACGGTCACCAATTGTGAAATCAATGGGCTCCCGGCGTCCAACCACGTTCGTGTTGGAAATACACCGCGCGGAGTGTTAAAAATGTCCCCGTAGATTGACTCCGAAAGGTCCCCTATGGCAGAGCACATTGAAGAAGGACTCCCAGATTTCTCTGACGCAGAGAGGGCTGGCGTCGCACATCGTGTGCTGGGTACGACCATGCCGGTCCTGGAGGTGCAATTGCAGCCGGGCCAGTCAGTTATTTCCCAAGGTGGCGAGATGTCGTGGATGACTCCTTCGGTCACCATGACCACCCAAACCAGCGGCGCCGGTGGCTCGGGGCTAGCGGGAGTCTTCAAGCGGGCGGTCGCGGGCGGGACCATCTTCATGTCGCAGTTCACCGCCCAAGGTGGCGTGGGCGTCGTGGCCTTCGCGGCCAAGATGCCCGGACATATTCGCCCCATTAACGTCAATGCGAATCGTGAATTCATGGTCTCGCGCCACGGATTTCTTGCCGCGACTGACGGGGTGACTCTGAACCTCGGCTTTCAACAGAAGTTGGGGGTGGGGATCTTTTCGGGCAACGGCTTCATCCTCCAGCGCATCGCTGGCGAAGGTACCGCGTGGATCGAGCTCTCGGGCGAACTGGTGACCTACGACCTCGCGGCGGGTGAAATCATGATGGTGCACCCGGGGCACATTGGTCTTTTCGACGCCAGCGTTCAACTCGACATTCAGATGGTGAAGGGGATCAAGAACATGCTCTTCGGGGCCGACACCATCTTCCTGGCGAAGCTGACTGGTCCGGGAACGGTATACCTGCAAACGATGACGGTACCCGGACTGGCCCACGCGATTGCCCCCTATTTGCCGGCGAACGAAGGTGGCCGCGGGAATGGTGGTTTCAACATCGGCGGCTTTAACCTGGGTTGAATCCTTGGTTTGGAGGGGTACGTGTCACCTGGGCTCTACACTCGAATTCCTTGCGGGATGTCGAAGAGGAGCAACCGTGGAGAAATCAGAGCTTCGAGAAGCACCGTACGAAGTCGGTCGTGCGCGCCTTTTTGACCAGATGAACCGACACTCGGGGGCCTTCACCCACGTGTGTCGCGTAGTCAATCCCGAGGGTGCACGTATGACGATGCACTACGCCCCCGGTGTGCGGGTGGAAGCGTGGCATCAATCCGGAGCCGAACTCGCCGCGCTGTACTCCTGGCGCGGGGCTTGGATCCTCTTCGATCGGTTCAATACCGTAGAGGGGGTTGACACAGTGATCGTGGTCTCGGCGACGACGCTCGAACTTCAGCTCTCGGCCGGTGAACTCGTGATGTCGACTCAGTCAACCTTTGAAGACTCGTGGTCCCGGGTGGCCTCTGATGATTGACCACGTTCCAAACCCCTTGGCCTATGCGATTGAAGAGTTCAACGTCGCTATCAACACCCACGGTGACTTCACGTACGTTCGTTTTGGACGTGACCTCGAGATTCTCCGTCTGCGTTTGCAAGGAGGGGACGATGCCCAGCTCGTTCGTCGACTCACCGACCTCGATGCGGGAGTCACGTCCCTCTTCGTGTGTCCTTCGACGGGTGCATTGATCCTGGTGCGCGAGAATCACCTCTGCGACGTGGAGGACTGCGAATTCGAAATGGGTGATGTGTCGATTGCGGCGACTTCGCACGAAAATCTAATGGCCACCATCACACTTCTCGAGTTTGATCGCGATGACCCCGACGATTTCCTCGGATCGATTCACCCGGAGTAGAAGTTCGTGATCGATTCCTTTGGAGTGCGTCACGGGTCCAGATCAACGAAGAGTGACAACCTCAGCCAGATCCTTCGTGCGCAACGCCCCTATTCGAAGAGAAGAACACAAGTTTCTTGGAATTCAATGTGAAGTTCGTGGGTGCGCCTCACTCTTTGGGCCCATAGAAGTGCGCTGGTAGAGTTGAAGGATTGCGCGACCTTCCCCGGGACGCGTCGCGTCGCGCGAAGTGACCATGAAGGGCTGAGGAGTTGACATGAAGGTACTGGTTCTGGGCGGCGACGGATTCTGTGGCTGGCCCACTGCACTGCACCTTTCGGACCTCGGTCACGACATCATTATCGTGGACAACCTGAGTCGCCGGGAGATCGATATCGAGCTCGAGGTCGAATCGCTGACTCCGATTCGTCCGATGGGTGAACGCGTGCGCGTCTGGAAGGAACTTACCGGTAAGGATGTTGGCTTCGTCAACTTGGACTTAGCCGAGGAGTTCGACCGTTTTGAGACGCTGCTACGCGAGACTCAGCCCGACGCCATCGTGCACTTCGGTGAGCAGCGTGCTGCACCGTACTCAATGCGTAGCACGATTGCCAAGCGCTACACGGTTGATAACAATGTGCGCGGAACCCACAACGTGCTCGCCGCCATCGTGGCGAGCGGACGCGATATTGCATTGGTGCACTTGGGCACGATGGGGGTCTACGGTTATGGCTGGAGCGGCTCGGCGCCGATTCCCGAGGGTTACCTGACTGTTAAGGTTCCGACTCCCGACGGTGAGATTAACCGTGAGATTCTGCACCCGGCGAACCCTGGCTCGGTGTATCACCTCACCAAGACACTCGACCAACTCCTCTTCGCCTTCTACGCCAAGAATGACTTGTTGCGCATCACGGACCTGCACCAGGGCATTGTGTGGGGCACCCAAACCCCTCAGACCGCGCTTGATGAACGTCTGATCAATCGCTTCGACTACGACGGTGACTACGGTACGGTACTGAATCGTTTCTTGATGCAGGCGGCCATTGGTCACCCGCTCACGGTGCACGGTACTGGTGGCCAGACGCGCGCCTTCATCCACATACGCGATACGGTGCGCTGCATTCAGATCGCCCTGGAGAACCCGCCAAAGAGTGGTGAACACGTCAAGGTGTTCAACCAGGTGACCGAGACGTATCGCGTGCGCGAACTCGCCGACTTGATTTCGAGTCAGACCGGGGTGGAAGTGGCGTATTTGCCTAACCCGCGTAACGAGGCGGCAGAAAATGAGCTGAACGTCAGTCGCGAACAGTTCCTAGAGCTCGGCCTCAACCCGACGCTGTTGTCGGACGGGCTCCTGGAGGAGTCTCGCGACATCGCACAAAAGTACCGTGACCGTGCCGACACCACCAAGATCATTGCGCGATCGGTCTGGCGACAGGGTATGGAGACTTCGCCCGACCTGGTTGTCAAGTAAGTCGCCAATTCCACACCTCGCGCGCGAGCGCGTGTGAGAATCTGGCATGGAAAATATATACGAGTACGTTCGTCATCCCCGCGCCGCTGAACTTCGCCAGAACCATGCGGTCAAGACTGCCGACGTTCGCCGTGTGAATCATAAGAATCCCTTCGTGCGCTTCAATGCGCGATTCGGACTCAAGATCACTCTGGTGGTGGGTACGATGTGGGCGGCCTACGTCTTCACGATTCTCGCCCTTTTCGCACTGCCTTCGGCGATCCAGCAAGGTACGTACTTCGTTATTGTGTGGCTCTCGAGCAGTTTCTTACAACTGGTCTTGCTACCGATCATCATCGTGGGCCAGAACATCCAGGCCGCCGCCGCCGACAAACGTTCCGA
Organism: Acidimicrobiaceae bacterium; assembly: GCA_013044265.1. Lineage (GTDB taxonomy): Bacteria > Actinomycetota > Acidimicrobiia > Acidimicrobiales > RAAP-2 > RAAP-2. The sequence continues at coordinate 4,061 of JABEUQ010000151.1, forward strand.
GGACACTTACAAGGACGCCGAGGCGGTCTTGAAGGAGGCTGAGGAGATCCAAAAGCACTTGTTGGCCCAGGACCAGGCGATTTCGGACATCGTTACGCGATTGGAGAAATTGATGGGGTCGGCTCCGTCGGCCTAGTCCCATTAGTTTGTAGGGGTGCTCCACCTCGTGAACTGGGCGGCCTCGATGCCGCTAAATCCGCATCGCGGAGTGGCGTTGCCGGCGGCGCGTTTCGTTGTCATCCTGGTGCCGATTATGGCCCTCTGTTTTTATGTCTTCGTCGTGGTGAGATCCCGACGCAGGTAGGGCTCACGGCGATTTTTACTGGCCCCAGGCGCGTCGGCAAGAGCGTGGCTCTCCTCGATCTGGCAAGTGCACTGTGTGAGCGCGAGGATGTGAGCGCGTTCCAAGTGATTTACGTGCCATGCGATGGCATGCAGGGCCGAGATTTACGCCGATCACTCACGCTGGCACGCGAGTTGACCCGTCCTGCAGATTTTGTGTCCTCGCGTCCCCGAGTCTGGCTACTGGACGAAGTGAGCAATGTATCCGGGTGGACTTCAATCATCAAGGTTGCCCGCGATGGTGAGTCGTTGGCCAGCGACCTCATCGCTGATCGAAGCATCGGGCGAGAGCGGAACGAACCCATGTGCGGCGTACGCGAGGTCCCACAGTCTCGATCCAGGTCCGGAGTTATCCCAATCGATGAACGTCATTTCGGTGGGCGTGCGCACGAGGTTCCACGGCGCCAGATCGTGGTGGCAGATGAGGTCTTCTCTGTCGGGTGCGATGGCGACGTTCCAGATCGCACCGAGGGGAGGGACGAACGTGCTCGAAGCATCGTGGAGACGTCGGATCACTCGGCCCACTTGAGTGATACGTGAAACGTCGAGATCAGAAGGGTCAGGATCGACGAAGCCTTCTGCGAAGGAGAGAACTTGGCGTCCGGTCTCGTCGTAGCCCAGTGCTCGAGGCGCCTCTTTGAATCCCACCGCTTGAAAGTGAGCCAGGAGGGCGTCCACACTGGGCGACCACGGCATCGCCGGACGACGAACGGTGTCACCGATGCGCACGACGCCATTCGTCACGTTTCCCTCGAGGGGCACCTCTTCGCCGGAGACTTGGCTCACGAGGCAACAGCGTACGCCGAGGGAATCGACTTGCCGAAAGGGTTGCGATCACAGAGAGAAAATCGCCGGTGACTTGGTGGCAGACCTGTTGTGAACCATGACGGGCGGAGGGAACGAAAATCCGCTCATGAGTCTGCCAATCTCGACCTTCTCATGGCTTCAGGTCAGGTGAGTGATGATCAAAATCCACTCGAGCACGTGGTTCCATGAAAAACCGTTGGGGGTGCGGTTGGGAGTGCGGCGGATTAACGGTTCGACTCAACGCTCGTACACTTCTCGACGGTGACCCATACGAAGCACGAGAATCAGCAATCGGCCATCGTCAATTTCGTAGATGACTCGATAGTCTCCAGTCCGAACCCTCCATTCACCCGCACCACCGACGAGTTGCGTTGCAGCGGGAGGACGTGGATTCTCGGCCAGCAACTCAAG
>JABEUQ010000152.1 GCA_013044265.1 Acidimicrobiaceae bacterium
AGCCTCCACATCTCAGTTCCCGAGTTGCTTCATGCGCTCGAGAACGGCGTCGGCGGTGGGGTCCAACAGTTCGCCCACGAGTTGACCGTCGGCGAGAAAAACGACGCGGTCAGCGAAAGCCGCACCGCGTGGGTCGTGGGTAACCATGACAATGGACTGGTTGAACTCGTCGACCGACCGACGAAGGAACGCCAGTAACTCGCTCGAGGAGTTCGAATCCAAGTTGCCGGTTGGCTCGTCGGCGAAAATTAGTTCCGGGCGTCTGATCAGCGCGCGAGCACACGCGGCGCGTTGTTGTTGTCCGCCGGACATCTCGTGGGGTCGGTGCGAAATACGATTGGCAATCCCTAGGTGATCAATCAGAAAGGCGAACCACTCGCGATCAACCTTGTCCCCGGCCAGATCCACGGGTAGGGTGATGTTCTCGCCCGCGGTCAATGTTGGAACGAGATTGAACGACTGAAAGATGAAACCTATCCGGTCTCGTCGAAGTCGGGTAAGTGCGGCGTCGTCCAAGTTAGTGATCTCGAGTTCGCCCACGAACGTCTGGCCCGACGTTGGAACGTCGAGCCCCGCCAAGCAGTGCATTAGCGTTGACTTGCCCGACCCCGATGGACCCATCACCGCAGTGAACTGACCTCTCGCGAATTCAATGTTGATACCATTCAGGGCCAGCACTCGAGCGTCACCCGAACCGTAACTCTTGACCAGGTCCACCGCGCGGGCCGAACGGGGCTCCGTGGGAGTCGGCGGTTTCAAAGCGTTGGGACTAGTGACTTTCATTGCAAGTAACCTCCAGCGTCGTCGCCCTGGTCATGGTGGCGGTAATTGTTGTCGACAGCCGTGATATTAACGTCAGTCAGGTCCAGCGAAGTTCGCTCGTGCCACTGAGGTCGGTGTTCACGAGGGTTTCCTCCAATCTCTGGGCCTCACCCGCCCAAAGATTCGCGGGCCACCCGTCTTTCTCTAGATCGATGCCACCACGACGCCTTCGTCACCCGACCGAACGAGTACCTAAGAAACCGGCGTGCCGCTCGGCGGTGCAAGGCGTAGCATGGCGGGACTTCGTTCGACGCAGCCAGGAGCCACCGTGACCAATCCCGACCACAGAGAAGCCATGTTTCACGCGTATGACCACGCCGCTGACGTTGTGGCGGGGGTGAATCCTGACCAGCTCGAGAGTCCTACCACGTGTCCCGACTACGACGTGGCGGCCCTCGTTGATCACTTGGTCGGTGCCGGACACCGGGCCGTTGCTCTCGGGCGCGGCGAGTCGCCGGGCGGCGACGAGTTTCCTCACGTAGAACTGAGCGACGCCCCCGAGCAGCTTCGCCGGGCGGGCCAAGAGGCCCGAGCGGCCTGGTCCGACGACGCGCGGCTCGTCGCCACCGTCACCATGCCGTGGGGTGAGACCTACTCGGGCTCCACACTCGTCGACATGTACCTCGTTGAACTCGCCACCCACGCGTGGGATTTGGCCGCCGCCACTGATCAGCTCGACCAACTTGACAGCGACTTGGCAACGAACGCCCTCGTCGGCGCCCACTCCATGCTCAAGCCCGAATACCGTAACGCCATGGGAGACGGCTCTCCATTCGGCTCGGAGGTGCAAGCTCCCACGGATTCGAGCCCATGGGAGCGCCTCGCTGCTTTCATGGGCCGCCAGCCTCGGCCAGCGTCTCGTTAACGATGCAGCGAGAGTGCTTGGGTTTCGACTGCCAGAGATGGATAGCCACTCAAGAACGTTGTGAAACTCATTTCACCTGCGCGGTGCCCAACTGCACCTCACGTCAACTTCGCGATCCGCTGCCGTGAGGTGCAGTTGGGCATCATGCGGGCCGCGCGTGTCCGTCGTGTTCATATTCGCCATGATATTGAGCCGTCGCACAATCTTGACTCCCAAGTAGTGGGGCAAATCACAACGAAGATTCGTCGACACTTTTCTCGATCGGTAGCGAGCGAAGCAACGTTAGAGATACACCAACCCAGAGCGCAATCAACACAAGCCAGATGACGAAGCGTACCCACGGATGAAGAAATCCACCAATGAATGTCGTCGTCGCAAACGCCGCGGAACCCTGGCGCAGCGGAGCGTAGCCCACCCAGCCGGAAAACGAGTTGATGGATGTCGCCCAGCCACCAATGAGATAGAGCACCGCTCCGAGCCCGAACACCACGACCACTCGTTGAGCGAGATTGAATCGGCGACGTTTCATGCGCATAGTCTGCCATGCGAGGTGATCCCACGCCGCATCGAGCGTGCTTGCGACCGCTGGGGATAGCAATGCGAGACTCCACGTCATCGCGAACATCGGCGCTGCACTGGGGGCGCGTTGCCCTCAGAGGTCGCCCGTAGCAGTGTGCAACTGTGCGACGTTGACGTCTGTTCGGACCCCCGCGAAAGCATCGAAGATTGACACGTGCTGGCGCAGTTCGTAGACCAGCACTCCCGCGACCACGCCAGGGTCTTCGTTCATAATTATCGCCGCGTGTCGCAAGTCGTTCACTTCAAGGACCGCAATGCCCCCATTGTGACCTTCGTAGGGGCCTCCCAGCAGCAGGCTCCCCTCGTCGTAGTGTCGTCGCATCGACGCGAGATGGGCTTCCATGGGTTCACCTTGTTCGTAGACGCTCTTGCCGTCAATCCAATTGGGGCCGGGAGTGAGGTGAACGATGACGCGCATGAGTTCCTCCATTCTTTCCGTACATTAATGTATGGAACGAACCATACGGTAGTGTATGGTGATGAGATTGTCAAGGGAGGACTGGGCCGAGGCGGCGCTACGCGCACTGCAAGAGGGTGGCCCCGAC
>JABEUQ010000153.1 GCA_013044265.1 Acidimicrobiaceae bacterium
CTCACCATCAAGCCAGAACGTCGCGGAACTTTCGCCTACTGGCGCGACGTTGCGTGACACTTTGAGGAAACTTTGAAAGTTCTTGAAAGTTCCGATGCGTTGTCGAGGGTCCGGTCACGTGGTTCGTTGCGAGAGTTCGACGTGGCAGAGTAGGTCAATGAGGAATGAACGTCTCGAAGCGGCGATGGCCAAGAGCGATCTGTCAGCACAGGAGCTCGCCGAGAGCGTGGGTACTTCACGTAAGGCCGCCGACAAGTGGCTAAATGGAACCATTCCTCATCTGAAAACCCAGATCGCTATCGCCGAAGAGTTGGAAGTAGACCGCCTGTGGTTATGGCCCCACGACGAGGTCGGCGTTGCGACGGCCCGTGAGGAGATCGTGCGAGCTTGGGCGCGCCGTTCGGACTGTCCGCCCGACTACTGGTGGAAACTCATCGTGGACGCCAAGCAGCACGTTGACATCCTCGGTTACGCCGTACTGTTTCTGACCGAGAACCACCCCGACTTGACGAGCGTGCTGAGCGAACTCATGAAGAACGCTGGTTCGGTGAGGATCGTCATCGCTGATCCGAGCGGCCAGGCCGCGCTGGACCGTGACACCGAGGAAGGACTCGACGGCCTGCTGCTCGCGAGGATTCAGTCCTCCATCAAGTACTTGCGCCCCATCGTCGAGGCGGGCGCGTCGCTTCACCTTCAGAACGCGCCCATGTACAGTTCCGTCTTTCGTTTCGACGATGACATGCTGGTGACGCCGCACCTCTTTGGAATCCCCGGGAAGATGGCGCCGCTCTTTCACTTTCGTCGCATCGGCTCCGGGGGCATATTCGATCAGTACATGACGCACTTTGAGGGGCTGCTCGCCCGTGCGACACCGCAGTCGCCGAGCGCGGTAACGACGTTGAAGCAATCGGCAGGGCCTCAAGAAACCCTAGAGAACCAATCTGTCACGAAGGAGCGACCGTGAGCCGCATCGAACACTTCGAAGAGGACTTAGCCCCTCGGGCCAATCGAGTCGTGCCCGCGGCGTCCGCCGTAGTGGTCGACGACACGGATCGAATTCTGCTCATCAAGCGCACCGACAACGGTCTCTGGACGATTCCCGGCGGCGCCATGGAGCCCGGCGAAAGTATCGCTGACTGTTGCCGTCGCGAGGTGCTCGAAGAGTCAGGTGTCGTCGTCGAAATCACCCGGCTCATCGGCATCTACAGTAATCCCCGCCACGTCATCGAGTACGCCGACGGCGAGGTCCGCCAACAGTTCTCGGTCTGCTTCGCGTGTCGCCCGGGCGCGGGAGAACTCAGCACCAGTGACGAGTCGAGCGAGGTTGGTTACTTCACGCTCGCCGAACTAGCGACCATGGAAATCCATCCGTCGATTCGACTACGAATTACTCACTTTGGCGAATCTCGTCCCGACCCGGTGATCGCCTGAGTCGTAGCGTCCGGCTCGGCTTCGGCGAGTCGTAGCTCTACTCGGCGGAACGCGCCGCGAATAACGTCGTCGTCAGCTTCGAGCCCGCGTACAACGACGTGGTCATCACCGTAGCGAGCACGAATCTCACGAAGGCGCTCGTCCAGGGAAAGCCGAGTCCCATCGGGACCACACGACAAGTCGCAGAAGGTGAGGATGTCGGCCACCAGGCTTAACTCCCTTGGGAACTGGGCAAACTCGTCGGAGAACCCGCGAAGCGCCGTCTCAGCGGCACCCGAACCGTGGTGTGCGACGAGACAGGCCAACCGATGCTCGCCCAACTCTTCAAGGTGAAGTGCCCCATCAAGGTGATGGGCGCCCGTTGTGGCGAGCGCCGGGGCATAGCCAATATCGTGCAGCCACGCGGCCGTCACCAGCACTGAGCGGTCGTCGGGATCGTCGAGCAGAACGTCGGCTAATTCAGAGGCGATTGTCGCGACTGCACGTGAGTGCGCCAGACGTCGTGGATTGTCCGCCAGCAGCGATGAAACGTAGTTTTCAGCCCACAGACGACGATCCATTACGGATGAGCCTAGATGCCGAGCCCGCGCACTCCCCTGAGGGTGAGCGACCTAGCCTGGTTCAAACGCTGACCGAAGAATCCGACACGATACTTGAGCGAAGTGACTCTGAACAATGCCGTTTCAGCGACTTCGGTGAGTGAAGCGAACTGGATCGAGTCTGCCTTCATTGTCCGCTTGTTTCGTTCGGATTCATATTTTCGGACATGACAAAGGCTTGAGGCCCACCCGACGAGAACCTTCGGCCCCCGTCGTGCTCGTCACACACTTCAGGACTACAATCGCACTTGAAATTGACGTAGGAGGCCGCGGGTATACCAACAAAGTCGCCCGGTTCCAAACTTCAGCATTTCAATCACAAGATTGGTGCATGGCTTCACTTATGAGCCATGCAAATACAAGTTGGGTGAAGGTGAGGATTGGTTATGGACGGAACGCAATTGAATCTACGGCTTCTGCACTCAGTCGCAAAGGTGTTACCCAGCGAGTTTCGGGTTCTATCCACCGAAAGCGGGGTTCAGATTTCTGTGATCGGACGCCCCGACATTTTGGTGTTATCAGGCGATTCCATGTTATCGTATGCAGGCGGCAGCCTAGACCGACTGTCACAAAGCCTTGAGACTCAGTTGGGCAACCTTCAGGACTTCGTAGCCGAGCACACCGGCATCCCGTGGCCAGGGACCTCTGTCATGCCCAAGCCCAGAGTTACGGCAGAGAACGGACACATCTCCATCTCTTATTTTGATGGAGATGTGTCCGTTCTCAAACTTGATGCAATTAACGTTGACTAGCCCCGACGCTTAACGGCTAGGCGGTAGCCTGGAGGTATCCGTGGATCAGCATAGAGGCTGAACCGACGTTCCCTCCGATATCAACGGTAAAATCAAAGTGGTCAGTGTAGAAGATTTTGTCGCCCACGTACACGGGGTTGAGAGTGCCATGGAACAGGTAGTCAGCTGGATCAATGTGGCGAGCACCCGTGGGCATCGAATTACCATTTCGCAGCCATCCCATTCCTGTCTCAGTGACCAGTGAAATGGCTACGGACTGCCAATAACTCGACAAACGGAAGTGCCAATTGAAGACATTGTATGGGCAGTTATTTCTGACGCCAAAGGTGCCATCGGAATCAGTGAAGAGATTGTCTCCGCTGCTACAACTGATCGGATAGTAGTAAACCGAGCTCGGCGTTAAAATACTGCTTGAAGTCGTGCCGCTACCCGCTACCGCCACTGCACCAAGCTGGCTATCAATAGTTTGGGTGACAGTCTGCGCTTGGGATGCGGTAAGAGGCGTAGCAAAATTGACTACCACTTGGCTTGAATATTGAGCGTTTCCTGAAGTTACGGTAACGTTGTTTATTGCGGTGTTTCCAGCCGCAGATGCAGCGGCAACCCCAAGTTGAGCCACGAGCGTCAGTCCTGCAACGAATACAATCGCCCAACGTATTCTCGACTTCATCTTGTCCCTCTCGTTAGCCCCGATCGTTCACGAGGCCGCATGAATCACTGACCGCTATCCGCAAAAATGCCCTCCGCGTCAGGGAAACTGGAGTTGCTGAAACAACCATTTTC
>JABEUQ010000154.1 GCA_013044265.1 Acidimicrobiaceae bacterium
ACTGAAGCCATCGTTGCCGACAAGCCCGAAGCGGCTGGTGCCGCGCACGGTGGCGACGGCGGCATGGGTGGTATGGGCGGCATGATGTAGTTCGCTGTTTTTGCAGTGCGAAAGAGCCGGGTCCTTTTGGACCCGGCTCTTCGATTTTGGTAGCACTAATAGCCAGGTTGGTCTCAATTCCTCGGGCTAGAGGCATCGTGTCGAAGTCACAATCAACCCAAAGAGCTTCGCGAAGTTGATTGGCTTATCAACGTTTTCTCGCTTGGGTGCTGCACGCGATGAACGCGCAAAAATTAAGCAATTCTGCTATTGAAATTCGCGATTGAGTGTTGTTACGCTCTGAAAAATTTGAAGTTCGAAGGGTCAAGTGCTTGGGGGCCATAATGACAATTCGCAACTCGGTGCGCGGTCTGATGACCGTGAGTGCACTGCTGAGTTCATTTGTAGTTTTCGCCGTGGCATCAAGCGCTGGGGCCGCGGGTTCTAATTATGGAGGCTCACCACCACCCATTACTGTGCCGGGGCCGACTGGAGGATCGTTCCCAGTTTCTGCGGTGCTTACTACGACAGGCAAGGCCCAACAGACTACAGCGACGGTTGGTTCTACGTCGCTCTCAATCTCGCTTCCTCCAGACATTTTACCAGCTGGCGATCAAATGATCGTGGCGAACGCCGCAGCGCAATCGCCGCCTCCGGGAGAGCAACACGTGGTCACTTTGTTCGTTGGCGTCTATAACGGCAACACAAAATTCACCGGTAGTTTTGCTCACCCAGTTATGGTGACAATTCATTCAAGTTCGATTCACGCCGGTGACATGGTGATGCAGTTCATTTCGGGAAAGTGGCAACCGCTCGTTGCCCAAGTGGTCAACGGTGTCGCGATTGTGGCGATCACGGAGGACCCGGTAATTGATGTGGTGCACCCACCGTTAGCGACGGTTGCGGCAATCGTTCGATCGGTCGTCACAGTCAAATTTGGATCCACTGGACCTTCGGTTAAGCGGGCGCAGGTTCTGCTCAATCGGCACGGTGCAAAGTTGGCGGTAGATGGCATCTTCGGACCCAAAACCTTGGCGGCAGTGAAGGCTTTCCAGGGTCGAAGCGGACTCGCGAAGAGTGGTGTTGTCACGAGCAGCACTTGGAAGGAGTTGGCGCTCTAGCCAAAAGCGAATGCCCAATTTCTTGTCTCGATCGAGATTGATCGTCGGCACCTCCGTGCTCGTGCTCCTTGTGGTGGTGGCCATTGTGGTTGTCATCGCAGTAGGGGGCTCGAAGCCGACCGTGACTGTGAGCACCACGAAACCGCTCAGTGTCGTGGCGGGTCCCGCGGGAATCGTGAGCGGCTCGACACCTGATCCATCGGGCCGTTCGTGGGTGCTCGTGAACGTTAACGGTAAGGCGAACCTGCAGGCAATTGACGTGAGCTCCGGCAAGATTACGGGTGCAGTTCCTCTTTCAAGCCAAGCTCGAATCGTTACTGTCGCAGCGGGCGGCGAGATCGGCGTGGGGATTCGGCAAGCCAATACGGGTGCTGTGGAATTCTATTCGGGTCAGGGATTCAATCCTTTGGGGACCGTGGCGCTTTCAGGACCAGTCGAGGATCTCGTCGCTGGTAGCAATGGAACCAGTTTCTACGCTCTTGTTGATGTGAAGGGCGCGTACAGCGTGAGCGTAATCAATGCGAAATCGCTTCACGTGACAGGCATCATACCGATGCCATCAACGACGCTCTCGATTGCTGTAAGTCCAGACCTCACAACCATTTACTCACTCCAGGCGAACGGAGATGTCCAGATCGTAGATGCGCAAACGGGAAAGGTGATCCAAGCACTCCCCAGTGCGGCGGGAGGACGCCAGATAGTACTAAGTGCGGACGGTGCGACACTGTATGTCCTAAAGGGCAGCATGGCTGATGACAATGTTTCGGTGATTAATATCGCCACACAGTCCACCGTGTCGGTTCTTCCGGCGCCGTCTGACACTTCCTGGATCGAGCCTTCGCTTGACGGAACAAGATTGATTGACTTTGTCGGTACTTCGAAAATCGGAAATGTTCAGACATTCCTGACCCATCGCTGACCTAACGCCAAGGAGATGGTGTGGAAACGCTCGGTGCGCGTTCGTCCTGGACAATAGTTGGCGCGACAATCATGACGTGGGCGTTTTTGCTCTACGGATACAGCGACTCGTATCCGTGGTTATCCGCCATCGAGATCGTTGTTGGTTTCTTTGGGCTCTCGGTCGTTGCCATGTCATGGCTCCACGCCGAGCAATCCTTTTCTGAGGGATTTGCGTGGGTGGCCCTCGGGGTGAGTATCACGGCTTTCATCGTCTGGTGCTGGGTTCAAGTTCGAGTCGCTCCCGCGTACGGTACAGATGAATCCGCTTTCGATCAGTACGCCGCACAGCTAGTGACGCATGGCCACAATCCGTACGTGGCATCGATGGCGCGGTCATTCAGCCTCTTTCATGTCTCACCGGACGGGTTCACCTTTCGTCTCAATGGAACGCCCGTGACGCAACTGAGTTATCCGGCACTCAGCTTTCTTCTTTATGTCCCTTTCTTGCTCATCGGCTGGTCGAATCAACTGGCAATTGGCGTGAATGTGGCCATGTGGTCGTTGGCCGTGATAGTGAGTTTCATTCTCCTGCCTCGAGCCCTCAAGCCTCTCGCCATTGTTCTGGGATCACTGGGTGTCTATACAGGCTTTGCGGTGGGCGGTGTCACTGATGCGCTCTATGTGCCATTTCTAGTGATTGCGGTATTTCAATGGGACCGTTACCCAGCACAACGAGGATGGAGGCGCTGGATTTCTCCCACCGCCATGGGTCTCGCGATGGCAATTAAACAGACGCCTTGGTTCGTCCTGCCGTTCCTCCTAGCCGGGATCTACTTAGAGTCCCAGAGAAGTGAGAATGACGCTCGTCACGCGAAGTCGGTCGTGTGGTCATACCTTTGGCGCGCGGGTGTCGTGTTCGCTCTTCCAAACATTGCTTTCATCGCGGCGAGCCCAGCTGGTTGGTTGCGTGGTGTATTCACTCCGATTTTCGGGAATGCAGTACCGGCCGGACAAGGTTGGATTGCGCTTTCCAATTTCCTCGGCATTGGCGGGGGACTGCTCAAGGTCTACGCACTGCTTGCGGTCTCAGTGATAATTCTCAGTCTGGTGTTCTTCGTCCTGCTCTATCCAAGGACCAAGGCGATCGCCGTGTTGATGCCATCATTCGTTCTGTTCTTCTCAGAGCGTTCCTTTGCCAACTATTTGGTAATGCTGCTTCTACCAACGCTTGTTGCGGCGGGTTCAACTCGTCTTGCTTCAGTTGAACGTGGAACCATGCCCCTGGCGCTCTGG
>JABEUQ010000155.1 GCA_013044265.1 Acidimicrobiaceae bacterium
CTAGTGACGGTGCTCGCGGACGAGACGCCGATCCGGAACGATCCACACGAGTGACAAGAGCGCGTAACAGGCGTAGGAGAGATACGGGCTGAGTGGCGCCAGGGCGATCCCCGCGAGGGAGATGACGGGCGAGACCATGCCCTTGAGGTCGTGGCCCAGGGCGCGGAGCAGATTCTTGTCGTGGTGGTTGGCCCGCAGAATTGCTCGGACGAGGGCGAAGTATGTCAGGGCACTGGCCAAAGGGACGATGCCGTAGGCGACGGCAGGAAAGGCCGAATTCGACGCCTCCCCTACCCACTGGGTCACCACGGGCACGAGCGAAAGACAGAACAAGAGTGACAAGTTGGTCCATATCACACCGCTACTGATCGTGGTCGTGAGCCGCAACAGGTGATGGTGATTATTCCAGTAAATGCCAATCACGGTGAAGCTCAACATGTAGATCAGCAGGGTCGGCAGGCGTTGGGTCACCTGACTCCAGTGCTCACCCGCCGGTGGTCGTACATTGAAGGCCATGACGGTAATAATGACGGCCATAACGCCGTCGGAGAACGACTCCAAGCGTCCACTGGAGATGACCTCATTCTTCGGGCCGGACTGGGGTCCACCGCGGCCGGGTGAATTGCTTGGGACCTCCGTAGGAGGGAATTGCTCGGTTATTGATTTAGTGTAAGCGGCTCAGTGAAAACGCGGCATCATCGCTGCCGAGGGGCGTGAGTTGCAGTGACTAGGGGATGTTCCGGTCGTGCACCCGCGCGGCTTCATCACGCTCGGCATCGCTCAGTTCGGTGACGACCACACTCCAATGGTGACCGACCGGGCAGTGTTGGTAGCGCGTGGAACTGAGACGTACCGACGTGAACGAAATGCTGGGAATCCAGATGGTGGTGAAGAGGTGACCACGGCGACAGCGCACGATCACTTCGCTCGAACCGGGAGATTTCACGCGACGTCGACGCAGTGAACTGGTGGGCAACCGCACGGCTACCAGGACCACCACGACGGCGATAACGATGCCGATGACCGCAGTACGCATGAGTGGTGGTGACGCCTCACGTGGCGCGTCACGCCGGCCTTGAGTGGGGACTTGGGATCTCCGATTCGCCGACCTACGCCGTCGTGCTTTAGGAGGTCTCGAATCCGGGCTCGGATGGCGATGCGCCCACGTCGGGCTCGATGGTGCCGCGTCGGGGACGCCACGGGATGATCGCCGACACTTCTCGCTGATAGTTCGCGTAGAGGGGGTACTTCGCGGCGCTTATTTTCTCGGTGAAGCGGGTGGAGCCGAGAAAAAGGAAGCTCAACAGCACTGGTCCGAGCGCGGTGGCCAGCAGCGCCGACCGCGCGGCCAGTGCGGCGAAGGCGAAGACGACCCACCACTGGGCGATCTCGAAGAAGTAGTTGGGGTGGCGCGAGTAGCGAAAGAGCCCCTCACGCAGGAAGCCTGGTTCGAGGAGACCTCCGTTCGCGGCGAGTCGTTGTTTGGCTTGGTGAAAGTTCCACTGCTGTTGGTCCGCTGCGGTCTCACCCAGTAACAGGCCGAGAAAGATCAGAGTGAGGAGTGCGTCCCAGGGCCCGAAGGGCGTGGCGCGGTGCTGGTCGGCGCTGTACGCCGGCAACGTGATGAGGACGAGGAGAGCGTTTTGATACAGCACGATGAAGAACACGTTGAAGAGTTGGAATTGCCAGCCTGACATCTTCTCGCGTACCACTCGCCAGCGATAGTCCTCGACCCCGTTGTAACCACCCTTGCGAGCGAAGTTGTGGGTGAGGCGCACTGCCCAGAGTGTGACGAGGATGGCCATCACGTCGAGGCGCGCCGACGTGAAGTGCCGGTGCGCGGCAAAGATGATGAGGTAGATGGCGGGCAAGATGGACCATAGGCGGTCCACCCACGAGGTATCACCACTCACTAGCGACGCCACCCAGGCGAACGCTGACGCGACGCCGGCTACCCAAAATACCCAGGTCAATGCGCTCACCTTTTTCAGACTATCGACGGGTCACGTTCGAGTCGTCCACCCCGCGTACTCAGGGCCGTACTGTTGTAGCAAGGGTCGTGGCGAATGGTCAACGGAACTGTGCTCTGGCCAAGTTGCTCTCGAACTCCAGCGCGGGCACGGGAACTTTCGAGCGAATGGGAATCTCATGGTTGTGAGAATGCGAGGCTCCCACGTGAGCCCGCCCCCCGGGGGTAATACTTCGTTTGCGAGGACCGTTGGCGTCGCGGGGGAGGTTGATTACTACCCTGAGAAGATGCAAATAGACCTCGTGACCCTGGTAGTTGATGATTACGACGAAGCCATCACATTCTTCGTCGACGTGCTCGGTTTTGCACTCGAAGAAGACAGTGCGTCCTTGACCAATGACGGTCGTGCCAAGCGCTGGGTGGTGGTGCGCCCACCCCTCGCGGCCACGGGCATGTTGCTGGCACAAGTCGACGGTGACGAGCAGGCACGCGCGAGAGGGAACCAGACTGGTGGCCGGGTGGGATTCTTCTTGCGGGTTGATGACTTTGACGCCACGATGGCGCGAATGGTGGCGGCGGACGTCGAATTGATCACGGTGCCGCGTGAAGAGCCGTACGGCAAGGTAGTGGTCTTTCGCGATATCGCTGGCAATCGTTGGGACCTACTGGGACCTCGACCCTAGAACATCCAGTGCGCGAAATAACCGCTACGCGGGAATTCGTCGAGCACTGATTCGCTACGCGAACGACGAGCAAGACCACTATCGCGGGTCCCTTGACAAAGGAACAGTAACGATATATCATTATAGTACAAAGTAAGTACCAATCGGGTACCTACCGCACTCGTGAAGGAATCACATGTTGAATGAGAGAGAATTTTCAAGAAGCGACCGCGACACCCAAGGTGACGCTCGACGTCGCCGCGGACCCGGTCACATGCACGGCGCGCACGAGGGCGCGATGCGCGGATCGCTGCGTCGCGATCTTCGACGTCAGCGCCGCGGCGACGTGCGAGCGGCGGTTCTCGTCCTGCTCGAGGAGAAGCCCAGCAACGGGTACCAACTGATCCAGGAGCTCAGCGAACGCTCGAACGAGACGTGGCGACCGAGCCCCGGCTCGATCTACCCGGTCCTGCAACAACTCGAGGACGAGGGTCTCGTAGAGGCGAACGCGTCGGGCACGGGGCGCACCTACGCGCTCACCGACGCGGGACGCCAGTTGGTCAATGAGCAGCGCGAGCAACTGGGGCGGCCCTGGGAGAACACCGATGGCGGCGCCAACGTATCGGCGCGTGAACTCATGTTCACCGGACGTCAGGTGTTGTTGGCGGCGCGTCAAGTACTCGTGGCGGGCTCCGAGACCCAGGTGGCTAAGGCGACCACTATCCTCAGCGACGCCCGTCGCGCCCTCTACGGCATTCTCGCAGAGGGTGATCAGGAGTAGATGTCGAAAGTCCTGCTCCAGTCGATTGACTTTGGGTAGGACCTAGAGAACGAGGAATGCGCCGGGGATCTCGGCGCATTCCTCGTCACCGCCAGCGCGCGATTCTTCGTTCCCACCACGTACGCACGCGCGTCGTCATCATGACGCGCTGCACCGTGAGAGCCGCCGCAGCGGAGAACACGAAGGAGCCCACGATGTCTATCGGAGAGTGCACGTGGGCGGCGACACGCGCCGCTCCAACGGCCACGGCGATGGCCAAGAGCACCGCGCCCACCTTCTTGGAGTACGGCAACACGCTGAAACCGAGGAACGAAGTGAGCAACGCATGGTCGGAGGGAAAGCCGTTATCAGGAGCGTGGGCGAAGAGTGGGGTGATGTGTTCGGTGACGAAAGGACGGGGGTCGTAGTACAGATGTCCGCCGATGGTCGCGAGGAGAAGCGCCAAGAGCCCACCGATAATCAGCCGCACGAACAGTTCGATCTGGGTCGTGCGCGAGCAACGCCACCAGAACCACGCGGTGACAATCACGCTGACGTACAAGACATACATTGCGACGAAGACGATGACGGAATCCATTAAATGATGCTAGTGAGATGATGAGCCGGCCAAAAAGGACTGGTGGCGGCTCTGCTTGACTGGTTGCGTACCCGTGCTCGGCGCAGGACTGGCACGGTGACCGTGCGTTCGCGTGACTCGCGCAGTGACACGGTGAAGGAGGGGATCAATGGGCCGCTACGTGTTAGCGATTGACTCGGGAACGACGAGCACTCGCTCCGTCGTCGTTGACCCCGATGGGCGCATCGTCGCGAGTGCGAGCGAGCAGATCACGCAGTATTTCCCCCAGCTCGGTTGGGTCGAGCACGACCCCGAGGAGATATGGCGTGGGGTTCTCACCACGATGCGCTCCGCTCTGGCGCACACCAGCGTGCGTGCGAGTGACCTGGTGGGACTCGGCATCACTAATCAGCGTGAGACGGTCGTTGCGTGGGAGCGCGCTACGGGCCGGCCAGTCCATCGTGCGATCGTCTGGCAGGATCGTCGCGGCGCCGATGCCTGCGCGACCTTGCAACGTGAAGGGGCGAGCACCCTGGTAATGGCGCGCACGGGACTACATCTCGATCCATATTTCTCAGCGACCAAGATCGCCTGGATCCTCGATCACGTGGCGGGACTTCGCCAGAGCGCCCAGAGGGGTGAGATTTGCGTGGGAACCATCGACTCATGGATCCTGTGGCGATTGAGTGGTGGGCGGGTGCACGCCACCGACGCGACCAACGCATCGCGCACCTCCTTGATGGACTTGCGTCGCGTCGCGTGGGACGACGAACTATGCCGACTCTTTGACGTGCCCCGTGAGGTCCTACCCTCCATAGAACGAAGCGAGTCATTCTTCGCTGAGACCGACGCCGACGTGTTGGGAGGAGCGGTCCCCATCACCGGGATTCTGGGCGACCAGCAAGCGGCTCTGCTGGGTCAGGGTTGCGTGCGCGTGGGCCAGACGAAGAGCACGTACGGCACCGGCTCCTTCGTACTTCAACACACCGGTACTCAGGTTCTCACCGAGACGGGCTCACTCATCGCGACGGCGGCCGGCACCGAGAACGACGCCCCCCAGGAATACGCCCTCGAGGGTTCGATCTTCGTTACGGGTGCGGCGATTCAATGGTTGCGCGACGCACTGGGCATCATCGATACCGTTGAGGAGAGCGAAGCATTGGCGGCGTCGCTCGAGGATAACGGTGACGTGTGGTTCGTGCCGGCGCTGACCGGTCTCGGGGCGCCGCAGTGGGATCCGCACGCCCGCGGCACCGTGTTGGGTATCACTCGCGGGACCACCCGAGCGCACCTGGCGCGAGCCGCCCTCGAGGGTATTGCGTACCAGACGCGTGACGTCATTGACGAAATGAACATCCAGTCGCGGGTGGCGCTACGCGAACTCAAAGTGGATGGCGCAGCCACGTCCAACCGTTGGCTCATGCAGTTCCAGAGCGACGTGCTCGGAGTTCCCGTCGTCGTCGCTCCCCACGCCGAGGCGACGGCTCTGGGGGTCGCGTTCGCCGCCGGTGTGCGTGCGGGGCTGTGGTCGCGACACGACGAGCTCGGCGCGCTCCTCGGTGAGGGTGTGCGCTACGAGCCGACGATGAGTACCGATGAGCGCGACGCCTTGTACTCGCGCTGGACTCAGGCACTTGATCGGTCGCGAGGGTGGTCCCAGTAAATCTTCGGGAGTCACAGCCACGTCCGACGTGGGCGTAGTGGCCAAGATTCAATCGAGCACCGGGTGAGAGAATGGTGCGTGGTCGACTGTTGCACCGTGTGCCGACCTCGCGGGGTCGCTGCGGCCCAAGCGTCGTGACGCACCGACGCCGTTGAACCTTTCGCACCGATGTCCGAGCACGCGTCGGCGGGTGGACTCGACGTGGACTGTGGAAACGGCTCGAGCAACGACGCCGCGCGCCGGGTGCGGGCTTCGCAATCCCACGGTCCACGAACCAGTCCGTGACTCGCAGCCCGATTGGTGAGTCACGGCGCAGGTCGTGTCCTGAATTCGAGATGGTTCAGGGTGTAGACAACAGTGCATGAAGTTGAAACTTGACCTTCACGACATTTACAACCGCGGCGGCGACATCGACCGGGCACTTCGCGCGGTGATCGACGAAGCGCTCGACAAGGGCGTGCGTCTCGTCGAGATCATTCCGGGCAAGGGCAGCGGTCAATTGAAGAAGCACGTCTTACGTTTCCTCGATCAAAAAGAAATCAAAGTCCTCTACCATCGCGTGGAGAAGGACTCGCACAACTTCGGGCGGGTCTTCGTGCACTTCCGTCCCAAGTAGGGCGAGCTCGATCGATACCAAGGAGTCGCCGCAGGGGCGCGTCGGCGTACAGTGTTGGGCATGGCACTGAACTATTCGGAATCAATTCTGATCGCTCGCTCCGCGGACGAGCTCTACGACATGATTGCGGACGTCACGCGTACCGGAGAGTGGAGTCCCGTGTGCCGGTCGTGTTGGTGGGACGAGGGCGACGGCCCACGCGAGGGCGCGTGGTTCACTGGGCACAACGAGACGCCCGAGCGTACGTGGGAGACCCGTTCACAAGTCGTGGCGGCCGAACGCGGCGTGGAGTTCGCTTTCGTGGTCGGAGGAACGTGGGTGCGTTGGGGCTACAGCTTCAGCCCCGTACCAGGGGGGACGGAGCTCACCGAATCCTGGGATTTTCTCGATGAGGGACTTCAACGCTTCGTCGAACGCTTCGGCGATGACGCACCCGCTCAGATTGCTGATCGCACCGAGGCGGCTCACCGGGGGATTCCGGCCACACTGCAGGCGATCAAGGAGATTGCCGAATCCTCGTGAGAATACCGGTTCGGTCTGAATTCGGGTGAGCGGCCCGCTCACGAATTAGTGGTCGATGTGTCAGGGACTCGCGTTGTCCTAGAAGAATCTGGCACTGGAACTGAGTGCGCGGCGGCACGGATTGGTGTGCCGGGATGCCCCAGCGTCTAGGTCGTGAGGAGCCCGTCGATGACCACACCGAGCATGGAAGCCGTCGTCAGTTCGTCGAGCCCCGTTTGATCGGCCACCATGGCCACGCCGCCGATGATGCGGCACACCTCGAGCGAATCAATATCTGCACGGATGACACCTTCGACACGGAATCGGTCGAGCACTCGTTCATTGGCTTCGCGCAGCACTTCGCACTTGGAGAAGATTGGAGACTGCGGGTTACTCATGGCTGAGGTGAACTTCGAGGGTCCTCCCTTGTTGCGACTGATCCGTGCAACGTACTCGGCGAACCAGCTCAGCAACACCTCGCGTGCGGGAGAGTCACTCAACACGGCGTCGTGCGCCGCCGCTTCGATCTGGGCGATCCAACTCTTGATCACGGCATCGATCAAGTCCTCGCGCGTTGGGAAATGCCGATAGAGCGTGCCCGGTCCGACGTCGGCACGGGTGGCTATTTCATCGAGTGGGGCGTCCATGCCCTTCTCGGTGAACACCAACGTCGCGGTGGCGACGATCGTGTCGTAGTTCTTCTGTGCATCGGCGCGCATCAAGAGGTCCTTGCTAAACGGAGAATGACTCCGTATACTGGTAAGCGGAGAGTCTCTCCATTCACACTATCTTCGAATTCCTCGAGCATGCAGTTATCGAAGGACATTTCGCAGATTACCCCTTTGAAAAGGATTTTTACTTCTATGCAATCTCGTCGACCCTCCTCCGCGGCCGTTGCGCTCGCGGTCATCGTGGCGTGCCAATTGATGTTCGTGCTGGACGCCACCGTGGTCAACATCGCCCTCGTGCCCATCGAGAACACCCTGCACTTCTCCAGGGCCAACTTGGCGTGGGTGGTTGACGCCTACAGCCTGACCTTCGGTGGACTACTACTGCTCGGTGGACGCGCGGGCGATATCTTCGGTCGGCGTCAACTTCTGATGTTTGGCCTGGGCCTCTTTACTGCGGCGTCGTTCATGGGAGGGATCGCGACATCGGCCACCATGTTGCTGGTGGCTCGCGCTCTCCAGGGTGTCGGCGCCGCAATGGCCGCGCCGAGCACCCTGAGTCTGATCAGCACGATCTACGAAGAAGGCCCCGCACGTAATAAGGCACTGGGCGTCTTCACCGCGGTGTCGGCGGGCGGGGGATCCCTCGGGCTCATCCTCGGCGGCGCCCTCACCTCGTGGGTGTCGTGGCGATGGGTCTTGATGATCAACGTTCCAATCGGACTCGTGGTCATTGCCTTGGCCCCGCGCTTCATTCCTGAGCCACCACGCAACGGTGGCCGAATGGACGTTCGAGGCGCGATCCTGGTGACCGGAGCAATCGGGACTCTCATCTATGGTTTCATCCGTCTCGCCGAGCAGAGTTCGCGCGGGGGGACCATTGTCTCCTTCGCCGCCGGAGTCGTTTTGCTGGTGTCATTCGTGCGAGTCGAACAACGAGTTGCTCAGCCGTTGTTCCCCCTGCGGCTCTTGTCGAATCCTTCGCGCGCGGGCTCCTACGTGGTGATGATGATGGTTCCGGCGATCATGTACGGCGTCTTCTTCTTCGTCAGTCAGTACTTCGAAGGCACGCTGCACTTCAGTGCCATTCGCGCGGGATTCGGCTTCTTGCCCCTGACCGCGATGATCTTCACGTTGTCGCGGATCACGCCACGATTGGTCTCGAAGATCGGTGCTCGTCCGCTCCTACTCTTCGGCCTGAGCACTCTGGCGGTGGCCGCATTCTGGATCTCGCGAGCTCACGCCAGCGACGGATACTTCGCGAGCCTCTTCGGTCCGCTCCTGCTGTTCGGCCTCGGCGCCGGCACGGTCTTCTTGCCCCTGAGCGCCACCATTCTGGGTGGAGTACCTCGCGCGGACGCTGGTGCTGCGGCAGGGATGCTGCAAACCATGCAGCAGACTGGTGGCGCCCTCGGTGTTGCGGCACTCACCAGTGTGGCGTTGGCCCACGGTCGATCAACCGCACTCGTGGTGGGGTCGGGGGTCGTCGTGGTGGCTTTGGTGATCGCTCTCTTGACGATCCACCCCTCGCGCACTCGCACCATGGCCAGTGCGCAGGAAATCGCCGAAGAGATGGAAGCTCTGCCACTGTTTGAGTGACGGGCGAGTACCACGAAGTGCCGTGGTCCATGCGTCGACGCACTGGTGTGACACCTCGCGTCAATGAGTAGCGCCGCGGGGGGGGGGCAAGGCGAAGAGAAGTCTTCTCAGTGGTCCGTCACGCCGAATTGGCGTGACGACCCCGAACGATTGGTCGACCCGCACTGATCCAACCACTCGTACCACCAATGACCGAGCGGGCATCGCGTCCGGCACGGTTGAGGTGCTGGGCCGCGATCTGGCTCCGGCTGCCACTTTGACAAATGACGTATATCGGTTGGCTGACCGGTAGATCGCGCAGGGCGTCGCTCACAGTGGCGAGCGGTACCAGGCGCGCGCCCGGGACGTGGCCGGCCAAGTATTCCTCAGGTTCACGTACGTCCAGGACGAACGCGCCATCCGCGTGAGCGGCGGCAAAACTTGAGACGGGAACTAGGGAAATCACAATGTTCTCCTTCTAGAGGGATCAAGGTAAGTATACCCCTAGGGGTATACAACGCAAGCGGGGTACCGCGTTCTCCGCCGCCGATGGCGGTGGCCTATCGCGAAGACCGGGCGGTGGTCATCCGCCCTTGGGGTGGCGTCAGCGCACTCGCGCCAGTATGCGCCGCAGCTGCTCGAGATCCTGGACCGGCAGGACCAACAAACTCTCGGGAACTCGCGAGAGGATGTCGTTGGCTTTTCGCGCGAGCTTCGATCCCGTGGCGGTGATCGCGACGAGCATGATGCGTCGATCGGTGGGGTGCACCTGGCGTTGCACCAATCGCGCGTGCTGCATATCGTCAATCATTGTCGTCATGTTGGGGGGGTCCACCCCCAAGAGTGTGGCCAGTTCTCCCATTGACAGTGGGCATTCGGCTATCCGTCGCAGAGCCTTGACCTTGCCTAGACTCAGGCCAGTCTGTTCACAGACTTCGCGCTTTCGGTCGTTGTTGACCACGACCTCCACGAGTGAGGACCACACTTCGCTGGCGACGTCGGGGATTCGCGGGGCGCTGGTCACGGGGTGTGCTCTTCGAGGAACTCCGGGTTGAGAGCCTGGGCCGTGCGCTGGGCGGTTTGCTTCGCCCAGGGTGTCGTGGCCACGAGGCCCAGGACGAATATGGCGATGGCGCAGCCGAAGAGAGTCCACCAGCCCGCCCGACTCGCCACGGCGAAGCTGAGGTGACCCCCCCTGGCCACGGAAGCTGCGACCAATACCCCCGCGACGGCGACGCCCAGGGTGGAGCCAATCTGTCGTGAAGTGGACGCAACGGCTGAGGCGACGCCGGCTTGAGCACGCGGCATTCCCGATACCGCAGCGTTGGTGATGGGCGCGTTGACGAAGCCAAAGCCAATGCCGAAGACCACGTACGCGGCGAACAACCAGGCGAAGGATGTCGTGGTCGTCAGTCCCACCAGCATGAGGCTCGACACAGCCATTGCGACTCCGGCGATGGCCAGGGGGATTCGACTGCCGCGGTGGCCCACGATGCGTCCCGAGAGTGGTGGTAGCGCCATGACCATTACCGCCATGGGCAGCGTGTCGATGCCGGCGTGTAGGGCGCTGAGTCCCTTGACGTCTTGGAGGTAGAGAGTATTAAGGAAAAGGAACCCTCCGAGAGATCCGAAGGAGGCGACCGCGATGATCGTTGCCGAAGAGAAGGGGACCGACTGAAAGAAACGTAAGTCGATCAGTGGTTCGTTCACTCGACGTTCCCAGGTGACCAGCCCCACCAGCGCGACCACGGCGATGCCGAGCGAAGCCAAAATCCACGGTGAGCCCCATCCTCGATTGGGTGCCTCGATGATGCCGTAGGTGAGTGACGCGAGAAATACAACGATCAGTGCTTGTCCGGGTACGTCGACTTTGCGCGCGACGAGAGCTTTGGACTCGGGGATGTAACGTGCGGCGAGGAACACTGCCGCCAGTCCGATTGGCACGTTGATCCAGAACACCGACTGCCACCCCACCGCCGACACGAGCAGTCCGCCCACCACGGGTCCAAGAGCCATCGAGACGCCCACTACGGCTCCCCACACCCCAATTGCCTGGGCACGTTCGCGCGGATTGGTGAAGGTATTGGTGATGATGGACATCGCCACGGGATTCAGCATCGAACCACCCACTGCCTGCATCATGCGAAAGATGATCAACATCGTCAAGGTGGGAGCCACGCTGCAGAGTAGGGAGCCAGCGCTAAAGGTGACGAGTCCCAGGATGAAGGTCCGGCGCCGACCGACTCGGTCGGCGGTGGAACCCGACAACATCAAGAGGCTGGCGAGGACCAGGGTGTACGCGTCCACGGTCCATTGCAATCCGGACAGCGGGGCGTGAAAGCTCCGTCCAATTTGGGGCAGGGCCACGTTCACAATGGTGACGTCGAGGCCCACGATCAGCAAGCTCATCGAACAGATCAGCAAGATGCCGATGCGCCGTCGACGGGTCAGCTCTGTCACGCTGGCGCTCAGGGAGACGTCGGGTGCTTTTGCCATAAATATTATTGTTTCATAAATAATTATTGAGCCCCGAAGGTGGGCCGCGCCGAGCGGCGTATCGAGTACCAAGAACAGTCCACTTCAGCACGACTCTACGCTGGCGAGCAGTCGTACGCGCCGCGAGGGCGCCGTACCTCGACCTGGGCCGCTCGAGTTCTTTTTAAGAGCACCCCACGAAGTGCAATGGCACGGGACCACGCTGGTACGGCCGACGGAGTCACGAGGGGCCTCGCATCGCCAATGTTGACGGGGTCACAGTGCGTTTCGCAGTCCTATGGTCGAAAGTCAGAACTCCAGGCTCGAGCGGCTGGCGGGAGTCACAAACTTGCTTCGGAATACGTCAGCATCCATCTCAAATATCTCCTCAGGCCCGTCCTCTTCATCAATCTGCTGACCTACGTGGTTGAATTCGAATCCGGAGATGATCGTGACCGAGGGAAGATTTTCTGCGGCGACGGTGTAACGAAGAGTCGTCACCCCGGGCTGGCCAATTACCCAGGATCACATCCCCAATAGGGCCTCCTTCGCGTATCCATTGTTCCGAAACTTTGGGTGTATCTCAAGTCCGATTTCTATCATTCCTGCAGTATCGGACTTCGAGTGAAAACTAATGCTGCCCACGATTTCATTCGTTGAATTGAGGACGATCCACCGCACAAACCAAATATTCAGCGCCGGGTTTAACTTGACTTGGGGCACCCTCCAGCGCAGTGGACCGGGGTGTCGACAAAAACCCTGTACGGGTTTGTGAATGGCTTGCCCAGGTAGATCGAACAGTCTCCTGGCTTTTCAAAAAGAGTGACCAGGTCATCTGTGTCAATCAAATGGAGAGCCAGTCGTGAGTTCGGCAGCGAGATGAGATAAATGGTGGGAAAGTCCATCGATCCCGAGTAGATCCTCAGATTCAGCCCGTACAGGGTGCTTTTCGGATGCTCTACACCAAGCTGAGTGTCTGAACGCCCGAACGCAGCACCTTTATTGGTATGCGTTATACTACCACTATGAAAACTGTCGACGAAATCCTGACCAGTCTTCAGCGAATGAGTGGACTCTCTGGACGAGAGTTAGCCCGCCGCGCCGGAACGGCGCACTCGGCTCTCATCGATTACGCGAAGGGCCGTCACGACCCCGGCTTCTCCACCCTGCAGCGCATCGCTCTGGCTGGTGGTTATGACCTTGTCGTCGAGTTACGTCCCCGCCTCTCGGGCCCAGAAGTCCGTACGCTTGAAATGCACCGGGCTATTGCGACCAAGATTGAAAGTGATGCAGAGAGCGTGCGTGAGCATGCGCGGCGTAACTTGAAAGTACTGCGCGCGGCGGACACCGGTGGGAACGCCGGGCCGTACCTGGACGCGTGGGAGGACCTCATCAGTGGCCCGGTCACAAGGCTGGTCACTGTGATGACATCGACCGATCAGGCGGCACGGGATCTCCGACAAACGTCGCCATTCGCAGGAGTACTGACAGACGAAGAGCGACTTGAGGTGATCATGAGCACCGACGGCGTACGCGTCGCAGAAATGGCTGGACGATCACTCGTCGACGTACGCCAACAGTTAGCGACCGCGATTCATAGCGGCCGCGAAATGGTGGAGACCCGCCCGTGAGACCTGAAGATCTCGACCACATCGTACGCGCCGCGGGCGACGTGATCAACGAGGACGAGATCGTAGTCGCCGGCTCGCAGGCGGCCCTGGCCCAGTTCCCCGAAGGGTTACCGAAACTTGCCACGCTTTCAGTCGAAGCGGACCTGGCCGCGCTTGATGACCCGGACGACACCAAGGCGATGCAGATCAATGGCGCAATCGGAGAGGACACAATCTTCCATGAGACATACGGTTATTACGCTGAGGGCATCGGTCGCACGCTGCTGGTCTTGCCCCCAGGCTGGGAGCAACGAGCCCACAGAGTGGTGGCTCGTGGGCAAAGGGACGTGACGGGGATCTACCCGGAGATTCACGACCTTGCAGTTGCCAAGTTGGCCGCAGGTCGCGACAAGGACTTCGCGTGGGCACAGGCCTTGTTCCAGTCTGGCCATCTCAAGCCCGAAATTCTGCTCGCGAGGGCGAGTGCCACTCCTCTAGAACCTCACCAGCAGCGATTCATTGCTGCAGCCGTCAGTCGTGTGGTTCCACCCGGGCGTCGCTCGCGACGCAACATTCGCCGTCTCACGGAGCTCCTAGAACAGCCGGAAAACTCGAAACAGGAGTAGGGCGGTTGGGCAGTGCTGAAACACGCGTTCGTCCAATGATCGAAAATGGCCTGTGTCGATCCACATCCACTAAAAGCAATCAAATTCTCCACCAAACACCGAAACTCTCAGCAACTGTGTGCCGGTTCACACGCGGCAGAAAGCTGAAGTACTTTCCCACAATTATCCCATCTTGCTGCCGAACTCGGCCAGTCGTTTGGTAATTATGAGATCTGACACCAGTACGTATTAGCACCCCTGACGTCAAAAAGGGCACTCCTGCTGTTTGCAACCGTTC
>JABEUQ010000156.1 GCA_013044265.1 Acidimicrobiaceae bacterium
ATCCTTGGTTGCCGCGTTCAGCGGGGGCTTCTTGTTGCAGGACTCCAATGGCGGCTACTTGAGCGAAGGACACCTCGTCGCGCCCTTGCGCGTCGGCGCGGCGTCGCTCGTGATCTATCGCGACGGTTTCGCCACCGTTGGCCAGTGGGGACGCGACGTCGGAATGACTTCCAACGTCGTCGCGGTGCGCCAGAACTTGAACCTGCTCGTCGATCACGGTCACCCCATCGCTGGTTTGAACCCCGCCGACGTTACGACCTGGGGGTGGTCGCTGAATAACGTCGTCAATACGCCCCGATCGGGACTCGGCGTAACGGCGAATGGGGCACT
This sequence comes from Acidimicrobiaceae bacterium, assembly GCA_013044265.1. Taxonomy (GTDB): domain Bacteria; phylum Actinomycetota; class Acidimicrobiia; order Acidimicrobiales; family RAAP-2; genus RAAP-2. Next base: position 331 of record JABEUQ010000156.1, read on the forward strand.
CGTGTACGTCGAGGGGCCAATGAACATCGTTGACCTCGCGCAACTTCTCGTGCGCGCTGGGGCAGTGCGCGCCATGGTCCTTGACATGAATCCACTCTGGCCGATCTTCGCCACCTACGCGCCTTCGTCACCCAGCGCGCTGGCGACACCGGCGAACGGCACCGACCTTTCACCGACGATGCTACAGACGCCCGCTCGGTTTTTCGAACCCTCGTACGCCCGTGACTTCATCACCATGTCCGCGAACTAGTAGTTCCTTCGCGAATACGATGAGGCGGATCCAGGAAGCCGAGACGACTCGTCACATGGATCTCGACGCCGATGAGCGGCTCGCGGTTGAAGATCTTAGGAATGTTCGCCACCAGTTGTACCAGTCCAAAGTTGAATACGATGAGTGCGGCGCACCGCTGTGGGCCCCACTTGAGGCCTCGCATTCCAGCAGCACCGCAAATGGGGCTCCGACTCGCAACACCACTACCCAGAGACAGTTCTCTGTCAGGGTCCGTACACAGGAATTCAGGTCGAATTGACCAACTCGCCATCCGACAAGTGGGTCCGCCCGAACACCTTGCGGAGGTGTAAGCGTGACGAACGCCAGCGTCACGGCCAAGGCAATAACAACTCCAGCTACGACCATGCGTCGAGTGCTGACGCTCGTAGAGGCCATGAAGTCTGATCCCCCGGCGCTTCCACGGCAATATCGGCTGGCTGGCCAACTCGATCAAGGGTGTCGCGAACCGTAACTTCACTGTTGGCGGACAAGTTGGCGCGCTTCACCGATGTGATCGGTGATCGACTCGATCACATGCTGTCGTCGCTCCGAAGGTGGATCCGCCAGCGCCACCTCGAGGCGACTCCGACACTGATGGTAACTGACCCGCTTTTCCGGTCAGGTTAACTCCCCTCACGATGACGCTGCGAGGCGGATATGCATGAACTACTTGTCTCGCTCTCGCTGACTGGTCGAGGCGAGAGCTCCTTCTCGGGGGTCTACCCACTTCAGACTCATCCAGTCTTTGGCGGTGATCAGCGCTTGGTCAGCAACCCGAACGCGGTGCGCAGTGACACCTTGCGGGCGTACTCGATCGACCCGTACTGGAAGAGTCGGATCGCCATTCGTATCACGAAGAGCCCGATAGCGAAGAGTTCGACGACGAGCACCATCGACGCGGTTGCACTCAGTGACCCAAAGGCGTTGCGCACCATTGCGGTCACTGGCGCGGTCAGCGGAAAGAAGGTGAAGACTTCGACGATCAGTGCAGTCGGATGACTCACGATGAGGCTCGACGCGTAGAACGGGATGAAGATCGATCCCAGCACGGCGCCGAAGAAGCCGCCTGCCTCCTTCGCCGTGGGCATCACGGCACCGATAGCGATGAGGGCCCCGGTGAAGAGCGTGAACCCTCCGAGCAGGAGTAGTGCGCCGGTGATCATGGGACGCGGGGCGATGACCAAGTCCGCGAAGTTCACGTTGGGGAGACTGAGCGACGATCGGAAGAAGACGTAACCGACGACGACCGGACTGGCAAAGACGAGCATCTGCACCGCGCCCGCGCTGAACAGCGAGAGGATCTTGCCTATGATGAGGGTCCGCGCGTCAACCGTCGTGAGGATCATCTCGGTGACGCGATTCTCCTTCTCCTCGACCGTGCTCGTGAGCATCTGGTTGCCTAGCAGTACGATGACCAGGTAGAAGACGAGGAGGTAGATCAGCGGCGGGATGACGCCGTTCAGTCCCGGTGACGTCACGCCATTCGTGTAGGTCGTCGACTTCACGCTAACCGCGCCACGCACGATGGGGGCGAGCGAGGGCGACGGCAACCGCGCGATGGCGCTGGCCTGAAGGATGGCGGTCGCCACCGACGAGTACTTGGCGTTGTTGAAGATGCCCACGTCTTTGCCGTAAACCAGGATCGAGTGGGTCGCGGGCGCGGCCGGGTAGTCAAAGAAGGCGTCGATCCGGCCCGATTTAACTGCCGCGATGCCGCCGGCGACCGATGTCGCCGCTCGCCCGCCGAATCTCGAGGCAATTTCGGGATTCACCAGATGCGATGCGTCGACGTAGGTGAAGGAGAACGAGGCGTGCTTCTGAGCGCTCAGACTATTACTGGTCGCCCGACTACTGAAGTACGTCAGGGCGAAGACGGTGGCGATCAACACTGGGACGATCAACGTCGCGATCCAGAATCGACGTTTGGTGACGGTACGGCGGAACTCGAAACTCACCACGGTCGCGAGATTATGTCGGCGCATCAGCGCACCGCCTTGGCTGACTCGTCACCGTAGACCATGAGGAAGATCTCGTCGAGCGATCGGCGGTTCGTGGTGAACTCGTTCACCGCGACGCCGGCGTCGACGAGTACCTTGAGGATGTCGGCGGGCGCGGTGTCGCCAGCCGGTGCCAACTCGGCGTAGTTTCGTTCGCGCAGTATCACCGTATAGCGCGGCGAGTCGGGGATGACGCCCGCGTAACGGACTCGAATCGTCGTCCCCCCGTAACGGTCTTGGACCTCGGTCACCGTTCCGTACGCCTCGGCGCGGCCGTCCTTCAACAAGACGATTCGGTCGCACAGTCGTTCGACCTCATCCATTTGATGGGTAACCATCATCACCGTGGTCCCGCGTCGCTTCTCGTCGTCGAGGATGTCCATCAGCAACCGCCGATTGACGGGGTCGAAGCCCTTCGTCGGTTCGTCCAGGATCAAGAGCTCCGGGTTGTTCAGAATCGTGACACCTAACTGGACCTTCTGCTGCTGACCGCTCGAGAGCCGGTCAACGCGAGTCGCGGCGTACTCGGCCATTTCCACGCGTTCTAGAAAGTCGAGAGACCATCGGCGCGCCGTATCGTGAGTCAACCCCTTCAGTCGTCCAAAGTAGACCATCTCGTCAAGGACTGACTCCTTCTTATATAGACCGCGTTCCTCGGGTAGGTAGCCCAGTCGGACGCCGTTGTCGGGACTGAACGGGCGACCGTCGATGTGCAGTGTGCCCGCCGTCGCCTGGTAGATACCGAGTAACGCACGGATGGTCGTCGTCTTACCAGATCCGTTACTGCCGAGGAATCCGAACGTCTCACCGCGCATAACGTCGAAGGAGAGGCCGTCAATCACGGGTCGCTTTGCGAAGGTCATCATGAACCCGTCAATGTGAACGACAGATCCCGCGAACGACGGCAGCGGGCTGGCGGTCATTCGCTTACCTTACGACAACCGGTCATGAGACAGGGGGAATGCGAGGTGCGGGCAAACTGAATCTCACTTCGCCTCATCAGAAATGCGGGGGGCGCCACCAATTCGGGTCGGACGTCCGTTCATGGGCAAGTCCACGGGCGTCACTGCGTGACGGTGAGACCACGAGCCGAAAGCCCGCGCCGAAACTATCTATTGCTACGAGTTCTGCATTCCTCTCTGTCCATGCACCGGAGTCAAGATCACTCGCAAGTTCTCCTACCGCTCTCCTACCGCGCGATCGATAGCCCGCTGGTTGGCCTGAGCAAAGTCCGAACTACACGAACGGACTTGCGGATCAAGGTAAGGAGCGGGTCGACGCCAGTGTGCGGGAAGCACACCATCGACGCAGTCCCAGGGGGCTTCGAGCACAATGACCTCGACGTCACCTCCCAGCTCTTCCGCGATGTCCTCAACTCGAGGAGATCGCGTTTTCTCAGTTGCAGCGACCTCTGGCAAGTAGTCACGTAGTAACCAGAACGACGCGTAAGCTCAGGGTCATAGGTGAGAACCAGCCGGCGAGGCGCCAAGCGACGCATCTCAGAGATACCGGCACGCCAGTCCGTCCAGTGGTGAAGAGACAGGAGCGTCATGGTGAGATCCGCCCAGCCCGAAACAATCGGTACGTTCTCCGCTGTAGCCATCACCACGGGAGCAGCTGTCTCTTGGCGTTGGCTGACCATCAACTCCGAAGGCTCGACCGCGATAACCGCCCGTTCGCTCGGTTCGTACGAGCCGGTGCCCGCGCCTATGTTGATCACTCGCTTCGCATCACCGATCGCTGAATCGATTGCTTCTTGCCACCGAGGGTCAGGACGTCGCCCAACTGAATAGCCGATACCTATCGTCTCGTAGACCTGACCACCGCTCACAATGATGAGAATAGAGGGAAGCGGTGCTCCATTCACTGAACTCAGCGCACGGAACAAGGCGCCGTAGGAGACGACGGTTCAATCATTCTCGATTCCCTCCCCAATCCGTAGGACGATCTCCTCGCCGTCAGCTCCTCGAAACTGAAGGGTTCCGATACCTTGAAACGAGTCCGGGTCTAGCCAACCGTCTAGCCACGATTTCAAACGTGAGAGGACGTCAGTGCACGTTGGTGGACATTCAACTCCTGCTGGCCAGCAAATCTGGACGCTGAGAAACGTCGCCGGACATTCTGGAAACACTCCCAAGGTGCCGGGATCGATTGTTGAAAGTTGTTAATCACGCTCAAGAGAACAAGTTGGGACTGGCTCCAACTTGAATCCCAGGATGGAGCGGGGGTCAGAATCAACAGGGAGTCAGTCAGGCGTGTTCCGCTAACGAGGAGGCATTGCCGCATCTAGTCTTTGCCAGAGTGAGTCCACGAAATCGGGTGTCAGGGGCCCGGTCGCGTTGATGAGTTCGATGATGCTGTGTCCACCGGAGATGAGGACGCCCTCGTGCTCATAGGGCCCCTTACCCCTTCTGAAGTGCAAGCCCTCCTTGACGCCCCACACGGCCTCAATAAACGCCAGCACCGGGAGAATCGGAACGTTACTGTCCCCGATGACCTGAGCCACGGGAATCACGAGCCGGTAGATCTTGGCAATTTCCGAAGTCCTGTCCTTCCCGTCCACCATGAGATACTTGCGCGGATCGGTACTCGGGAACCCGGGGCTGCGGTACCTGATCTCCCCGGACCATTTCTTCGAGTCGATAATCCACACCCCAGTGGAGGCGACGACGACGTGATCGATGTTCGCCTCGGAGTCGCCGGGCACCTTGCGGTCGGTGAGGACGCGGGATCCCGGGGCGAGGTCCGCGGCCAGGTACGTTCCCATCAGGTACTCCCCCTGAGCACCTTTCAAGTTGTTATCGCCGAAGTAGCGCTTATCTTGGCGCAACGCCGAGGAGCCCGCTACCGGATCCGCTAGTGGCGTAGGCATCAACGTCTCTGCGGGTCCGCACGCCAAACAGCGAACACGCTGTCCCTTGGGCTTAGTTGCGTCCGTCCAACCCTCGGCACCCTTTTGCACCATTCCGCCGCAACTACTGCACGGGGCGCCGTTACGTGCGAACGTCGTCTTGGACCAGACCATCGTGGTACCCCCTGCGCTCGTCGCGTGAACTGGCCGTCCCCTACTTGGCCCAGAATAAGCGAAGCACGTTGAACCACCCTGGTAACCAGCCCGCACCACGCCCACGTGTGATCAATGTCGTTGAGCGCGATGGATTTGAGATTTTCGAGTCCGAGTAGCGATTGGATGCGAGGATGAAAGTGCCAAGCCAAAGGAGTTGAGGTGTTGACATATCGTGAGAATCGAGTCAATTTTGTTGAGTCGGGGAGCCCGGTTTACCCGTCCCGTGTGACTGTTCGCCTAGATTTTGAACCCTCCCCGTTCCTGGGTGACTCCGTCGAGGGGGCGACAATCCTTCAAGGTTCGATGGCGCGCTTCAGTTGGAACGCGAACACTGGTCGAGCGACGGTGCTATCTGAGCCGCCGTTTCCGGCAGCCAAATCAAGGGTGCGCCTGGGCGACACACAAGTAGCATTAGACGATCACACGTTGGAAGTCGTCGTCGACTGTGCGAGTTCACAGGAATTAACAGGCCACTTTGCCTCGCTTTGCTTCATCATGCCATTGGCGTTTGCAATCGAATTCCGAGAAGCGGTCGTGGCGAGAACGACTACCGCCTCAAGCCCGTCTGCGAAATATGTATGGCAAGTGGCGCGATCGAGCCCATCCTGCGAGATCATCAGCGTTGAAACTCGCGACGATCGCATAAACGCCGCAATACTCAATTTCTCCACGCTGCTCGATGCGAAAAATACTCGACTTCTGTGCGCTGCGGAGTACTTCCACAAGGCGGTGAGAATGATAGAGGTTGGGGCCGGGCCGAGCGAATTTGCGGCCGAGTCAATCGTGAATCTCTCCAAGGTGTTAGAAGTTCTCTTTCCGGGCGAGCCCACTCGAGAAGTCATACGAGCCGGGCTGAATAGCGCGGGAGTGGAGGCCGGGAAGATTGAAAAGTACTTCCTTCCTTGCGTCATGCTGAGATCGCACTTTGACGCCGCACACGTCAAGATTGAGGGCCCAACCTCGGAACAACGGCAGACGCTTCAGCAGTATCTTGAATCGGCGGTGCACGAGTTTCGGACTTTTCTCTCCGACTACACTCATCGAGTCTCTCGTGATGAATTTGCCGTGGCCGAATACCAACCGGAACCATCGGATCAGGAGGTCGCCAACTTCTTTAAGAGGCTTTCCGAGAGTTTTGCGGCAAACGACGTGGGGTAGGAATGCGCGGCGGGTGCGTGTATCACAGCACCTGCAAGATGCACGCTCCAAGTAGACGATGGCAGATCATTGTGAACTATTGCGATTGAGCGAGTCGCAGACTGTTGGTGTCGAAGTCCCGACGCGACGGGTCTACAACCTCGCATTGGCAACTTGCCACCGAGGAATGTAGGAATCGGAGTTCGGCCAGTGCTAAGCGAACCGGATCGCTCCGCTGACTACGGCGAGCAACCCGAAAGTGATAACCATCCCACCCGAAACGCGGTTCACGACTGACATCGCCCTTTCGCTCATCGCGTGCCGCACGGCCGACACTCCCGTTGTCAGCGCGATCCACCAACTAATTGAGCCGCACGTCACGCCAAGGGTGACGGCTATCGCGCCTCCCGTTCTCGCCTGCGCGGCCAGCCCCGCACTGGCGAAAATTGCCGCGAAGAACATGATCGTCATCGGATTGGTGAGGGTCAGTCCGATCGCACTGGCGTACAGCGATTTGAGGTGTCTCGAATCGACCGCTTTGGCTGCGTCTCGTGCTGGTGGGGTCGCGATGGCTCGCCATCCGAGCCACAGCAGCGCGAAGCCACCAACGATTCTGATGTACGCCTGGTAGGCGACCATCCATTGCGACACAGTGGTCAGACCGAACGCGGCGAGTCCGGCGTAGATTGCGTCCGCTGAAGCGATACCGGCGCCGGTGGCCATCCCGGCTCGCCACCCGTACGCCAGGGTTCTTTGGATGCACAGGACGCCCATGGCGCCGACAGGGGCGGCCACAAGGAGGCCAATGATTAGTGTTCGAGCGAATAGGACGGCGTACGGAGCCATTGCTCAGCGCTTCCCAGGCGAGAGGGGGCGTTCAAACGCCGTGGAGAGTACGACGGTCGTATGCGTTCGTTCAATTCCTTGCAGTGCTTTGAGACAGTCACTCACGAAGAATTCGAGTCCGCGTGTTCCAGAGACATAGACCTTGAGGAGATAGTCGTCATCGCCGGCGACATGATGACATTCGACCACCTCATGAAGGTTGGCCACATCTACGAGGAAGCTCTGCCGATCCGCG
>JABEUQ010000157.1 GCA_013044265.1 Acidimicrobiaceae bacterium
CGGGCTCGTCGAGTCCGCCGTCGACGTCCAGTACGGGATCATCGTCCAGCCCTACGACGTCTTCGTGAGCGGCGGCCTCTCGGGGATCCGCCACGTGGGCTAGAGGCGTCGTCCACTCGACCCCGCAGTCGTTGTTCACCACACCAACAGTTGTTCCCACCACCAACAAGGAGAGAGATGATCACCCAACTCGTCGTCGCCAGAATGCTCGAAGCGGACGTCAACATCACGCCCAACACCACCGCCGTGCCGGGACTCAGTACCTTGTCCAACCTCATGGGATCGGTCATGGCCTTTGGGCTGGTGCTCGCCTTCGGTGGGCTCGTCGGTTGCGCGGTGATGATGGCGGTGGGTCATCACAGCGGCAATCCCCAGGTGGCCAGTCGCGGCAAGTCCGGACTGGTGTGGTGCTTGCTCGCGGCACTGCTCATTGGCGGAGCGAACCTGCTCATCAACACCTTCTTTCACCTCGGCGCGAGTCTCAAGTAGTGCTGTATCTACCCGGCATTCGGCGCACGACGCTGGCGGCCGCCGTGCTGGTCATCGTGCTGGACGTCCTCTTGGTCGTGATGGCCGTCACGACGTACGTCGGGGGCACCGCGACATCGACGGTGTCGGACACCACGTCAACGACGCGGACCGTCGGCGGCGTAGTCACAACCACGCCCCCGTTGGCCAGCACTCGATCGGGGGCGCAAACGACGAAGGGGACTCAATCGCCGCCGCCGCGTGACAAGTACCTGCCGCTTCGCGTCGCCGTGCCACCTTCCGCGGTGCAGCAAGCGGTCGACGAGTCCATGGCCCAGGGCTCTCGCGCTGGCGTGGCGCTACTGGAGAAGGCCCTCGTGGTGACCCCGGCGACGAGCGCGCACTTTCCCGCCGTCGACGCGGCCGACTCCTCGTCGGCCTCGCTCTTCGCGATGGCCTTCACTCAGGAACTCCTCGACCTCGACTTTCGTGCCACCACGAGGACGCAACTGCTCGCCTGGGCGCAGTTCAACGACGCGCCCTATTCGCTGGGCGATGTTCGCGCGTCGCTCGGCGCCAGGGTGCTCGTCACCTCACTCACTTCGGGGTCGTCGCCGGTGCCCTCGACCGTCGAGTGGTCGCACCTCGCCCGCTCGCGCGTCAACTGGCGCGTGAGTGGCCTCGTGGTGTCGGTGAACCCCACCTGGACCCAAGCGCTCAGCGCCGGCTGGGTGCCCACTGATTCACTCATGGGAATTTACGACGTCTCAGGACTTCTCACCATCATCTCGCCCGGGCACTCAGTAGTCACGAAATCCGTCGCCTTCGCGCTGACCTTGGGTGGTGCCGGGCTGCACCCCGGCTATGGCGCGGTGGCCCTCGATGATTGGACGGTGAACTAGATGGCTTGCACCGGCTTGAGTGCGCTCGATCCCATCTGTCAAGTGGCTACGTCGATTGGCCACTTGGGCGCCTCGGTCACCAACTCGGTCTTCTCGAGTGTGGCGAGCGCCTTCGCCACTACCGCCGACTCGGCCATCAACTGGCTCTGGAGCCAGATGACCTCGGCGACGGCGATCTCCTTCTCGGGACCCGCCTTCGCGCTGGACCTCGGTATCGTGAGCGCCATCGCGGCGGTGGTGTGCGTGGGGCTCTTCGTGATCCAACTGGCAACCTCGGCCCTGAAGCGCGACGGTAGCGGGATCGCGCGAGCCCTGCGCGGCCTCGTCGTGGCGTCGCTCGGTTGTGCGATCACCTTGGCCAGTCTCGACCTGCTCCTGGCCGGCGTCGACCAGCTCTGCAGCGCAGTGGTGAGAATCACCACGGGAGGTTCTCTGGCGACGCTGGGGGCCAAGATCATCGACCCGGCCATGTTCACTGGACTTCTCGTGGGTCCGGGCGCGATCCTGATCCTGTCCTTGATCGCCATCGTCGCGGTCGCGGTCGTGTGGTTCGCCCTCGTGGTGCGCAAGATGCTCATCATCGTCACGGCGATCTTCGCGCCCTTGGCCTTCGCCGGAGGAGTCGCGGACCTCTCACGAGGGTGGGTGCGCAAGTGGCTCGAAGGGATGTTGGCCCTGGTGTTCTCCAAGTTGATCCTGATCCTGATCTTCGTCATAGGACTCGGGGTACTGGGCGGCATGGGATCTCCTGAGAACGCCGTCGGGCTCTCGCGCATCACGGGCGACGTCACGGGACTGCTCATTCTGCTGGTCGCCGGTCTCTCACCGTGGATGGCGCTCAAACTCGTTCACTTCACGGGTGAGCACATGGCCACTGTGGCCGGCTCGGCGTCGCACGTCACCTCGGGTGCGTCACGGGTCATCAGCGCCCCCCAGAAGGTGGCCTCGATGAGGTCAACGGCGAGTAGCTTCGCGACACCACCTCACCGACCCTCTGCCGCGCCGGGTCGAGGAACGCAGAGTGCGTCGTCAACGCCGCGAGCTGGCACGCCGGGCGACGCCGTGGCGGCTACGGCAGTATTGGCGGGAGCCGCCGTCGCTCGTGGCACGACGCACGCGGACAAGAGTTCATCCGAGCGATCGACCACGAGTTCGGCCGACGCTTCGGCCACGAATACGGTCAGTCATTCTCGACAGAGTTCGGTGGCGACTCCGGCCCAAGGAGTGGATAAAGAATCGACCGGAGTTCCGGTCACAAATACGGCAACGGGCGCCATAGCTGGACCCGCAACATACGAGACTCGTCGGGTTGATGGGTCGAAGGTGAGTACAGCGCCAGCGCGTCCGTCGAATCCTGCGGGCGGCCGAGTGTCTCTCCTGGGGTCAACGAGCGGCCGAGTGCCCAGCGGTTACCCGTCAACTCCAAGTGATCGAGTTCCTTCGGATGGATCGGCGTTGATGTCGCCAACCTCGCGCGATGCGACGAATGGGACCTCACACGCTTCAGCGGCGCACGTGCCGTCGGCCGCGCACCCCGTCTCGTCGTTGAACGACGGCGTCACTCCAGTACTCAACTCCGCTGCGACGACTC
>JABEUQ010000158.1 GCA_013044265.1 Acidimicrobiaceae bacterium
CGCCGACGCGCAAGGGCGCGACGAGGTGTCCTTCGCTCAAGTAGCCGCCATTGGAGTCCTGCAACAAGAAGCCCCCGCTGAACGCGGCAACCAAGGATTCCGCCGCGACGGGTGAAATCGGCGCCGTCAACTTCCAGTTCAATCCCCCGGGACTCAGACTGCCTGAATATAGCGTCGCCCGCAGCAGCCGTGTGTCCATCCAAGCGACTCGTGCGACGACCGACGTATCGCCTGGCAAGCGAAGAGAAGTCGTGTAGACCGCGGGCACGCCGCGTACGAGACGGCCAGCCGCACGCCACTTGCCCTCGCCGCCGAGCGCGGTCCTATTGAACGGCGTCAACGCGTGCGGAGTCGGCATCGCGTTCACACTTCGCATGCTCCTCAGCGAAGAAGAAGTGGCTTTCGCCGCCGACTTGGCGGCTCCCGATGACGCGGGAACGGCGAGTACGGTGAGGCCCATTGCCGCGGCGAGTGCGAACACCGTAGCGCGCAGCGCAGCACTATTGGGCCCGACGATGCTTCGACTCAAAGGGGTGGATTCTCGTCGCAAACACAACTTTTCGGCATGTCTTTCGTGCTGACGAGACAGGTGAAAGCGCCAGTAGCCGCCGAAGTCGCCGTTGCTGCAAACGACGCGTGACTTGAGGAGAGCCACACCCAAACCGATTTTGAGCCGCCCACCGACCAGGAGTTTCGTCACGGTCAAGTTGCCCTATCAATGGACCGCGGCGGTGAAGGATTATCGTGGTCCCACGTGGCCCGATGGTACGGTGGAAAAACAGATGCATCTTGATCTTGCGGTCGATGGTCTTGTGGCTGGTGAGGTGGAGGCGATTGGGAGGGGTGTGGTGCGCGCAGAGTTCCAGCCCGCGCCCACGACGTACACTGTGGTGCTCGACCCTGGAGGACATCTATTTTGTTTGAGGGCCAAGATTCCTGGGCGGAGTGACGGCAGATTGGCCACCCATGTAATGCATGGTGAAAGTTTCGGCCCGGTTCGTGGACCGCGCGCAATCGCCGGCTTTCAGTCTTGTAGGGCGTTAAGTCGCGCAACGACGATACGTCGAGCCAGAGTTCGCCGGCGAATTCATCAAGCAGTGTCAGCACACTGGTATCTCTGTCGTGGGTGATGGGATGAACCTGATTTCCCGTCATACCAGCGGGATCTCTGAGGTGGCGAGCCACTCTAGTAACAGATGGCGGTACCCGACGGAGTCGTCGTGCACACGGTCGTGGACGTCACCGGCGCAGTCACCGGAGGGCGGTAGACGGTGGTTGGAGTCGCGGTCGGGGTGGTTGGTGAGGGTGCGCCACTCCCACTCGAGGAACCACCAGGAGTGCGGCCGGCGGTCGTGGTCGTCACGGCAGACGTCGTGGCGCTCGAGCTCGCACCACTGGTGGGCGGTGCGGTTACCGGAACAGCGGTGACTGGCTTGGCGGTACTGGCCGCGTAGCCCACGAAGAGCCCCGACGCGACACTGGAACCGATGAAGACGGTGTGGGTGATGTGACGTACTCGCACGATACGTCGGTCCCGCTGCTGGGGTGTTCGAGAGTGGGCGTGCATGAGAAGTCCCTTAGCAAGAAAGTCTATGCGAGAAATTCTGCCACTTCTTCGTAAGATGCGCTCAGTCGCCCCGTAAGAAAATCAACAGAGATTCCGAAGGCCCGCCGTCAAGGAGTCCGTTGACGTGTCGGATTCCGTGCGAGCCGCTACGTCGAAACACGCCGGCGAATCGCAAAGGGGGCGCCGAATTCATCGGAATGGGTTCCTCGACGGGGCAAGATCCCCTCAGTTACCTCGGACCAGTGGGGGATTGCGGTCCGGTCGCCCTAGGACGCCCGCGTTGAACCGCCGAGCGGGCGATCCTTCAGTGAGTGACTTCCATTGATGGTGCCGGGCAGTGGGTCCGAGCCTGTCCCCGCGAGGCGGCCATGACCTTTGTCGCGAACGTGAACGTTGGGCTTGGGATGTCGACTTCATTTTCAAGCAACGTGGCAACCGCCTCAGCCCAAGAGTCGCAGTTTGACCAGGGAAACGGCGTGTCCTCGTTTTCTTAGCGAGGCATTAGCAAGTCCACAGGAACTCGTAAAGATTGCCTGCAAGGATGGTTCCATCTCGGGACTTCCCGCAAGCGTGAAAGTAGGTAATTCCGTGTACCGCACATCTAAGTTGAGGTTCATCCGTCGAGTTGGTGGCAACACCCTGGTTGCGCTCGTTGCCCTGGGCAGCGGCGTCGCCGTTGCGAGCGTCGCGTCTCACCCGCCGCACACCGCCACGGCCGCGCTCGCCAGCGCCACTGTGGCAAGTAGCACGACACCGCTCGCCAGCGCCCCTGCGGCCACGACACCGGTCGCCAGCGCCCCCGCCACGACGACCGCGACAGCGCCCGCGACTCTGGTTTCGAATCCTCCGCCACCAGCCGTACACGTCACCCCCGCGTCGGGCGTCGTGACGGCGCTCTCGGGTTCGTCGATCACGATCCAAAGTAAGACCAGGGCGACACTGACGTACACGGTCAACTCCTCGACGGTCGTCATGCTGGGCCGCGTGAAGACGACTCTCGCGAGCGTGAAGGTCGGCGCACACGTGTTCGTCATGCCTTCAGCGTCTAGTGCCACCACCGCAGCAGCGATTGGCATCGTGCCTGTGACTGGTGAGCCATCAGACGGTACATCGGGATCGTCCGATGGTGCTCCGAGTTCATCCGATGGTGCTCCGAGTTCATCCGATGGTGCTCCGAGTTCATCGGGCGATAATTAGAGTCGAGCCCCCGGGGAGAGTTGCGCGCGGGGTCGCTGCGCGTGACGTCCAATTGAGTTCCCGCAGCCTCGCTCGCCGGTACCATTGCTCGATGCCCACCGCGAGCGCGAATGAACTCATGATCGAATACGAGACATTCGGCGACGCGAACTGTGCGCCAGTTCTGCTCATCGCGGGTCTCGGCGATCAACTCACGGCGTGGGACGAGGATTTGTGCAGAGCGCTCGCACGCGATGATTTCTACGTCATTCGCTACGACAACCGCGACGCTGGTGGATCGACTTGGTTCGATGACGCGGGTGAGCCCGACGTCGCCGAGCTACTGGCCGGCACGGTTGCGCTGCCCTACTCAATGGCGGACATGGCGACCGACGCCGCTCGCCTCCTCGACGCACTCGGGCTCGCTTCGGCTCACGTCGTTGGCGTCTCCATGGGCGCAATGATTGCTCAGACTTTCGCTATTTCATATTCCGAGAGAACTCGCACCCTTACGTCCATCATGGGAAGTACTGGGGACCCGCGCATTGGACAGCCCCATCCCGACGCGCTCGGTATCCTCTTGGCGCCTGCGCCAACGACGCGAGACGAAGCGATTGCGCAGGGCGTCACGGCATCGCGAGTGCTCGGGTCCCCGGGGTTCCCCCTCGACGAAGGGTTGACACGTGACCAAGCTGGTGCCGCCTACGACCGTGCTTTTCATCCCTCCGGAGAAGTCCGTCAGATGGCCGCAATCATTTTCCAAGAGGACCGAACGGCCAAGTTGGCCGAGGTCAGTGCTGCAACGCTCGTGATTCACGGCGAGGCCGATCGGTTGGTCGATCCTTCCGGTGGCGAGGCGACCGCTGCGGCGATTCCTGGAGCTCGACTCAAACTCGTCGCGGGGCTGGGACACGACCTGCCATCTGGATACCTTGACGAGCTGGTCACGGACCTCGGACAGCACTTTCGCCAGCGAGTTTGATACCCGAGATACTAAGTGCGTATACTAAATGCATGGACATAACAATCGTCTCCGCCCACGCCACCTCGGTGGCCGCACCCGCGTCATTCTTCGATCGCTGGGCAGACGTGGCCACGTGGCCGGAGTGGGACAGCGACATTGCGTGGGCCCGACTGGACGGTCCCTTCGCTGAGGGTTCCACGGGAGTGATTAAGCCCTTGAAGGGTCCCAGGACGAAGTTCGTGATCGAACGATTGGACTTGGGGCGTTCGTTCGTCGACGTGTCGCGTTTGCCGGGGGCTCGGTTGACCTTTAGTCACTTGATCACGGATGAGACTGATGGCGGGTGCGCAATCGACGTGGTGATCTCACTCGGTGGTCCTCTTGCTCCAATTTGGAAGCTGCTGCTGGCGAGGGGCTTCACGGCAACGACCCAGATCACCCTCGATCGATTGGTAGAAGTCGTCGAGGCAGCTCGATGAGTGCTTGGCTCGGGGTGGTGTCGCGCGATCATGTCCGACGGGGCGTCGAAAATGGCATTGCCCAGATCGGACATGGTGAGCGCACCGGTCTTGCCCGAATGAAGCGCGGGGACTGGCTCATCTACTACTCGCCTAGCTCCTCGCTCGAAAACAACGAGCCACTTCAGTCATTCACCGCGATTGGCGTGGTCGCCGACGACGAGATCTGCCAAGCCGACGAGGGCGGCTTCAAGCCCTGGAGGAGACGAGTTAACTACGTCACGAACGCGACCGAGACCCCCATCCGGCCATTGATTGGGATCTTGGTTATGACGTCAACTCCTAATTGGGGATACCAACTTCGACGGGGGCTACTCATGCTCTCGGACGCCGACTTCACAATTATTCAAGGTGCCATGAACGACAGATGACAAGGGCCAGAG
>JABEUQ010000159.1 GCA_013044265.1 Acidimicrobiaceae bacterium
CCCTCTTTTGAGAAGGAGCGAGTATCGACGCCAAAAATCCAATGTTGTGGCGACGGTCCCAACGTGCGCTCCGGTGGTTCGCCATCGATGAAACTCTCGATGTTGTTGAGATACGACTCATCCCGGAGCAATTGCCCGACCATCTTTTTTTCGAGTGTCCGACGGCGGTTTCAGGGAGTCAGCGCCACGGTTCTACTCTTCGTCAAAGACCTGCGAAGCATGGGGACACGTAGTAGACCGCGACCTCAACGCGGCTTCCAACCTGGCCAGACTTGGCCTGCCGAGGAGAAGCTCCGGTACTGGACGTGGACGGGAGGTAAGACCAGATCAGCAGAAACTTGCGGAGAGGGCACACCCCCAACGAAGCGTCAACCGACACGCCACCAGAAGTCGGCGCGTAGGAGATACTTCGGTTCAGAACTCGGATGGGGCGCGTATTTACCGCGCCCCTTCGCCAACCGAGTTTGCCGAAGGAGGGGTAGAGAATAGGCTTCGTCTCCTCGACATGCCCATTACGCCTCGATGTTGTGCATCACGTGCTTGATACGGGTGTAGTCCTCGAAGCCGTACATCGAGAGGTCCTTGCCGTATCCCGAACGCTTGAAGCCGCCGTGGGGCATCTCGGCAACGATTGGAATGTGGGTGTTCACCCATACGCATCCAAAGTCGAGGTCGCGGGTGAAACGCATTGCGCGGCCGTGGTTGCTCGTCCACACCGATGAGGCGAGTCCGTAGTCCACACCGTTGGCCCAAGCGAGTGCTTCGTCGTCGTCGGAAAACTTCTGCACCGTGATGACGGGTCCGAAAATCTCGGTCTGAATCATCTCGTCGTCCTGCTGCAGGTCGGCGACCACCGTGGGGGCCACGAAGTAGCCCGTGTCACCGACACGGTTGCCGCCCGCGGCGAACGTGGCGTGAGTCGGCTTACGGTCTAAGAATCCGCTCACGCGCTCCAACTGGTTGACATTGTTGACTGGACCGAAGAGAGCATCGTCGTTGTCGCGCAAGCCAATCACGGTGTTCCGTGCCTGTTCCGCCAGGGCGTCGACGAAGTCACCATAAACTTTGGGCCCGACGAGAACACGCGTCGCCGCCGTGCAGTCTTGACCGGCGTTGAAGAAGCCCGCAATGGCGATCCCGGCCGCGGCCGCAGCGACGTCCACGTCGTCAAAGACGATGACCGGAGCCTTGCCTCCCAGCTCCAGGTGCACTCGCTTGAGTGTCTTGGAAGCCGACTCGGCCACTTGCATACCCGCACGCACCGAGCCGGTCACCGACGCCATCGCCGGCGTCGGGTGCTCGACGAGGGCGCGACCAGTATCACGATCACCGCACACGACATTGAGCACGCCGGCGGGAAGCACCTGCGCCATCAACTCCGCCATCAGAAGCGTCGAAGCTGGCGTCGAGTCACCCGGTTTGATCACCATGGTGTTACCAGCGGCGAGGGCTGGGGCCCACTTCCACACTGCCATCATCATCGGATAGTTCCACGGCGTCACCGCGGCGCACACCCCAATGGGTTCACGTCGCACGTAACTCGTCATTCCCTCCATGTACTCCGTCGCAGCGCGACCCTCGAGAACGCGTGCAGCGCCCGCGAAGAATCGAATCTGGTCGATCATGGGAGGAATCTCCTCACTCATGGTGATGGACATGATCTTGCCGCAGTTCTCGGACTCGACGTCCACGAGGCGCGCGGCGTTCGCTTCAAGGATGTCGGCGACTTTGAGTAGCGCGATCGAACGTTGAGAGGGCGTCGTACGTCGCCACGAAGCGAACGCGGCAGCGCTATTCGCCATGGCGACGTCAACATCGGCCGCGTTCGAAACCGGCATCTCTGCGAAGGGTACCCCGGTACCAGGATTAATCAGTTCGACGTATTTTCCACTGAGCGGAGCAACGTATTCACCCCCGATAAAGTTTGCTAACCGGCGCATCATGCCCCCTCTATTTTGCCGTGACTACCACGTCACATCGTCTATTCACTCTGTCAGAAATTCCCAAGACGGGCAATTCGTCACAGGGGGTTTTTAACACAGAATTGACAATTGAGCACTAGATTCGGCGTGAAAAGCCGCTATAGTTGCTCTATCCGCAGCCTGGACGTCACAAACGACCGAGCGGGAGAAACCAATGCCAGCAGCCAAACCTAAGAAGTCAAGTGCCAAAGTGACCGACCGGTCCCCCGTGGAGCTGGTCGCACTTCCGGGCTCGCTCGACTCGATTGATCGCAAGATCATCGGGCTCCTGCAGCGCGATGGCCGACGACCTTACGGTGCGATTGCTGACGAAGTCGGTCTTTCAGAGGCGGGCGTGCGTCGGCGCGTCCAGCGACTGAAAGACGCGGGCGTCATGCAGATCGTCGCGATTACTGATCCCTTGCAACTCGGCTACGGCCGCGAAGCATTGATCGGAATCCGCGTTCACGGTGACGTTCGACTGGTGGCCGATCAGATAGCGGCCATCGATGAAGCGAACTACGTGGTCATGACCGCGGGCAGCTTCGACATCATCGCCGAGGTCATCGCCCTCGACGACAACGCATTGGTGCACCTCTTGAATGACTCC
>JABEUQ010000160.1 GCA_013044265.1 Acidimicrobiaceae bacterium
GCGGCGCGCGTCTTCGCGGTCATCGGAGGAGTCGTCGGGTACGCCACCGACATGGTCAACTTCGACCTGCCACGTGACAGAGCCGACTTCGATCGCTGGGTAGTTGATCGTGTACTCAATCCGGCCGCCACGTTGCAACGCGAGGCGACGACGCTGCTAGCCGAAGACCCGTCGCTGAGCGGCAAGAACAACTTGCTCCATCACGCCATCCTTGGTGCGATCGCCAATGGCTCGGTCACTGCTGGAACTATCGCCAACAAGGTCGGAAGACAGGTATCAAACATTGACCTCGTCCTTCGACGTCTCATCGAAGCGGGGTTCATCGTGCGACACGAGGATCCGATTCGAAAGAAGCGTCCCCTCTACGCATTGGCCGACTCGTTCCTGCAGTTCCACTACGCGGTCATCGAACCTTACGGTGCCACACTTCGCGAGCGGGATTTGCGCAGGGTGTGGTCGGATCGTCTTGAAGCAGTATTCAGTTCCCGGGTACGAGGACCGGTCTTCGAGGAGATGGCCCGAATGTGGACCACCAACTTCGCGAGTGACGCGACACTGCCGACTCGGGATCACGTGGGGCCATCCTTCGTGAGCATCGACGGTGTTGAGCACGAACTCGATGTAGTAGTCGCGGGGACCGGCGATACTCCCGGTGATCGTGAGATCGTTGCCCTGGGTGAGGCGAAGTCGGGCGAGGAATTAACGACGCATCATCTGCGACGACTCGAGCGGACCAAGGCAGCGCTAGGCGCGAAGGCCTCTCACGCCAAACTTTTTCTCTTCGGCGAACGCGTGGACGAGAGATTGGCAAAACTCGCGACAGAACGAGACGACATCGAACTAGTTGATCTGGATCGCCTCTACACAGGGGACTGATTCGGCGGTTTCTCATCGGCGCACCGACGTGATTGGTCTGCAAACTATTGCTGGCTGTGCGGCACCCAGAAGTATCTATGAGCCGGACAACGCTACCGGCCTGAAGTGGGTGAAACAGTGTCCCACCGATCCATTGAGCGCAACACGCACGTTCACACGCTCGACGCCGGACTTCACCACCGCAGAGATCTTCTGATACAACCAGGCCTTCCCGGATGAGTTGGCTGGTGCGGTCGGAACCATCGACACAGTGAACCTGCTGCCCGTCAGCGTTCCCGATACTTTGGCCATCGGCTCGGTGCGCACGTAAATCGTCACGGTGGTATAGGAGCGCGGCCGCGAAGTGCTCACGCGGGCGGTGCACGACAGGTGCTTGGTGACTGCGGCACTCACCGGGGAGACTGCGAACAGAGAAACACCGATTAGCAGGACCGCGGCCACCGCCGGAAATCCGTCGTTCCCAGCACGCTCTCTCATCGGCAACGGTCCCATGGTCCTGAGAATACTTATGACTGAAACGGGGTGCACTGGGCGACAGTCAGATTCACGGTGATCGAAGCCCCGCCGCGAACCGGTTCGCGTATCGTCCAGAAAACCAGTGACCGTCGCGTAAACATTACGACGGCCTACCGCGCCTCTCATGCGAAGGATTTTGACCTCGGTTGACCGGTCTGCTCACCGACCGCTCAACGAATGTGAACACCCGAGATGGCGCGCGCCACGATAAGGCGCTGGATCTCTGAGGTCCCTTCGAAGATCGTGTAGTTACTATAGTCGCGCACAAACTCCCTGATAAAACAGACTTTTTGAAATCGATGGACCCACAAATGAGCGAAATGGGGTGATTTAGACCCATAGAGGGTCGGTTTCACACCCCGTTCATGGGTCCGGCATCTTCTCCTCGGACTAATGTCGGAACCTCAAGCAGGGGTCGGAACATTGGTATTCCAATACACCACTCATGTTGCCTCTTTGACATTTCACTGAAACGAATCGTTGAGCAAATCCGCGAGCGAGTTAATCACGGCACCGTCCCATTTGCTCGCGGTGTCACGACGATCTATATCCAGCAGGTTTGGATCAACGAGCATCTTGGTTGACATCCCCAGCGCGTTCGCCCCGTGTAACTCGTCACTATCACCATCACCAATGAACAGACACTCTTCCGGCTGCACGTTGAGGCGCCGAGTGGCCGCCAGGTACATCTCGGGGTGCGGTTTTCTTATGCCGAGCTCGCACGAGAACGCGACGACGTCAACCACGTCCTTCAGCCACGTCGAGGTCCACGAAAGCGGCGTTTCCGCTGAACAGTCCGTGACGATGCCAAGTTGGTAGTCCCGCGACTTTAGGTTGAACAAGTGCGGCGCCGAATACGCATCACTCAGCAGCTTCCTGGAGAACGTCAGACGCTGTTCCGCGGCCAACGCAACTTGCTGGGAAGTGGGACACCCCCCGACCCGTCGAGCTAACTCCGAAATCGTCTCCGAGAGCCCGCCCATTGATCCGCGAACCCGGGCGTCGAACGTCGACCGCACGATATCCGCGAACTTGATTCGATCGACGTCTAAGACCTCCGCCATCTCAAACGCGAGGGCGTCTCGCTGTAACCGTGAGCCTCCCGGCACCAACGTTCCGTAAAGGTCGAAGAGGATTGTGCGTGGAAGAGGCGAATTAGTCACTCTTCAAGGTGCGATCAGGATGCAATCTGGATTACGGCGGCCTGAGAGTGAGGGACGGGAATATCTTCGCCCATACCTCGAAGAATTTCTAAGTGTTCGGCAATGGCCTCTCGGAGTGTTGAGGTAACTTCGGCAACGCTCGCGCCCGTGGCAATGCAGCCGGGAACGTCAGGTGCGTAGGCCGCGTAGTTGTTACCCGCATCTTCAATCACGATGGTGAACTCCGTCATCGTGGTCTCCTTTCGAGTCCGGCCTGTCTCACAATGTTACCGAGGGTTCCTTTAGGGACTTCATCACCTAGATTTCCCGCCACGCAGACTGAGCCGGGGCGCGTGGCGTGCTTGTAGTGACGATGGCTACCGGTCTGACGAATCTGGACCCAGCCTGCTCGTTCCAGCTCGCTAATGATTTCTCGGACCTTCACCGTTCACAACGGTCGTGGCAACGTACGAGATGAGCGACTTACGCCGACCAGCCACCGCCCGTAAAAGAACGATGCGGTGGAGCGCCTCGAAGATGGACCGACTATTCCATTAGCGGATCCGTTCGGTCCCAGAAGTGGAGTCTCCGGGCGCCGCCACTGGGAGCGGTCGTCGTACTCGAAAGCCCGTTACCCTGAGGCGTGGACTACCTTATGTGCACGCCCGAGATGGCGCGAGCGACAATGAGTCGTTGGATCTCGGACGTGCCTTCAAAAATCGTGTAGATCTTGCGTGGAACATGTAGTTTCGCTGGTCAGAGCCATCATTACCAAACAATCGCCCCACAAACTCTGAGTCTTGCCCCGTGAGTCCCCACCAGGGATCCATCACGCCCCACTTAGTTGGGCGATATGAGCACCTCCTTGATTAAGTGCCTTCAATAGCTCGGTGGCTGGCAGGCTACTCGCCACGAGCAACGGCGAGCGGACTGACGACAACAGCGAACGCAGAGGGCTGACCCTTCTGGTTACGCACTTTTAGGTGTTGTCACCGATGCTCTTGAGTCGAACGACCGCCTCGCGAAGAGACGGCAGCCGTTCGACGATGACGGATTCGACGAC
>JABEUQ010000161.1 GCA_013044265.1 Acidimicrobiaceae bacterium
CCTAGACATGGTGCTCTCCATCGGCTACCGAGTGAAGTCCCCTGAGGGCATTCGTTGTCGCCGTTGGGCGACCGTGGCCCTCACGGACTACCTGGTCAAGGGAGTGACCGTCGACGATCGGCGCGTGGAACAACTTGGGACCATCGTGCAGGTCCTGTCTCGATCAGACAATGAACACATCTCCGGCGTCGTCCACTGCTGATTCTCCAGTTTCCTAACGGGATTCAATGGCGCACGAGTGCGCGTAGACAGCACGCGAGAGCGTCGCTCCGCAGCGTCGTCTCAGTCCGGGTCCCCGCGTGCTGGCCAAATGGGGACCTCAGTCCCCTCACGATGACCTGACACGTCAATAGGATGAGGGCGGAACGAGTGAATGGTTGTCCTCCGACGAAGGAGGCGAGGCTGGCCCGGGTTATGCGTCACGACGAATCAGCAGTCGTCGAAGACCTCGACGTACCGGTGGCCGCGTTGGACGCGACTCGAGCTCTACTGTGGGCGACCTCGGCTCACGACGCCAGCTCCGTCGCCATCGATCTGGTGCGTGCGTTGGGCGGCACCGTGGTGCCGGCCAATGATATCCAGGGAGAAACCCTACCCATCGACCTGTCCTTCGATGAGGGGTCCCCCTGCTAGCGAGTGCGCCACGCTCCAGTACCGCCGCCACGCTCCTGCAGCGTCACCTGCCCTCCTTCGCCCTCGACGCGCGCCGCGCCCTCGAGGTGTACTCCGAGGTCCATCGATTCAGCGTGGACGCCTCCACCGACAGCCTGACCAGATTGGCCAACCGGCGAATGATCACCAGAGTGCTCAGTCGACTGCGCAGCGGCGACACGGTGATCATGATCGACCTCGACCACCTCAAAAACCTTAACGACACCTTCGCTCACGCGGGGAGTGACGACACGCTGCGCCAGTTCGGTGCGACGATGCGAGGGTGCGTCCGCGCGCGCGACTTCGTGGGTCGCTACGGAGGCGAAGAGTCCGTCGCTATCCTCTCCGACGCCAAGGACCCCGCGACGTTCCTCAACCGATTGCGCGAGACCTGGGTGCACGCGCGCGCCTACGACGTCAGTTTCAGCGCGGGGATCGCCATTGTCCAGGGCGACACGACGGCGAGTATCGCTGCGGCGGATCGCGCGCTATATCGGGTCAAATCCGCAGTCCGCGATTGTTGGCGGTGGGCGTCGGACGACGGGGTCGAGGGAACGCACCAAGGTGAGCACCACGAACCGGTGACGGCCCGCTACGTCGTCGTCAGTCAGAACACCCCACCGACCAAGGACCTGGTCGACATCAATGAACTGATCAAGGACTGCATCGGCGAGGTGCAGCACTGGCCCGGGTGCACCGGCGTGGAGGTGTGGGCTGATACCGCCGACCCGACAAAGGCCGAAGTGATCTCGTGGTGGGCGTCACCGGAGAATTTCGAGGCCCGCATGCGCTCCAACGACCATCGGCCGTCGCATCGCCCGCTCCTCGAGGGTGAACTTCGATCGGCCGCGCGACACGTGCGGTCGTATCGAAGTATCGAAAGGTGATTCACGTGGATGACCAGTACAAAGTCAATAAGTTCATCGAACAAGCGGTGGCCGGCGACACCAACGAGGCCGTCGGGTTCGCTATCCACCTCTTCGACAACGGCTTGTCAAAAGTGAGCATCATTGACGAGGTCCTAGCACCCGCCCAACGCGAGGTTGGTGAACGGGAACAGCGGGGCGAACTCGGCGTGGCTGACGAACACCTCGCGTCCAGCGTCGCGGAGACCGCCCTCTACGCCCTCGCCTCCGAATTGCCGATGCCCGCGGTCCACGGCTCGGTCGTCGTGGCGTGCGCGCCCGGTGACTGGCACTCGATTGCGGGACACATGTTCGCGGAAGGATTGCACGCGAGTGGCGTCGCGGCGACTTTCCTCGGCGCCTCCACGCCAGCCGCGGACATCGGCCGCTACCTCGTGAAACATCGTCCAAACGCCCTCGCCGTGTCCTGCGCCATGCCCAACTTCTTCACTGGCGTCACGGAACTCGCCGACGCCGCCTACTCCTTCGACGTCCCCGTCATCGCGGGCGGGCGGGCCTTCGCCAAGCACCCCAATGGGCACTACGCATCGGTGTCGACGCGTGCGCGCCGGACGTGACGGTCGCCTTAGAGATACGTAGGGGGTGGGAATCGACACCGCGGCCCATTTCGCCGGGGCGAACGCTGGTGAACGAACGGCTGGCCACCCTCAACACCCGATCCAGTGAATTCGCGGCTCGCGCTTTCCGCGACGTCTCGACGCGGGTTGCGACGTTCGCGAGCTACACGTCACGCGAAGGCGAACGTTCGCACGAAGACCTAGCGTATATGGTCCGATTTGCCGCGGCCGCAGCGTACGTTGACGACGCCGTGGTGGTCACCGATTTCTTGAGCTGGTTGGTGGATCTCATGGGCTCACGCGAAGTGACGAAGGAGGCAGTCCTCGCCGGCCTCGAATCCCTTCGTGCGATTCCCGAACTTCGCGGGGGTGACATTGGAGCCATCTTCGATACGGGCGTGGCGTGTCTCGCCGAATCGGCGTAGCCACCCCACACAACGTCACGCACACGAGCCAGCCGCGCCGCTCACGCGCGAACGCCAAACTGCACCAGAAGGTTGCCCCATGCTCTCAGACCGGTTTCCCAGCCCACACAGTTGAGTTGATGATCGCTCGTGGGGCCAGCTTCGTCGCTGGTCCGCGGCGTGTACGCGACCCTCATGGCGTCGGCCCGCTGCTGGTTGTTGGCGCGCACGGGTCCGAACGTCAGATGCGTTTGAAGAATATTGCGTAGGGCTAGGAATTTCACCACTAGTCACCTTCGTCGCCCGCCGCGAGGACGCGACCGATCCTTTGGGGTGGAGAACGGGCAATCGAAAACACCGAACAGATTGGACCTGGACGTGCCCATCGACGCGCTTCACCGCAGGAGTCAACACCGATGGATCCGGCCCACGCCGTGCCGGAAGGGCGACCAACCAATACCTTGTCCAACTTGCCCCTCACGTCCGGAATGTGGCGTTGCGCACACCGTAGGGAAGTTGGCGCACAACGACAACTCACGTGTTACGTGAGTCTGTGATGCGTTGACTAGCAGGAGATCCGTATGGCCCGTCAACGCGAACCGAACGACATCCTGCTGTCACGAGGCCGAGACGAGTTCACCTTCGACGACGCTAGGGCCGCCTCACGGTGGCCATCGAGTCGACCGCCACCTTCCTGGCACGGCTCATCGACTCGGGTCTGGTCGACGAACTCGCGCGAGGTCATTGCGCAATCCGGCCATCAGGTGCGCGGGGCGCATCATGGGTAACGCACGATCCCATCATTGCCATCGGGGCTGACGAGAAGGCCGCGAGCACCGGAGATCCTCCCTGAGGGTCCTGAGCGAACGTGGAGTAGTGGGTCATTCAGTCCCAGCAATCTACGACACGTGCACCACCCCGACTCGCCGTGGAACCGTCGGGCGTATGGCCACGTCGACCACTACGTGTCGCCCGGGAGACGCCATCAACTGTTCGGTGTGGGTACCCAAGCCGTCCTCGAACCCGTGCCGATCGTCGCTGGTGTCGATGCCGTGTTCGCAAGAGAGCTACGTGTGGACCTCGTTGGAGGAGCACAACACCTTGGCGACGAGGTCGCGTCGGGACCACGAGATGCGAATGCTATCCGGACCGCTCAGGACGACAATCTTCGAAGGCCGCACATACGGCGCTCGGCCTGATGGAGCGCATCGAACGATCGAACGTACAGCTCCCCAGTAGAAAGTCGTCGGTACGACCCGAACATTGATCGGCGCCTCGAGGGGAAGACGCGAGTCCCGGCGTCTTGGAACGCACCAGTCCCCCGTCGCCAACCGACCTCCGTATCTACAAATTCGACATTGGCACGATGAGGTTGCGAAGCCGGACAACTACTGCGACCCCGTCGCCACTCAGTTCGAGAGACGACGGCCCCCGTCGATGAAACGCGTCGAGGCAGGCCAAGGACGTACGGGCGGGATTGGCCATTGACACCCGGCACCCTGTCGATTGCGGACCATCGAGCGGGGCGCCATGGTCCGCAATCGACAGAGTCCCCGAAGTCGCAATCACCACGAGTTCCTCATTCGTGATGACGTCGACCTCAAGCATCCTTTCCGGTGTGATGGCGTCGACCGTCAAAGCGGCGCTCGACAATTGTCGACGCGTCATGACATTGATGTCGCGAGTTGGTCCATCGATCAGACGCGCCATGGTCGCCTCGTCACCGGAAAAGTTGAATGAGCGCATCGGTTCCACACGGTGCTCGACACCGTCGACACTGAGAACCATGCCGGCGCCGGCGATGACCATGATGATACGGTCAACTCCCGCGAATTCTGAGAATGGGCCGTCGCGTGTCACCTCGGCAATACTGACCCGCCACGTGAAGTCAGACAACGAAGCCCTTTGCGGGGCACGAACTACCTCGGCGGTGGTCCCACCACCGTTTTTCCACGGAGTGGCTCGTCGACTCTTGTGACGGAGGGCGCCAGTCATCAATGTCAGGATCCGACTTGGCTCGGCGACAGTTGCAAGGTGCGCACGAGAGGCACGCCGGGACGATAGGCCAGATACACGTAACTAGGGGCATCGATAACGGCCAAGTCGCCACGTCGGCCGGGGGACAAGACCCCGATATCATCACGACGCAACGCGGCCGACCCTCCAGCGGTGGCCGCCCAGAGGGCTTGTGCCGGGGTCATCCCCATCTCCCGCACGGCTAGAGCGATCATGAATGGCATGGACGATGAGGCGCACGTCCCCGGGTTGTAGTCGGTGGCGAGAGCCACGGTGATTCCCGCCTCGATCAAGCGGCGGGCGTCGGGAAAGGCTGAACGGGTAGACCACTCGACGCCGGGCAGCAGAGTTGCCACCGTGGTCCCGCCAGAAAGGGCATCAACGTCAGCAGCGTCCAGCCAGGTGCAGTGGTCAACGCTGGCGGCTCCCAGTTCAACGGCCAAGCGAACTCCGGGGCCGTACGCCAGCTGATTGCCGTGGACCCGCAGTCCGAGTCCAGCTGCCGCACCGGCGCTCAAGACCTCTCGTGCTTCGTCACCGTCGAAGGCGTGAGGGCTGGCTGGCTCACAAAACACATCGATCCATCGAGCGGCGGGGGCACAGGCGGCAAGCATGGCGCCGCTGACCAGACGGATGTAGTCGTCCCTCCCCACTCCGGCGGGAACAACGTGAGCACCGAGGAACGTGCTCTCGGTAGTGAACTCACTGGCGAGGCGTACTGCACGTTCCTCACCAGCGATATCCAGTCCATAGCCACTCTTGATCTCCACGGTGGTCGTCCCCTGGGAATGGAGCTCCACAATTCGTTGCGCCAGCAGATTTCGTAATGTCGCGTCGGGAGCCGCGGCGGTAGCGGCGACGGTGGTGGCGATTCCACCTCCGTCGTATGGCGTCCCCGCCATTCGCGCCACGAACTCGTTCGCTCGGTCGCCGGCGAAAACCAGATGGGTGTGCGAGTCGACAAAGCCGGGGATCACCGTCCGACCCGCGACATCGACACGCACGTCGGCGGCGGGCGCCGCCGCGGCCGAGCCCAACCAGGCCAGCACGCCGTCACCGTCGATGACCAGTGCAGCATTGTGAACAATCCCCAACGACGACTCGTCGCCCATGGTCGGGTCGTTGGTAACCAGCTCAGCAATTCCAGTGACCAACACCGAGGCCGCCGCGTTCGTTGGTCGCACGGTCAGCGCCACAACGGCTCGATGGAAGATTGCAGGAGTCCCCCGACGTTGCCCAGCACGTGACGGCCGCCCTCGACGACGGTCCGGCCGTCAACAATCACCGCGTCGACGTCGGCGGCGCTGGCCGACATGACGACCTGCGAAACGAGGGATCCGGCCGTTCGCGGCGAGTCCATTCTCACGGCCACCAAATCGGCCCGGGCCCCCACTCGCAGTTCGCCAGCGTCGACCCAGCCGATGCTTCGTTGGCCATGCACGGTCAGGGCCTCGACTAGTTGGGACAATTCGATGCGTCCTCGCTCTCCACTAGCGAGTCGTTCGTCCATCTCGAGCGCACGGGCCTCTTCTAGCAAGTCGGTAAGAGCGTGCTGATCAGTGCCCAAGCACGGGCGGCTACCGGCATCCAGTAGTCGTCGGGCGGGGCCGATGCCGTCGGCCAAGTCGCGTTCAGTGGTGGGGCAAAAGCACACCGCGGTACTCGATGTTCCCAGCAACGAAATGTCGTCGTCGGTCAGATGGGTAGCGTGCACGGCAGTGGTACTCGGACCCAGTACCCCCGACACGTGAAGCAAGGCGGTAGGGGTTGCGCCATAATATGACTGGCAGGCGGCATTTTCCGATGGTTGCTCCGACAGGTGGACGTGCAGTGGTCTACCCTCGGCAGCGGCAACCACCGTTGGGATATCGGTCGCAGCCACCGCTCTGACCGAGTGAATAGCTGCGCCGACACGGACCGCTCCGGTCCTACTCGGGGTCGGGTCGAACCGGTCAGCCAAGAGAGTGAAGCGCCGCCGCCATCCCGCAGCGTCGCCGTCGCTGAAGCGTTTTTGCACCGGATCCAGCGGGAGGTGACCATTAGGGCCGAGCCCTCCGGCCAAGTAGCACGTATCGAGCAGCGTGAGGCGGATCCCCGCCGCACTGGCCGCCTCGACGAGCACC
>JABEUQ010000162.1 GCA_013044265.1 Acidimicrobiaceae bacterium
AGCGAACTACGTGGTCATGACCGCGGGCAGCTTCGACATCATCGCCGAGGTCATCGCCCTCGACGACAACGCATTGGTGCACCTCTTGAATGACTCCATTAGGAGTATTCCTGGGGTGACCGAAGTTGAAACCTTTCTGTATTTGAAACTTTCAAAGCAGACCTACGCTTGGGGAACGAAATGAGTATCAACGAAATTTTCACCGATGGTATCGCCGTGAGTGGCGAGCACCAGGTGAGTCACAGCTATTCCGAACGTGCGCGTCGCAACCTGTGGTTGCAGATGTCACGCATGGGGGCCTACTCGGAGAAAAACGAGATCCCCATCATCGTTCGCGGTGAGGGGACTCACGTCTACGACGTGAACGGCAAGGAATACTTCGACGGCATCTCGGGCTTGTTCACCAACGCCCTAGGTCACGGCCGACCCGAATTCGCCGAAGCCGCCGCCGAGTCGATCCGCAACATGACCTTCTTTCCAATTTGGACGTACGCACACCCTAAGGCGATCGAGCTCGCTGAGAAGGTGGCGAGCCTCGCACCCGGTGACTTGAATCGCGTCTTCTTCACCACCGGCGGAGCTGAAGCCAATGAGAGCGCGTGGAAACTTGCGCGTCAATACCACAAGATGCGTGGCGACACCGACCGTTACAAGGTCATCAGCCGCGACATCGCCTATCACGGCACTACCCTTGGCGCGCTGACGATTACGTCGCTCGAGAACTATCGCCAGCCTTTTGAGCCGCTCGTGCCGGGTGCTGTCAAAGTCCCGGCAGTGAACTTCTACCGCGCAGAGGAGCACGCGGACGACTTCGAGGCCTTCGGCTTATGGTCGGCTCAGCAGATCGAAGAAGCGCTGTTGCGCGAAGGTCCTGAGACCGTGGCCGCGGTCTTCCTCGAGCCCGTGCAAAACGCCGGAGGTTGCTTCACCCCACCCCCCGGATACTGGCAAGAAGTGCGCAGAATCTGTGACCGTTACGGCGTCATTCTCGTCTCGGACGAAGTGATCTGCGCTTTCGGGCGTTTGGGTACCTGGTTCGGCGGGCAGAAGTATGACTACGTCCCCGACATCATCACTTGCGCAAAGGGCATCACCGCGGGCTACGCCCCCCTCGGCGCCATGATCGTGTCGGACCGTTTGGCCGAACCATTCCAGAGCGGCGAGATTGCATTCCAGCACGGCTTCACCTGGGCGGGGCACCCCTTGTCCGCCGCCATGGCCCTCACCAGCATCGGCATCATCGAGCGCGAGAACATCCTGGGCAACGTGATGGCCAATGAGGAGTACTTTCGCAAGAGTCTCAACGACCTAAAGGACATATCAATCGTGGGTGACGTGCGCGGCACGGGATATTTCTGGGGCGTCGAACTGGTCAAGGACCAAGGGACCAAGGAGACGTGGCAGGGAGAAGAGGCCGAACGTCTTCTGCGCGGCTTCGTTTCACCTGAGATGTTCCGCCGCGGACTCATTTGTCGCTCGGACGACCGGGGCGATCCCGTCGTGCAGTTGGCCCCGCCCCTGATTTCGACGCGTGACGACATCGACTTCATGGTGGGCACGTTGCGCGAGGTCTTCACAGAAGCCGAACAACGCTGCCTCTAATGCAATCACCACCATCCTTGTGGTGGTCTCAGATCGAATCGACGTCGCCCCGGCACTCACTGCGGGGCGACGTCGATGTTGACGTGGCAATCGTCGGTGGCGGCTATACGGGTTTATGGACCGCGCGCGAACTATTACGCCGTGACCCTCACCTTCGTGTCTGCGTTCTCGAATCACAAATCTGTGGATTTGGAGCATCGGGTCGCAACGGAGGTTGGGTTTCTGCCCTCTTCCCCGCCCCCGCGGCTTCAGTAATTGAGAGGTATGGGCTCGACTCCTATACCCGACAACGACTGTTACTCCAAGAGGCCGTGGCCACGCTCGGCAACGCGGCTCGCGAGGAGGACATCGAATGCGACTTCGTCCAAGGCGGTACGTTGTCCTTCGCCCGATCTCCGTTACAAGAGGTCCGCGCTCGTGACTACGTCGCCGACAATGCAGATCACGGTGTCGACGAAGAAGACCTGCGGTGGATTGAGCCTGCTGAGTTAAAGAAGTTCGCCTGGCTCGACGGTGCGCGGGGTGCGGTGTATTCCCCACACTGCGCACGTATCCAACCCGCTCGTTTAGTACGTGGATTAGCCAACGCTATCGAGCATCGTGGCGCCACAATCTATGAGAACACGCCCGTAACCAAGATCCTTCGTGGCAACTCCTCACGTCGCGCCCAAGCTATGACTCTCCACGGCACGGTGAGAGCAGACTATGTCGTGCGAGCGACTGAGGGTTTCACTCCGACCATGCCCGGTCAGCGACGCAACGTCGTGCCCCTCTACTCTCTGATGATCGCCACCTCTCCACTTCCTGAAGCCTGGTGGGCGCAATACGGCTTCGACACATTCCCCACGTTCAGTGATGAGCGGCATTTACTCGTCTACGGTCAACGCACAGCGGATAATCGTCTCGCCTTCGGGGGACGTGGCTCGCCCTATCATTTTGGTTCCACCGTCGAACCCCGCTACGACGCGAACACCGCCGTTTTCTCACAACTCTCCTCGTCGCTACGTGAGCTCTTCCCCACTCTCGACCTCGATGTGACGCACCGCTGGGGTGGGCCACTGGCGATGCCCCGCAGTAAATTCCCTTTCGTCACAGTCGACCACGACAGTGGTATGGCCAGCGCCGGTGGCTACACCGGAGATGGAGTCACTCTGAGCTACGTGTGCGCCAACGCTCTGGCCGACCTGATCGTGACGCCGGGGGTCCCAACACCCCATAGCTCGTTGCCCTTCGTGCACTCCCACGTGCAACGTTGGGAAGTCGAGCCACTGCGATGGCTGGGTATCAATGCGGGTATCGCCTTAGCGACGTGGGCCGATCACCATGAGACAATTCACGGCCGCACCAGCCGGGCGTCGGCATTGCTCACTCGCCTGATGGGCGCGTAACCGGCGACCCTTCGCCCCTCAACAACTACCAGTGCGAGTACCCGTGGTCGTCCTTGTCTGGACTTGACGGACGAAGGAACAACCTTGAGGGTCGTCATCTTTTTCAATAAGGATCAGTGAAAACATAAGGCCTCAACTGTCCAAACAACTATTTCGCGCCCAACCGCACGCATCACCCCACGGCAAGTGTGAAGACTGACACACTTTTGAGTCTGCGTTGACTACTTCAAGATATTTACCGCGCGCGCCGCGACCACCGCGATAGTGATGAATGAAACCATGGATTCGGTGACGAACAATAATTTCATCCGTCTCGACAAAGGCATGGCGTCGGCGGGTGCGAAACTCGTTCCATTGGCGAAGGAAGTGTAGAGATAGTCAGTGAACTTGGGTTCCCAGTCAGGCGGAGCCAACTGGGGGTTTTCGAGCTGCGGGAACTGCAGGTCGTACACATTCTTGTGACCCGCGGCCCGACGTGTCGGGCCTCCCCTGTCAATCTCCCAGAACCAGATGCCGTAGATAATGATGTTGGTCAACCACACTGAGACCGCCGAATAGATGAGCGCTCGACCCTGCGACACCGAGGTGTTGAGCAAACGTTGCACGAGCAGAACCATTGAAGTTACATTGGCGATGGTGACCAGTCCAATCAAGGCCAGAGTCGACTGTCGTACTCGCGGTGACTCATCGGGGTGACGATGACGGCGAAGGGACAGCGGAATCAAGACCAGAAGTATTAGCACTGGGATAAGCCATCGTGGTCCGATCACGAGGCGGTCCGGCAGGACGAAGTAGAGCGCCACGCACGCGAGCAACGCAAGAGACGCCGGCCACCGGGGTTCAGCATGGATGCTCACGACTTCAACCTAGTTTGGCGTGCGACAGTAACTGCAGAAGCTGGGTCGGGAGCACGAGCGAGCCCAGCGCACCACTCTTGACTAGCTGATTCAACAGTGGTCCCGCGGGAGTCGTGGCCCGCGAGGCAGGTGGCGCGGTGATGGACACGCGAGGGTTGTAAGCGAGTACATTCAAGTTCACAGTCGTGGTATCGGTACGTGATGTCAACCGAGCCCACAGTGAAGTGAACTCTCCTTGTTGTCCTGTCGTCAAAATGAGATCCAGTTTCCCTTGCAGGGTGGGTGACGTGGCCTTCGGCGAAAAGGTACCCAGCGATACGTTCGTGCGATTCATCTCGTACGTGGTCGAGAATCCGCGATGAGTGATGCGCGCATTAGCGAGCAAGGTCAAGAGTGCCGAGTTTGGTTTGAGCAGAATTGGTCCGAGTGCACTCAACGATGGCCACTGAAGGTGTTCGACGTACCAGACAGGTCCCGAGGCATCCGCCAGATTTGGCGAAGTCAGGTAGAGCGTGTTGCCCAACTCGCGAGCGTCGAACTCGGTAGCAGCAGTCAAGACTGGCACCGACAGCGTCGCTTTTAACGCACTCGTCGCGACGTTGAGCCAGATCGTGCCCGAGGTGCGCAAGGAACCTCCGGTCGATAAGGAGAAGGCGAGTTGCACCCCGCGTGGCGTATGACCATTGAGTACTAGTGGATCGTTTTGTGGTGCAGAGGACCCTAAGGACGCATACGTGACCGCGATGGCGAGGATCACCACCACCAGCGCCAGGGCGAGAAACGAGGCGAGGCGACTCTTTGAATTCACCTGCTCACCCTAACGGTTCGCCCTGAGGTGCCCCGCCGACGTGATTCAGTCGAGGGGCTCGGCGAGTAGCTCGAGCAGCAACTGATGGGCGATGTTACGTCCGCTCGCAATGAAGCCAATGCGCGAGTCAACATCATTCACCAACGAACGCACTATGGCCGCGTAGGGAGCGGCGGCTGAACCTTCAAGAACCAGGCCATTAGATTCTGCGGCCTCACGCACACCTTGACGAATGAAGTGCTCTTCGACCAACACCAATGGAACACGATGTGCGGCCACCAGTTCGTTAGTGATTGCGCCGTCGTCTCCACCGCCCGCTAAACCGTCAGCAATGGTCGGACGATGACGCACCTGATCCATTGAAGAGCCCTGCAACACGTGGTACATCGCCGCGCTGGCCTCGGGCTGAACTCCAGTGACCCTCACATCCTCGCGACCATGGTTCGCCCGAGCTAACAAAACGCCCGACACCAATCCACCACCGCCAACCGGTACCACAATGTGCTCTATCTCGGGCGCTTGCGTGAGCATCTCGGCGAAAACCGTTGCCTGCCCGGCGATGACATTGGTGTCGTTGAACGGCGAGATATAGCGAATCGAGCGCGCGGCGGCGAGTTCAAGAGCGTGGGCCTGCGCTTCATCGTACGACGAACCGAATTGAATGAGTTCAATGTCATAATTTCGAAGTTTCTTAACTTTGACCGGCGACGCATTGGCCGGGACCACGACCGTGGCGGGCACGTGCAGGATGCTCGAAGCGTGGGCGATGCCGAGTCCGTGATTTCCCGCCGACGATGTGATGACGGCCCCGTGAGGATCGTCGCGATGAGCCGCTTCGATCGCAGCGAGCGCACCACGAATCTTAAATGAGCCCGTAATCTGCAAGCTCTCCAACTTGGCAAGCACTGGTCGCCCGCGCATACGAAGAGTTACGGTAGGCGTCGCCTCGAGATGGTCGGCGATCACCCGGGCAGCCGCCTCAAGTTGCTCGGCGGAGGGTGCTTGGACATGACGCATCATCCCGTCAACACTATCCGTGACTACCGCGAGCGGTTCATAACTGCCCAGTAATGTCAAAGACGTGCGCTCGATAGTGGTTCTGATCCTCGTGGGATCCTTCGCCTACTTCGCTACAATGATCGACAATTTCTTCGCTTTCGCCGCGCAACTCACGTTGACGCCGAGGAATCGATTCTCAGCGGTCACCATGTCACAAAGTGCCGCGGTCATGGTCTTGGTGGGCCTGGCCGCGGGTGTTGGGTCCACCCTCGGGGTAATACCAGTTCGGTGGGTCGGAATATTGGCCTTGGCTCCATGGACTCTGGCGTGGCACAACTGGCGTCGGCGACACGACGCCATGGGCGAGTCGGCGCGTCGCGGTATTATTACGACATTCCTGATGACAATAGGTCTTGGTGGGGACAATCTCGCAGTGTGGATTCCCCTCCTGCGCGCTAGCGGGCTGATACGCGAGTTCGCGATCTGCCTCATTTTCGCCATTTGGCAAGTACTCTTCGTGACTCTCACCTGGGCACTAGCCACGCATCCACGCGTCATCTCCTGGGGCCTGCACCGCGGGCGCTACTTGGTCCCTTGGCTCTACCTGGTGCTCGGTTTTGTCATCCTCTACGAGTGCCATGTCCTTTGACGTACTCCGCGAGCGAACTAGCGTGGCGAAGTGCCTGTCTCAACGCCGCGTCAGACGCTTAATCGCCTCACGGTCATCGTCCTCATCCAATGGATGGGCGCGACCCTGGGCCTACCACTGCTCGCGTTGTTCTTAGAACACCGCGGTGGATCGCCGCACATCATTGGCTTCATTGTCGCGTCATTCTTCATCGCGGGAGTCGTGACACAATATTTCCTCGGTCACTTGGCCGACAAATTCGGCCGTCGACCAATCATCGTACTCAGTCTGGTGACTTACGGTCTGGCCTCGATGACCTACGCACTGCCGCTCAGTGCGGTGTGGTTCACCCTCACACGCGTCGTGCAGGGCGCCTCGGCCGGTGCGCTGGAAGTAGCCTCAATGTCCGCGGTGGCAGCACTCTTCGCCGAAGGGCAGCGTGGCAGTGCGGTGTCGCGCATTTTGGCGGCTCAGTTGATGGGCGCGGCTATTGGCCCTCTGGTCGGGGTGGCCGCATCGGTGAACAATCTCGGGTGGGTCTTCTTCGCCACCGGAGTAGTGAGTCTGGTGGCCGCAGTCGTGGCTCACGGCACGAACGTCGGAGACCGTGCCTACGACCCAACGCCGTTGGCCCCGCTGCGGTGGAATCGCCCCTTCGCCGGTGCCCTCGTCGCTGCCTCCGCGACTGGACTCGCGGTAGGTGTCTACGAGACGTGCTGGAGTTTGTTGATGCACGCGCACCACGCTTCCACCTTGCAGATTCGACTCAGTTGGACGATGTTCGCGTTGCCCTTCGTACTCTTGAGTCGGACCGGGGGATGGATTGCGGACCACCTAAATCGCCGTAAGACGGCTCTCTTCGGCCTGCTCAACGGTGCCGCATTTCTGGCGACGTATCCGCACATTCACAACAATGTCGTCATGCTCTTCGTCGGTTCGGCGGAATCTCTAGGGGCCGCCCTCTCATCGCCCTCCATCGTGTCGATGCTCAGCCAAGGGGCACACGCTCGCGAGCTTTCGCGACGCCAGGGCCTCTACGCCACCTCGACGACCGGGTCGTTGGCGTTAGCTTCAATCGCTTCAGGGTTCCTTTTCACCATCAATACCGCGCTACCTTTCACCCTGGTAGCTATCGTCTCCTCACTCTTGGCGATCTCCACTTTGTACTTCTGGCGCGGGGTCGACGGTCGCATCACAGCGTCCGCCACCCCCGATTCGTCACCAAACTAGTTGTCACCATAACTTTGCGAGCCATCGCCCGAGTGACGAGAATCATCGTGGTACCCGCCAACAATGTGGTACTTCGGCGCCGCAATTGTGAGGGTGGTCGTTGCGCCCTTGGTCGTCGAAGCAACGACAGCAGTGGTCGCGGTATTTGCAGCATTGAGGGCGCTAGAAGTAGCACCACTCTGACTGAGGAAGGTCACCCCCAAACCAGTAAGTCCAACTAGGGCGAGGCTGGAGGTAACAGCGACACGGCGCACTAACTGCCTCTTCTTCGGACGGTACATGTGGTCCTCCTTGGGATCCGTTCTCTTACCTTTCCAGTGTGCCGGACGCATGTGAACGCCCCCCAAGGTCGGCGTAAAAGTGCAGTAATAAAAAAATCGAATATTTAACAGGACCCTCTCTTTGATTCATAAGTTTTCGGTAAGACTGAAGTCGTACGACTAGCACCTCACGGAGTCGCGACAGATGACCAACATCTATTAGGGAGGACCACTCAGTGGCAACCACAGAATTACACGACGGTTCAAGCGGTGACGAAGCGTTCAGGGTCGAAACCCACGGTATTGACTTCATCCCAGAGAGTCAGCGCTGGGCGACCCCGCGAAATATCGGTGCCATGTGGGCGGGTTCGGCGATCAACGTCGAATACTTCGTCTACGGCGCGTTGTTAATGGGTTTTGGCTTTAGCTTCTGGACCGCAGTCAGCATCATCGTCATTGGCAACCTGTCATACCTGTTACTCGGTGTCGCGTCATTGCAGGGTCAAGAATCCGGTACGACCGCCTTCACCGCGTCGCGTGCCGCCTTCGGCACACGAGGAGCGCGCATCGTCTCGTTCTTTAACTGGATCACTCAGTTAGGTTTTGAGACCGAAGGACTCATCCTGATCGTGGGTGCGGCCATTGTTCTCAGTCAGTACGCGGGCTTTCACCCCAATGGCACGCTCAAGGTGATCTTCATCATCATTGCCACAGCAATCCAAGCGATCATGCCCTACCTCGGTCACGCGACCATGGTGAAGGTACTGCGCGCCCTCATCATCCCCTTCTCCGTGATCTTCGTAATCTTCGTGATCTTCGAGGCCCAGCACGCACACCCGAGCAGCGTCGTCGTCTTCGCCCACGGTTGGGAGCCCTACAGCGCGGGACTCGCCTTCACTATCGCCCTCTCCGGACTGGGCTGGACGGAGTGTGGCAATGACTACACGCGTTATTTGCCGCGCGACTCCAAGAAGGGGGCGGTCGTTGGATGGATCTTCCTCGGTACGGCCCTGCCCGAGATCGTGATGATGGTCATGGGTGCCCTGGCATTCAGCTTCTTGTCCAACTCGGGCGTGTGGAACAGCGCGAATCCCTTCGAGGCGCTTTTTCACCAGAAGGGCCTGCCCTCATGGTTCGTCGTGATCTTTCTCGTCTTCGCCATTGTCCAACTCTTCGGCATCAACTCCCTCGACTTATATTCCTCGGGCGTGTCGGTTCAGGCCATGGGATTTCGTCTCAAGCGCTACCAGGCCGTGCTGATGGACTCGGTGATTGCTTGTGCCTTGACCATCTGGGCGACTTTCGGCTCGTCGTTCTCGATCTATATGAAGGACTTTGTTGGAGTCATCATCGTATGGATCGCCCCGTGGTTCGGCATCTACGTGACCGACTGGTTACTGCGGAAATACCGTTACAACGCTAACGAGATGCAAAAGACGACGTCGGACAGCATCTACTGGGGTAGCGCAGGGTATAACTGGAACGCGATGATCGCCTTCGTAGTGGGGCTCGTCCTGGCCACGACCGCCTACTCGAAGGCACCCCCACCGGTGAACTTCCCGTTGCACTGGATGACCCCGTTCTCCAACCACTTCGGAGCCTTCTACTGCGACGGTAGCGCGAAGGCCAATTGCGGACCGGCCGGATGGTTCGGCGGGGCCGACATGTCAGTTTTCTTTGGCATCCTCGCGGCCGCGTTGATTTACTTCATCTTGGAGAAGGTGACGAAGAACGTGGCGCGCCAAGTGCAACGTCAAGAGGAACTCGAAGCCCAGTCCTAGTCGATTCCTCGTCGCCCGAGACCTCAGGTGACGAGGAATTACTAGTTCGACCGGTCGCCATATCACGCAGGTCGACATCGATCGGTCCCGTTGGATGTCTAGCGGCGCCGATCGATGTCGGTGATTGATTGCACGCTTGCGAGTATCGCCATCGCCACGACTCCCACCACGATTCCCGGCACGACAATCGTGGTCCGTACCCCGACCGTGCCCGAAACCACTCCGGCGAGGGCGACGCCAACGGGTGAGAGCCCCAGTGAGAACGTCCAGTCCACTGATGAGACCCGACCCAGCATCTCGGCGGGCACCTCGGACTGCATGAGTGAATTCCACCAGATGGTACCCATCATCAAGAGGGCACCGCTAACGAAGGCGATTCCTGAGGCGAGCCACGCCGAGTTCGCTAGGCCAAGCGGGATACTCATCATCGACGCCACAGTCCAGGCCAACCACATCGAGCGCACACGAGCCTTCACGCGCACCACGCTCATCATGGCCACTGCGCCGAGCATCCCTCCCAGACCCACCGATGCGAATCCCACGCCAACCATCCAGTTTGGAGAGTGCAGCACGTGCTTGAACAACAGCGGCAACATGATGGTGGACGGAGTAAAGATGAGGGCGTTCGCCACGCCCGCGACCGCGATGCTCCAGAACAACCATGGCGTGCGACGACAATACGAAAGGCCATCTCGTATGTCATTGATCATGGTGGCTTCCGCGGATACGGGCCGTGCGCCGCCGCGCATCGCCGCCAGGCAGAGCGCCGAGACGACAAAAGTCCCCCCGTCAATGATGAGGGACCACGACACGCCAATGCTCGAGGAGATAACCCCACCGGCGAGTGGTCCGAGCAACCCCCCGGCCAATGTGCTCGAGATCCCGATCAACGAGTTACTCGCCGTGAGTTGTTCTACGCCCACCACCTCGGGTAACAAGGCGGTCGAGGCCGGATAGAACAGAGCGTCAAAGAGGCCGAATATAACGGCGCCGAGCAGCATTTCGGTGAAATTCAATCTGCCGGCCACAGCGAGAACACCCAACGCGGCACTAATCAACGCGCGGCTCGCGTCCGAGACCAGCATGGCGAGGCGCCGTGAGACCCGGTCACTCAGGGCTCCACCGAGCAACAAAAACAACACCGTGGGTACGAGTCGAGCGGCGACGACCACACCAAGATCGGTCGCGCTTCGCGTCACCATCAACACCAATAACGGCAGAGCCACCGAAATGACACCGTCACCGAATCTCGACACGGACTGCCCACCCCACAGCAGGGCGAATTGTCGATTCGAGAGGGGCCCGCTCGGCGAAGGAAAAGAGGCCATGGATTATGTTACCGACACTCGTTTTCTAGCCATCAACACTAGGAGGAAGACTGAACAGATCAGCCGTTCCAGTCCTCCTCGAAACCACCTTTACCGTCCGGGCGAAACACCGGAATCGCTCCGAGCGCGTGAACGTGTTGGGCGTCCTCACCAAGAGATTGCTTCCACACTGACGCCTCGGTCACCAGCGTTCCGATCGCCACCACGTTGGCACCAATGCCGTGCAACAGACGAATCGCGGCGCCCGTCGATGCACCCGTGGAGATCACGTCGTCGACAATGGCGACGCGCTTTTGCGCCACGTCA
Source organism: Acidimicrobiaceae bacterium (assembly GCA_013044265.1). GTDB lineage: Bacteria > Actinomycetota > Acidimicrobiia > Acidimicrobiales > RAAP-2 > RAAP-2. The sequence continues at coordinate 11,188 of JABEUQ010000162.1, forward strand.
CCAATTCGCGCTCGGTCAAAGAGTAGGCGCTGATCGACGTCAGTAGTGATGGAACGCACCTTCACCGAGACCGCGTCGGCCAGATGGATCTTGGGGGTCTTGTGCAAGATGACATACTGATCCAAACCCAACGAACGCGTGACTTCGATGGCGACAGGAATGCCCATGGTCGCAACAGTGGCGATGATGTCGATCTCGTAGGGGGCGAGCAGCCGCGCCAACTCCTCGCCCGCGCGGCGCATGAATTCCACGCCCATGTCCACCGTGATAAGTAGCGCCAGGGCCAGTTCTTCGGAAAGTGATACCACTGGGAGTTCGACGTGCTGGCTGCCGATCGAGACTGGATAGGTGCAACGACTCACGAGGTTGGAGCATACTGAACTCCATGACTTCACGAGAACCACTGGACCGCACCCTCGCCGCCACGATGCTCGCCACTGCCCTCCAGGAGGCGCGCATCGGGCTCGCCGAAGGCGGAATCCCTATTGGCGCCGCACTGTTCACACGCGAGGGCGAACTTCTGGGCTCGGGTCACAACCGTCGCGTCCAGGAGGATGACGCGTCCGTGCACGCCGAGACCGACGCCTTCCGCAACGCCGGACGCCGGCGTAATTACGGTGACACCGTCATGGTCACGACACTGTCACCGTGCTGGTACTGCTCGGGCCTGGTGCGTCAGTTCAACATTGGTGCGGTGGTGATCGGTGAAGCCACCAACTTTCACGGCGGACACGACTGGCTCGAAGACCTTGGCGTCGAAGTTCTCGTACTCGACGACGCCGCGTGCACTGAACTACTCGCCACGTTCATACTCGATCGTCCCGAACTCTGGCACGAAGACATCGGCCTGTGATCAGCGAACGGGTGGTCCGAAGAGTCGATCGCCCGCATCGCCCAAACCCGGCGTGATGTAGCCAATCGAGGTCAGTTCCTTGTCGAGGGCCGCGGCCACGATCTGCACGTCAGGGTGTGCTTGACGCACCGCGTCCAGTCCCGGCTGAGCAGCGATCAAGCACAGCGCCGTGATCTCTCCGGCGTTACGTTGGCGCAACATGTCAAGAACCTGGATGAGCGATCCTCCCGTGGCCAGCATCGGATCGCACAACACCACGGGAGCAAGTTCGAGGTCCTCGGGTAGTCCGTCGAGGTAGACGTCGGCGTGCAACGTCACTTCATTTCGACGAAGGCCCACCAAACACACTCGATGGCGAGGTAAAACCTCTTGGACCGCAGGTGTCATTCCAAGGCCCGCGCGCAGGATAGGCACAATGACGAATTGGGTGTCGACACACACGGCTGGTGCACCGTCGACGACCGGAGTGTCGACGGTGGTCTGGGTGACCGGGATGCCACGGAAGGCTTCGTAGGCGAGAAATCTTGAAATCTCCCCTGATAGCCGCAAAAAGTCAGCGTTGGAAGTCGCCTTATCACGGATCTGACGGACCTTGTCCTCGACGATGGGGTGCTGGATAATGAGCGGAATTGGCACGTGGTCACCTTACGCTTTTCGTGGCAGTTGCGGCGAGTTCCGCGCCACGACGCAACGACTGGTACTCGCCAGGTGTCGCGCGCGCGACCGTTACGATGGCTCGGTGCCTTCCTCACTTCTTCCGCGCCCACCAGCGCGGGGAGAGGAGGATGTCAATCCACTCGGTGGAGTGCGCTCCACCTACCCGGGACCACGGGCCTACATCTCACGAGACACAAATCTTCCCTGGTGGAAACGTATTTTACCGATTATCGCCTCACACCGACTCTCCTTCATTGCGTCCATCGTGTTGTCCTTCACGAGCCTGATATTTCAGACCCTGGTACCTAATTTGCTCAACAGCGCCATCACGAACTCATTGGAGAAACACGCGGCGGCGTTACATCACGCGGTCATCGAGATTCTCATCTTTGCGGTCCTCGCCGGGGTAAGCGGCATCTTGTCGCGCCAATACTTGTTTCGTACTGCCTACGAGGTCGAAGCGGACCTTCGCTCTCTCATCTATGAACACCTCACCTGGCTGTCCTTCAGCTTCTATGACCGGGTGCAATCAGGTCAGCTGATCAGTCGCGCGAACTCCGACATTCGTAGCGTGCAGATGTATTCCACTTTCGCCCCGTTGATTCTCGTACAGACCAGCATCGGAGTCCTCGCCTTTGGCTTCATGTTGACGATCGACCCGCTCCTGGCGTGCATTGCAATGGTGGTGATGCCCATCCTCTACGTCGTGGGCATCAAGATGCGCCGAGTCCTCTTCCCGATCTCTTGGATCACCCAGGCCCGCCTCGCCGACGTCGCCACGATCGTCGACGAGAACGTCAACGGCGTGCGAGTGGTGAAGTCCTTCGCTCAAGAAGAAGCCGAGATCAATCGACTAGCCGACGCCGCCGAGCGGGTCTCTTGGGCCTACGTCAAGGACGCCCAGATCCGTGGGCAATGGTCCCCGTGGGTTCAGAACCTCCCTCAACTCGGCCTCGCTCTCGTACTCGCCTTCGGTGGGGTAATGGTCATTAATGGCCACCTCAGTATCGGAGCCATTCTGGCCTTCAACGCTTACCTCCTAATGCTTCAAGCTCCATTCATGATGCTCGGACAGTTAGTGATGATGGGCCAACGCGCGAAGGCCAGCGCCGAGAGAATCTTCGAGATCCTGGACGAAAACCCCGACGTGGTCGAACGTCCGGGGGCTTACGACCTGACCAATGTCAAGGGCGCGCTGGATTTTGACCACGTTTCCTTCAGGTACGGACCAGATGTTGAAATCCTGAAGGACTTTGATCTGCACGTCGCGGCTGGCGAGATCGTCGCCCTCGTGGGACGAACCGGCTCGGGAAAATCGACTGTCGCACGACTCGCGACGCGCTTCTACGACGCCAGCGAGGGCAGAGTCCGCGTCGACGGGCACAACGTCCGTGACGTGTCGCTCGCGTCGCTGCGCACCAACGTCGGGGTGGTTCTCGATGAACCATTTCTCTTCTCAGTGAGTGTGCGCGAGAACATTGCCTACGGCGTGCCCACCGCCTCTTTCGAGGAGGTCGAAGCTGCCGCACGCGCCGCGGCGGCGCACGACTTCATCAGCGACCTTCCCCAGGGTTACGACACGGTGATTGGCGAGCGTGGCTACACCTTGTCCGGCGGCCAACGCCAGCGAATTGCCATCGCGCGCACCCTCTTGGTCAATCCCCCGATCTTGATCCTCGATGACGCCACGAGTGCCATTGACGTACACGTCGAATCGACCATCTATCAATCCCTCGCCACGCTCATGACCTCACGAACAACGGTGGTCATCGCGCACCGCATCTCGACCATCGCACTCGCGCAGCGAGTCATCGTGCTCGAAAACGGCCGTGTCGTGGCTGATGGCACTCACGATCAACTCCTAGCCACCTCAGCCCTCTACGCCGAGATTCTCGCCCAGACCATGGATGAGGAGGTCTGATG
>JABEUQ010000163.1 GCA_013044265.1 Acidimicrobiaceae bacterium
AGCCTGCTCGGAAACGGGGCAAACAGTGACTCTTCGCAGAGCACGAACTACCGCTAAATAAATACCGAGATATCAGTCGGTCGACCCGCGGAAAGGGAGGAAAACCTTAAGGGCCTCGTGGTTGTTGGGGTAAACTGCTACTGGCGATGGATCCCGCCATACTGACGAAAGTCAGTGAAAGCGCCCGTGAGGCTGATGGTTCCTGCTCAAGGTAACAAGGGAGCAGGATATGTCCGTCGACCATACGCCAGACGTTGTCGATCAGATTGTCGATCTGTACAGTGAGTCCGGAATGTCCACGCGTCGAATTGCCGAAATCATGCAAATTGATCGACAGCGCGTCACACAGATTCTGTGTGATAACGGAATTGCCGTAGCGCCGAGAGGGGTCGGTCGTACGAGACCCTTGAGAGTGCCCAACGTGATTTCTAAGAATGATCTCGAGTATCTCTATACGACACAACGAATGAGTTCGGTCGAAATTGGCCGAGTTTTGGGTCTCTCTGATCGATTCATCCGAAGCCGGTTGAAGTTGTGGCGTATCGAGAGACGAACGAAGGGTGCCCTCAATCGCTACGACCGTCAAGAAGTCGACACCGGTGAACTCACCCGGCTCTATCTGGAGAAGGAGTGGGCGGCGTCGGTGGTGAGCGAGGAGTTGGGTACCTCGTTGGGCATCGTGTTGCGCTCTGCCCATTCCAGTGGACTCGCTATTCGCGCCGGGGGGTCTCCGCGCCCGTCACCGTCATACGATATTCATTTGATTGAGGCGCTCTACGATGACAGCGAAGTAGAGGCAATCTTAACTTTTCACAAGATTCAAGTGGTTCGATCACCTGGCCCGATATGGGTACGGTTTCCAACTCCCGCTGCATTGACGGAAGAGTTACTGACAGCACTTTATTGCGAGTGTGGGCTAGCGATCTTTCACATCGAACTCTTGACCGGTGCCCCCGCGTCAACCATTCTCCACAAACTTGAAGAGTATGGGATCGACCGCCGAGGACGTGGAGGCCTATCGCCTTTTATGCAGCGATGGCGCGCCAAGCAGAAGACAACAGCGATTCAAGGAAGATGGTCTCAGTCGTGCGTATGAAACATTCCAAATCAGACCGGACTCACCAACCGGCCGAGCAGATCCGCGAAGAGAAGATTCTGGTGAATCTTCGTTGTTCTGCAATGATTCTCCGTAATCAGAGCGTTCTACTTTGTCGTCGCGTACACAGTGACGACACTTGGGTACTGCCAGGCGGAACTCCGCGACTCGGAGAGGGTACGGCACTGTCTGCGCAAAGGGAAGTCCACGAAGAGACTGGACTTCAAGTTACAGTCGACCGCGTCGCATTCGTCTTAGAGACGACGAGCCCTGATTGGGACCATCACCTCATCGAGATCGTCTTCGTTGGCAAGGAGAGGAACCCGAACGCCTCGCCTGAACAACAGGAGGCTGGACTCGTGCCGTCATTTGTTCCGCTGGATGAATTAGACGGAATTGGACTACGTCCTCCCATCGCCGGGTACATCCGTGGCTATTCTCGGCACCGTAGAACTGGCCTTGAATCGCAGCAACTTTACACGGCAGCCTACCTAGGTAATTTGTGGCGCCTTCCCGACGACGATTGAACGGTCCAACCACCAGGAGCACCCAACTGATACGACTTCGAGAGACCGATCCGTCGAGAACCTTCACGCTGGTGTAGTAACAATTCCAATAACGATATTTCGCGCAAAGCGACGCTGGCGAGACATAAGTGGTTTACGGCCAGTGGTGGCGCTATTGTGAACTATAAGCGACTGGGACGATTTGGCCCGATGCCCTGGAGGGGAGTGTCCACAATGGATGAAATCGCCACCAAAGTCTCCATCTTCTTCAGTGAGGACGATCGACTGCACCACCACAGCTTGCACGAAGCTGTGCTCAATCGAGCCAAGGACTACGGCGTCACCGGTGCGACGGTCTGGCGCGGTATTGAGGGCTTCGGCAGGTCGGGGCACGTTCGCACGTCACGATTCCCCGATGCCAATACGGGACTTCCACTTGTGGTGGAATTGATTGACAGTCCCGAACGAATGGAAGATTTCCTCATGACGATTGGCGATCTGGCCCACGGATTCCTAGTCACCAAAGAGGAGGTTCGAGTCACGAGGATTCAGATACCCGCCAGCTAGTAACGGTGCGCAAACGAAGTGGACGCTCCGACGATTTAGGTCACTAGCCCGTAGGCCAAAGTACTCGCAGTCTCGATCTCTATCAGACGATTGTATTTGGCCACGCGCTCGCCACGGGCGGGCGCTCCACTTTTCAGATGACCACAACCGGCCCCGACGGCCAAATCGGCGATGAAAGTATCCTCGGTCTCACCTGAACGATGAGAAACAAACTGCGCCCACCCAGCGTCTCGACAGATTCGCATCGCCTCAAGTGTCTCACTCACGGTGCCGATTTGGTTCACCTTGATCAACGCGGCGTTACCGACGTGGCGACTGATCGCCTCTCGAATGATTACGGGATTCGTACAAAGAATGTCGTCGCCGACAAGTTCGACACGATCGCCCAGTCGGGCGGTGAGTTGCTCCCAGCCCTGCCAATCCGACTCAGCAAGTCCATCTTCTAACAACCACACCGGATAGGCCGAAATAATCTCCTCGTATCTATTAATCATCTCGGTGCTGGACAGCGACTCGCCGGCGACTTGGTACGACCCTTCGCGGTAGAATTCGCTCGACGCTGGGTCGAGGGCGATGGCCACACCGTCGCGACCTGGTCGGTAGCCTGCTTCTTCGATGGCGTGGACGAGAAGCGCTAGAACATCTTCGGGACGGTCAATCTGCGGGGCGAAGCCGCCCTCGTCACCCAGGCCCGTAGCGAATCCCTTGCCGGCAAGAATCCCCTTCAACTTCGCGTATACCTCCGAGCCGGCCCTGACCGCCTCGGCGATCGAAGGAGCACCGATCGGCGCCACCATGAATTCCTGAAAGTCGAGATTATTAGGTGCGTGCACGCCGCCGTTCACGACATTGAAGTGCGGCACCGGGAGTCTCGCTTTCACTCCGGTCGGCTGCAAATACTCCCAGAGCTGTTGTCCCTGGGAGGCAGCGAAGGCTCGAGACGCGGCGATGGAAACGCCGACGATCGCGTTGGCCCCCAATCGCGACTTGTTCGTCGTTGCGTCCAAGTCAATCAGCGTTTGGTCAAGTTCCTCAAGGTTGGCGAACGTTCTCCCCGCCAACGCCTCGTTGATCTCACCATTCACGTGTGCAGCAGCTTCGAGCACACCGGCGCCACTGAATCGACTCGGGTCGCCATCGCGAATCTCGACCGCCTCTCGTGAGCCAGTCGACGCGCCTGAAGGTACGCCCGCACGTGCCACGGTCCCGTCGCTCAAAGTGATTGTCGTAGCCAAGGTCGGACGGCTACGGGAGTCAAGTATTTGCACTGCCGCCACTTTGGATACCGTCGTCGCCATCTAAATCTCCTAATTGTTGGTTTCGTTGCCAGCCTCACGAGTCTTGCAAGACCAGTCCAATTCGTGAAAACTATTCACCGAGAAAGCGAGCCTGACATTCGGCCAGTTCCTTCAGAGCCACTTCACGGCCTTCGTAACCCTTGACCTTGACCCATTTCCCCTCATCAAGATCTTTGTACACGCTAAAGAAGTGACGAATCTCATCGAGGGTTCGCATCGGAATATGGGAGATGTCCGTCGCCTCTCTCCACTGGGGGTCATAATCGGGCACGGCAATGAGTTTCGCATCGTCCCCATGCTCATCAACCATAAGGAATACGCCAACGACCCGCACGCCAATGACGCAACCCGGGAAAGTGGGGTATTCGGTCAGTACGAGTACGTCGAGGGGGTCGCCATCGCCGCCCAGCGTCTCAGGGAAGAAACCGTAGTCAGCTGGATACCCCATCGAGGAGGTGAGGTGGCGATTCAATCGAATGACGTGCTCGTCATGGTCGTATTCGTATTTGTTACGAGTACCACGCGGAATCTCTACGACAACGTCAATCGATGGCATTCGTACTCCTTCAAAAAAGTCCGCATCACAAGCGCCACGTTTCGATGCTAGACCGGCACGAGCCGACGGCGCAGAGCGGTCACTTGTGGCGGAATTCCTCCGGTTGAAGTTGGGTGCCTCACCAATTCAGCCGTCGCGAAGTTTCAGCGACTGGTCGCTACGAGAGGAGCAGTACTCATCAATAGTCGCCGCGACAAATTCGAGCGGAATCGACTACAATCGGATGTGTCGGATGATGCTCCGGCGGACTTCGGTCCGAACCGCCTTCATGGCTAATGGCTTCTACGTTGAATTGATGGCGTGAGGGTGTGGACCATGATTGTTGAGACTAGAACCACGAGCAGTGGGTCATTCGTACTGAAAGTCTTTGGAGTTTCGCGCCGAAGGAAAATTGGTGCGAGTCCGTCTACTCGCCATTGCGTGCCATCGCACAATTCTGACCCTAGATTGGCGGGGTACACGAAATGACGACCAGTAACCGTCCCACTGTCGCGATCGACGAACTGAATCCCCTGGCTTCTTCCGTGAGTGGCGCACCGAGCATCTTGTACTTAGGACCCACGACCAGCGCCAGAGGCGATCATGAGCCGAAGTGCTTCCCCGATCTCTTGCTTGATCAGGTATTCTTTTCGATCACTAAGGACCGAGGAGATTACCAGTTATTGCCGTTCTTCTACGACCATTTAGGCGGCGTCGATGATATTAAGTTCCGTCACGAGGTGTGGGGTGACCTTGAGGAAGCGGCTCTACTCGACGGCATCCGCGCATTCGCGAGCCAAATGCGCGACGTTCACCAGAGGCTCTCGTGGTCGGTCAAGTCAACCTTCGTCCAGCATCGACGCGCCCTGCGACTTGACGCGGCCGATCACTATTGCAGTGCGGTAACGAATCTCGCGAACGCGCTCAGGGCAGCTAACCTCAAATCCCGTGCTCTACTTCGTTATCGAGACTCACTCGCCGCGTATGCCTCGTCAATAGCGTTTGAGCAACTCGCTAGTGAGACGCGTTCGCTGAAGGACCAACTCTCGCAAATTCGCTATTGCATCAACCTCAAAGGCCTTCACGTTCGAGTCGTCAAGTACGAGGGAGAAGCGGACTACGGCGCCGAAATCGAGGAAACTTTCGCACGCTTCCAGCAGAGTGTGGTCAAGGACTACCGGCGCTCGATTTCCGACTGGCCCGATATGAACCACGTGGAGGCGATGATTGCCGACCGTGTGGCACTGCTCTTTGCCGATATATTCTCGTGCCTCCAATCCTTCTGCGAGCACGAAAGCGACTTCCTCGACGACACCGTGACTCTGTTCGAACGTGAGATCCAGTTCTATCTCTCCTACCTCGACTTCATCGCACCGCTGAAGTCACAGGGACTCGCCTTTTGCCTCCCAGATATCCAGGTAGAATCGAAGGAGATTTCAGCCAAGGAGACCTTCGACCTCGCCCTAGCTAACAAATTGGCACTGCAGGGAACACCGGCAGTGCGCAATGATTTTCACCTCGAGGGCGAAGAGAGAATCATTGTAATCTCGGGCCCCAATCAGGGGGGCAAGACCACCTTCGCGAGGACTTTCGGGCAAATTCACTACCTAGCAAGCATTGGCTGTCCGGTTCCCGGCCGGGCAGCCAAATTGTATCTCTACGATGAACTTTTCACTCACTTTGGCAAGGAGGAGGACCCGACGTACCACAGTGGAAAACTGGAGGACGACTTACTGCGGATTCGCGCCGTCTTGAATCAAGCCACAACGAACAGCATCATCATCATGAACGAGATTTTTGCGTCGACGACAACTCAGGACGCGCTCGCTCTGGGAACGAAGATAATTGACAAAATTATCAGCCTCGACGCGCTGTGCGTCGTCGTTTCGTTCATCGATGAGCTAAGCCTGCTGGGCCCTTCGGTCATAAGTATGACGAGCACCATCAATCCAGAGAATCCCATCGAGCGCACCTTCAAGATTGTTCGACACCCTGCCGACGGCCTCGCGTACGCCTTGGCAATTGCCGAAAAGTACGGCCTCATCTACGACACTCTTCGAAAGCGAATCACGTCATGAAAGCTCATCTCATGTTCCGCGACAAGGACTTTGACCTACTCCAACCGTTGCCTCCCAACGAGACCCAACTTGTGCATGACCTTGATCTCGACACTCTGTTAGTCGCCATGGCTGGGGCGGATGAGTTCTTGCGACAAGTGTCGCGGGTGGCCCTCTTGAACGGATTGAGCAACCCCGAAGAAATCGCGTATCGCCAGTCTGTTCTCGCCGACTGTGCATCGCATTCCGATGTTGTTCGCGAAATCTACGGACTTACCGTGAACGCACTCGCTGAGCAACACAAAATGTTCTGGTTCAACCACCGCGATAATCCCAGCAGCATGATGTTCCAGTCCCCCAAGATCATCGCTATGTTCATCGGCTTCCTACGACAACTTCGCAAAATTGCCGATGAGCACGCGGATAGCTTCGTTTCCGAGGGTTGGACGACTCTGTTCACAACCCTAAAGGAGGAGTTGAACGATGCCTACTTTGTCGCCGTTGACGACCACCTCAAACAATTGAACTTCCGAGACGGGACATTGATCAGCGCGAGGTTGAGCTTCGGCAACACTGGCATCGACTACGTGTTGCGTGATTCGCGTCACACCAAACAGACGTGGAAGGAGCGCCTTGGAGTCGGTGGACGAAAATCCTATTCGTTCGATATCAACCCGCGCGACGAGGCTGGCGGCAACGCACTGAGCACTCTCATGAGCAAGGGTGTCAACTCCGCTGCGAACTCGTTGACGCAAGCGGCGGACCACCTTTCAAATTTCTTCACTATGTTGCGTACCGAATTGGCCTTCTACGTGGCGACTCTCAATCTCGAGAAGAGTTTGTCGCTCCTCAATGGGCCAACATGTTCGCCCGCTGCACAACCTTGGAGTCCGGCACTTCTGAGATTCTCCGGGCTGTACGACGCGTGCCTGGCACTGCGAAGTCAAAAGGGCGTAGTCGGCAACGACACAGATGCCGACGGCAAAACTGTGGTCATCATTACGGGAGCGAACTCCGGTGGCAAGTCGACGTTCTTGCGCAGCGTCGGAATTGCCCTCCTCATGATGCGCACCGGAATGTTCGTTCCGGCCGAATCATTCACCGCCAGCGTCTGCGAGGGCCTCTTCACTCACTTCGTGAGGGAGGAGGACACTTCGATGACGAGCGGGAAGCTCGACGAAGAATTGGCTCGAATGAGCAACATTGCGGACGCCATCACTCCTAAGTGCTTCGTTCTCTTCAATGAGTCCTTTTCGGCAACGAATGAACGTGAGGGATCAGAAATCGCACGCCAGGTGATTCAGGCCCTCATTGACTCTAATGTGCGAGCAATTGTCGTCACCCACCTTTATGACTTGGCCCAGTGGTTCTACTTGAACGAGACAGAGTCGACTCTCTTTCTTCAAGCGGGTCGTGAAACGGACGGCGGCAGGAGTTTCAAACTCACGCCGGGTGAGCCCCTTTCCACCAGTTACGGTGAGGATGTGTACAACCGCATCGGTGGTTGGTGACGACTTGTTCGATTGGTTGACCTGAGTTGCTACACCAAGGGAGGAATGTTATTGGTGCTGACGACGTGCCACCCCTGGCCCGCGCGGTCGATAACGTTGTAGCACCCCGTTTCTTGCGCCACCGCACTGCCTTCGAGACGAGGATCGAGAGCCACCAACAATGGTCGATTGATGGCGTCGTGACTGACGATCAGCGCAGCCGTGACCCCGGATCGATCACCGACATCCATAAAGGCTGCCATCGCTCGATCGCGTACTTGGACCAGCGGCTCGACGCCTGGCGCATCGTCGATCGATCCCCATTCCCTCTCAACGTCGACCAGTGAACTCCCAGCCCAGCGACCATAGTCTCGATCAATCAGGCGCTCGTCAACCTCGATCGTAAGGTGCGCTCTATTGGCTATGGCTTGCGCCGTCTGCACGGCTCGCGCCAAGGGACTCGCCACGATCAACCCCACGTTCGATCGCGCAAGAACGTAGTCGAGCGCTTTGGCCTGTCGAAGCCCCAGTGGCGTCAGCGGGGGGTCAAGTCGCCCGCGAAGCCGGCCGGCCGCATTGAGCACTGTCTGTCCATGGCGAGCGAGAAATATTCGTGTCGTGGAGGTGTCGACCACCACATCTCGACGCACGGATTGCGTCTCCTCCGACTTCGCCGTAACCCGACTTACCGTCTGCGACACTGCTACACCGCCAAGCCAATAGCGAAACCGACGCTCGCTCCGACGAGACCGACCACGAGGCTCACCGCAGCGTTCAACGTGGCTTCGAGATACTGACCCACCTCGACGAGTCGCACGGTTTCGAAGGTGAAAGTCGAGAAAGTGGTGTAGGCACCGCAGAATCCAGTACCCAGCAAAGCTTTGGCGACTGACGAGAGGTGGTTGCTCAATGAGAGGCCGGTTAACAGCCCGAGCACGAAGGACCCTGAGATATTGACCAAGAACGTGCCCCACGGTAGGTCTGATTCGACTCGGTTGTTTACCGCCCGGTCGATGAGGTAACGAGACGGAGCGCCGACGAAGCCACCAAGAGCGACGAACAGGTAGATCATTGACGTACGGAAGAACTAACGAGGAACATCTACAGCTCCACTATCTCTATATCGGCAATTGTTGTCACAATATTTTGCAACAAGTCCGAGGCTTCCAGCAGAAAGGCTTGAATCCGCTCGGCGCGATCGATGATGACGATGCCAATCGGAGAATCGTCAGTCATCGAGTGTTTGGCGTGCGTCTGTCCCGACGCACCATATCCTTCGTACGCTTCAAATGCGGTGGCTCCGGCCAATTTTGCTTTCCTTGCGCGCTGCATCAAATGAACAAAGAGGGAGCCATGATGATAATGGTCCCTTGTCCCAAGCAAAATTGTGAGTCGTTGGGCTGGCTGCGTTGTCAGTTCTTGGACTTCACCCGTGTTCGTCATGTCTCTCCTTGAAGTAAGCGCTCTACTCGAATGATCAAACGAGCAACCTTCATCCCTAGCCACACTGCCAACAGCCCGGCTAAGAGACTTCCCATCATGTACGTCACAGCCACACCGATCTCATGATGACGAATGAGCAACAGAGTGTCCACCTGAAAGGTGGAGAAGGTTGTATACGCCCCGATGATTCCCGACCCCACGAATGGTCGCACCAGGCGCCCCTTAGGGAATTGCTCAATAAGGAGAAGAAGGAGAAATCCCAATACTGCGCTCCCGGAAATATTGATGACAAAGGTACCCCAAGGAAATTGTCCTGTCTGAGTGGGAATCGCCAATGACACCGCGTATCGAGCGATCGCACCTATGACCCCGCCACAACCGAGAGCGAAAACTATCACCATCTGGGCTCTCTGCGCTCGCGGTCGCCGCATCGAAACGAATGACCGACGGCCACTCGTTAGGGCAGGGCTTTCGGCGATGGAGCTCTCCGAATTCACTTCTGACGGCATCCTCAACTCCCCTGCTTGCTTGCACTGTTTCGGACCTGCAGATTCCTCTTCGCGCCCCGACCATCCACCATACGGATGAACGCTGATTCCTCTTCTGAAGCGAGTCGCACGTCGAACGAATCTCGATAGGTCGCCGGAGAACCAGATCCATCCAGCGGCGGATGATCAATTGCTCCGCCTACGAGGTGAGTCACATACGTCATTCGTCGGAGCTCCTGAGAGCAATCGTACTTGCGTCCTTCGTGCTGGGTCCGTGGTCCCGCGAACATTGGTCGGTTCCGCGAGGAGCGGGTCGCAACGGCAATCGCCCTAGATGACGCAGCGAACATTTACGCCTCCATCCGTACCGTCCGCACCTTCGAGCCGCGAACAACCAGCCAGTGACGTTGGCAGCCACGTGTGACTGAGCTCGCAATGCGCACAACACGAATCATGCGGCGATCCCCTTGCCCTCACCCACTCCGTGCGTCACGATCAACCAGGACGATGACACGAGCGAAAGCGTCATCCATCCTGCGGCGTAAATGAAGGCGACGGTCGGTGACATCACGACGTAGAGAATTCCCACAATGACTGATGACACGATGTCACCGGTCGCCTGAATACCGCCCAACACGCCAAAGCCGGTGCCCCGTAGAGCGTCGGGTAATGCACGAGCGACGAGCGCCGACTCGCACGTTTCACTTAGCCCAATCGCAGATCCGGCCAAAATGAAGCAGGTGAGAATGAAGAACCACGATCCAGTGCCGATTGCGAACCCAACGTAGGACAGTACGTACAGCAACGCTCCCGCAGCAAAGACTACTCGTGGCCCTGATCGATCTATCCAGTGACCTCCCGCCAGTGACACGCCAGCGGCGAACACATTGTGAGCAGCGTAAATCACAATCGCCAGGGAAGTTGCGGCCACCAATGTTCTTCCCTCCGAATGCAGTAATTGGGTGGCGCGAAGTATCAGTAATGCCGACGCCATGTTGCCGAACTCGAAGAAGGTAATGGGCACAAATGGTCGGGCCAATCCACCGTTTCTGAGCCCCGAAATATCAAAACGCAACGAACGCCGAGCACCCGGCGGCAGCTGGCGTGCTTCACGCGCGGCAACGACAATGGCCACGGCGGCCAGCGCACTCGGAATGGCCGCGCACCACAATGCGGGGCGAATACCGATACGAACGACGAGAAATGCCGCGAGTAATGGTCCCACGACCGCACCTAGATTGTCGCCCGCCCGCTCCAAACCGTACGCTCGACCGTAAGCGGCAGTGGGCGCCAGTTGCGCGAGAAGGGCATCTCTCGAAGGCGAACGGACGCCTCGCGACACCCAAGCAATCGACCGAAGCACACCCAGTTCCCACACTCCCGTTACCAGACCGATAGCACCCGTGGCCACGGCGGTACCAAGATATCCACGAACAGCAAAACGTCGTCGTCGTTGCGTACTATTGGCGGCCGGTCCACTGATGAGTTTGGCTACTCCCATGAGAGCGTCGCTCACTCCTTCAACGACACCCAAGCCCGCGGCGGATCCATGCAACACGGAGGTGAAGAAAGTAGGCAGCAAAGAGGTGGTGATTTCGTGGCCAGAATCTGAGAAGAAGCTGGCAGCGCCGACGCTGGCGACGCCCGCCGAAAACCATCGTGGAGCTTCACCCTCGGTGACGTCTCCCGTCGAATGATCGCCTGAGGGCACTAGTCCATCTTTTTGAGGGTCGGAATTGGGGAGGTCTGATTCGTCGGTCACGATGCAATGACTTCCATTCTTCGACATGGCGACGATCTCGTCGTCTCCACACGCCGTGAAGCTCGTCGAGGGCGGCTAGAGTCGAGCCACGCCGTGATCGTCGGATGGCAACACACGTTGCTCTCCATCGCCTATACCACCAGTACCGGGCACTCGTGAGCCCGAATAAGTTCCTCGAGTGAGTGTCCAACTCCACGATGCATCATCTGCTCTTGACCGTGTGTCCCGACGACGATCAGGTCAAAACCGTGTTCCTTCGCAAACTGGACGATGGCGTTCGCCGGATTGTTGTCGAACACCACATGGGAGAAGGGAGTCGCATCGCGCGCGTCCGTGGATTTCTCTGCGTCGAGACCTCGGGAGAGATTTGCCTGTTCCTCTTGCAACACGACTTGGCGTTCTTGCGTCGTTTCCGCATGCGCGCGAGGCTTGACAATCAAGAGAACATGCACATCGCCACCAACATCGGCGGCCAGCGAGCGAGCGACTCGGAACGCACGCCGAGCTTCGTTCGAGCCGTCGAAACCCACCAGAAGACGACGAAACATTCCGCTCGGCGAATCGCCTTCGCCCAACTTCTCATTTGTCATAAGAGTCCCTCCTCATCGCATCGTCGCCACGACCGTCAGTACAGCAAGAAGCGCAAACATCATGTACGCCACGTACGCGTTCAGTCGTCCCGATTGCAATCTCTTTGCGACCTTCGCGACAGTGACCACCGCGCTGCGTAGCGGACGATAAAGATACGTCTCCACTGGCTCCACAACCTCGCTACGAGATTCGATGAGTTCCCTTTGACTCGAGGTATCTTGGTGCTCGTCGCTCACACTCGACACAACCTTGGAAGTACCGAGGATGTTCGAGAGCACGTGGCGCAAGGGATTCGCGAATCCGAACGCAGTGTAACTGGAGGAACCACTCACTCCCGAGGTTGCCGAATGCCACGCAGCGACCCGGCGCACGCGAAAAACACGTCCGCTAGAAAGCACCAACGTAGCGAGAAGCACCGTCACGATAGCCGTGGGTAGGATTACCCATAGCCACGACGGTGACAGAATGGAAAATCCAGAAAACACTGGCTGGAGAACCCACGGTGACTTCAACGCATGCAACGTGACGGACTTCGGAACGATCGGAGTCAGCCCGCTCGCGATAAATCGCACCTCGAGCGGGCTCAGAGCCGCTCCGACGAGGCATCCAGCCCCGAGGATCGAGAGTCCCACCTTATTGAGAATGCCGAACTCTGAAAAGCGCTCCCTCGACGCCGACGACTTACCAAGGAAGGTGAGCGCCAGGAGGCGAAGAAACACGAGTGCCGCCAGTCCCGTTGTGAGGGCCACGAGAGCCGCTGAGATGGCAAGTGCCAAACGAAGGGCCAGACCCGCCACACGAAATTGTTGCATCAGCGCCTCTAGAATGAACCACTCCGAGACGAAGCCAAGGGTGGGCGGAAGTCCGGCCAACGCCAGCGCACCCGCGCCAAATGTCGTACCGCTCCAGCTCATTCGTCGTCCAACCCCGCGAAGTTGATCAAGGTCATCCGACCCCTCAACTGCCTCCACGTTGGCGGCGGCCACGAAGAGCGCCGATTTTGCAATGGCGTGTGTCGCGGTTTGTAGAGTAGCAGCCAATAGACCCAACGCCACAAACGCTGACGAATGCACGATACTCCCGGTGAGAGCAACACCGAACGCCGTCAAAATCAGGCCAGCGTTTTCGATGCTGGAATACGAGACCACTCTCGTGAGAGTCGACTGAACTCCCGCGAACGTAATACCCAGTAGAGCGGTGACACCTCCGCAGATCAGCACGCTGATAACCAACCACACCGGTGGATAACCCAAAATACCCAGGAAGCGCCACAGCCCATAGACACCGACATTCGCGGCAATGCCGGCCATCGCCGCTCGTGCAGGACCCGGCGCGGCGGGGTAACCCAAGGGAATCCATACCTGGAAAGGAACCACACCCAGTTTCGCGCCGAATCCGGCAACGACCAACACCCATACCACGTCATGTAGAGCACCCTGACCCACCACGTGCCAACTCGCCAGCGCCAGATTCCCCGTGCGGCCGGCGAGCAACAGGAAGGCAAACAGCAGTGCGGCACCACTGAATTTTCCCATGCCGACCGTTGACCACGCGGCACCCGTCTGGCGACGTGACGAGCGAGTGATCGAACTGAGGAGGTAGAACGAGAGAGTCAATAGTTCCCAGGAGAAGAGGAAAAGGAACGCATTGGCCGCGCACACAATTGTCGCCACCGAACTGAGGAGGAGGAGGTAACCAACCGCAGTACCTCGATGAAGCACCCGCTCAGTGGGTCCGACCCACGAGATGAAGGATGCCGACACCGCGATCGCGAGACCAAAAAGGAGTGTCAGGAATAACCCCGCCAGTTGATCGATGTGCAGAGCATGATCTCCCGCTCCCGAGAGAAGAACGATATTGACAGTCGTGGGACGTGACACGGCGGCGTGAGCACCGAGAACGAAGAGACACGCGCTGCCAATGAGCCCCAATAAATAGGGCAATGCACGAACGGACCGAATTCGAACCCCGAATACGGTGTCAATCAACGCTCCCAGCAGAAAGCACCCGAAAGCTACTCCAACGAGGACACTATTCATTCGAATGTCTCCCACGACGAGTCCCCTGACTCACACCCGGGCCATCGTCGGAGTCACTAGTTGAGAGCGGCAGGAGATCAATGGCCATCAATATTCCGTGCAAGAGCCCAAACGGCGTCGCCGGAGAACCCGGGACGAAAACATCCACCCCCACAAGGGAGCCCACCCCCCCGCTGGAGGCATAGGACTCCTCCAACATACCTCCACTAATTGCGTCGACTCCCGCCGCGATCACGACGGACGGACGAGGAATGACCTCGAGCGTATGCTGCAACGGCCTGATCATTCCCAATGAACCAACCCCCGTCACCAAAAGGAGATCAGCGTGCCGGGGACTGGCCGTAAAGAAAATGCCGAGGCGCTGTACGTCATAAATCGGGTTGGTGAGCGCCGCAATCTCCCACTCGTCGGAGCCGTCCGATCCCGCATCGACGTGACGAACGTGAACGGAACGACGTAGCCTCTTCACCCGATGCGCGAGTTCTTCTCGGAGAATCGTCAGACTTCCATCGTCTTCCTCCGTTGGGGGAACAACGAGGCTTCGTCGGTGTCGCGCCGAAACTGCGAACGACGGCGAGAACGCAAAGACCTCGGGGGCCATCTCGACGCAGCGTCCACACAAAATGCACTTACCCCGATCGAGGGCCAACGTGCCATCGCGTGCCGACACCGCCCGCGTGGGGCATGCCTCGATCACTGCTTTGATTTCGATCGCCGCACGACTGCGATTTGCCTCGACGGTCCCCCGAAAGTTCGGGCCGTAGCCATCGGACTTTCGGGGATAAGTCGAAGTGACAATTCCGTTGCGAAGTCCCCTTGATATCCAAGGCATTAGTTCGCCACTCCCGCAATCGAAACGCCGAAACTCGCCTCAATAAAGGCGAAGTCTGTGAGGATGTCTTTGGGAAACGCCCGCGAAAACATCGCCAGATTATGAAAGGACGCGGACCTTGGTTTCACTCGAACAAGTATGTCCTCGCGAACTTCGACCCAAGTAAGAATCTCTCCTTGAGGGGCCTCCGCCCAGCCGATTGCTTCACCGCTGAGTTGGGGAAGACGCAGTGCCCATCGGCCTTCACTCGGTTCGCCCAACTCGTCGAGGACCTCAATGGCTCGACGTATCAAATCGAACGAGCGTGCAATTTCCTGCGCCCTCACGATTTGTCGAGCGAGAGCATCGCCTTCTCCTTCAACTTCGAGGAGTCCGTGCCCAAGATGTCCGTACGCGGCGTAAGGACGAGATTGACGTACGTCCTCCACTATGCCCGACCCTCGAGCAACTGGACCTAGCGCAGAATATTCTCTGACGGTCTCCGCCGACAAGACGCCCGTTCCTCGTAGACGATCGATGAAGGAGGGTGTATTCATCAAGAGCCTCGTGTCGGCCTCAATGGCGCCCTGCAGGGGGTCAAGCTGGGCGTGAAGTTCTTGCGCCCTCAGCGCCGGCGGACCGCTTACCCCACCGGGAACCACCACGCCACGTCCGAATCGACTCCCGCACAAACGCCCCCGAACTCTCTGGATCCTCTCCTTATGGAGCGAGAAGCGTGCGTAGGCCACCGCCTGTCCCGCAGCCTCCACGTGGCGAGTGAGCGAATCGAGATGATTGACGATACGCTCAAGCTCAGCGTGAAGCACCCGAACACATCCCGCCTGAAGAGGCACCGCGAGTTCTCCAATCTGCTCAATCGCGCCGCTAAATGCGATGGCGTGCGCGACCGATGCGACGCCTTCACACCGTTCAGCCAGCATGACGCCGTCCCTGACACTCATTCCCTCAAAGCGCTTCTCCACTCCACGATGTTTATAGAAGACCCGGGTACGCAATGATGGGATTTCTTCGCCCGGAGTTTCGACGAGGTATTCGATCGACTCAAACACACCGGAACGAACGGGACCGTACGACATGGTGAACACGCCTTCACCCCGCACTCGAGTCGTCAACGGTGTCAAATCAAGTCGAACGGTGGGAGTGAGACCTCCACCGCCAGGACGTGGTCGCTGAGAATCTAACTCTAGAGGCAAGATCAGCGGCTCGAGTACGGCTCCGGCGTCTGACGCCAGACCGAATAGGTCGAAAATCTCGCGTTCATACCAGAGTGCTGCTGGAATGTCAGACGCCATCGAAGGGTAATGGCTCGATCCAGAAGGGACAATCGCATGTTCAAGTTGCAGTTCGCCATTTTTGCTCATCGCTACGATTAGTCGAATCGCGTTGTCATCCGCGGTGCCAAAGATTCCAGCAAAACGTGAACCATTGGCGAAATGCAAAATGGCCCTTTCAAAGGCTGTTCCGCGGGGATCAGAAGGGGACACGAGATCACTCTCCATCATGGACTCCCTAGTTCATTCGCTGCGCGATCGAGGAGTTGGGTCAGTTGCGACGGCGGGTGCACACCCAAAATCAGCAGCGCCACGATGCCCGTCGCCATCGCGACCACTATCCAATTACTCACTTCCCCCTTCGTCACGATCACGGCGCCGTCGACTCCGGGCGCCCGGTCCGAGGGGTTCTCACTCAACATCGTCTCTGTTGTGAACCACGAGAGTCCAAAGAACGAGAGCACAACGAGTACGACAAAGATCGCGACCGCGACGTCACGAGGCTCAGTCAAACCTCCGTAGACGATGTCGAATTCACTTCGGAATATTCCAAAGGGTGGCATGGCCGACAGCGCGAGTACGGCCATTACTAACATTGGGCCGCTCCAAGGGAGGGTACCCACGCCCCCACGAATCCTCGCCATTTCTTTTGTTCCGAATTTTCTCACCACCGAGCCCACGCCAAAGAATGCTGTTCCCTTGGCCGCCGCATGCGCCAGTACCTGTAGCAATACACCGACGACTGCGATCGTTGCACCGAAGCTCATGCCAATCGCCATGATTCCCATGTGTTCGACGCTGGAATACGCCAGTAAACGTTTCATATCGCGTTGACTCAACAGATACAGCGCGGCTAACAGCAACGTTGCCACGCCAAAAATCAGCAGTACGTCCCGGGGAAAACCGGGCCCCAAGGTGCGAACGGCGATTTGGAAAAACCTCAAGATCGCGTAAAAACTCATCGCTAACAACGCACCCGACAGAAGCGCCGAGACTGGCGTAGGCGCTTCGGAGTGGGCGTCAGGTAGCCAGGTGTGAACTGGGAATAGCCCCATCTTCGTGCCATAGCCCAAAACGGCAAGGACAAACGAGAATCGCACAACGTCAGGATGGAAATGCACTGCGCCAGCGAGAAGTGTGGGGTAAGTGAGACTGTACGACGCACCGAACACCGAGGTTCCCGCGTAATACATCATGATTGTCGCAAAGAGGGCGATGCCGAGCCCCAGTGATGCGAGCAAGACGTATTTCCACGCCGCCTCCGCGGCGCCATCAGTATCGTCAATGGCTACGAGAAGCGCCGAGATCACCGTCGTTATCTCGATCGCGACCCATAGCAATGCCAAGCCATTAACTAACGGCGCCACGACCAGTGACCAGCAAAACAGATTGAACCCGGCGTAGAAGCGCTTCCCGTATCGCGCGCCGCTGGCCCCGTCACCGAGCGACAAATACCCTTTGGCGAAGAGGGAAGTCGTGGCGTACAAAAATGTGACGGCTAGAAGAAAGACCACCGAGAGCGCATCGGCTTGCAGGAGGCTCCCCACCGACATGGTTGAGTGAGTCGCCCTTGGGAGCAATGCCAGGGCCAACACAAAAGTGATCACTCCCACAGTGATCGTCAAATACTGTGAGAACTTCACTGGAGCAAGCCAGGACACGACGGCAGTGGCAAACGGCAAGCACACCAGCATGACGATCACTACGGACATGATTAACCCTTCAGTCTGTCGAAGTCGCTCGTCGACAGTGTGGCGTTTCGCGCATGGTGCACTCTCATGATTACCCCAAATACCACCACGGCAACGAGAAGGTCGAATAGAAAGGCAATGTCAACAATGAGTGGCAACCCGGATGCGACGACCAGACTCGCCACTGAGACGCCATTCTCTAACGAAAAGAATCCGATTGCCTGCGAGACGACGTCCGAACGCAAAATAATCAGTACGAAGGCGACGAGGACGATGGCACATGCGATTGCGAGAGACGACGTCGGCAACGACGACGAACTGACTTGTAGCGATCCCACTGAGAAGAATCCAAAGGCCGCGACAACAAGAGCAATCAGAATTGCGCTAGCCACCCCGACGACCGAACTCCCCGCCAGGTCGGTATTCGCATCCCGCAGAAGTCGCAAGATCAGTGCGGGCACTAAGGCCACCTTGAGAACTAGGGAGAGGGCGGCGAGGACGTAGAGCTCGTCGATATGTTTTGAGTAGGCCACATACACCGCGAGCACGGTGACGACCAACGACTGGAAGGCGTAAAGGCGCACTTGCGACCGCAGGAGCGGTGCACGGAGCATGGCGAACTCGGTCAACAACACGAGTAGGGATAGGACCGCAGCAACGCCGTCGTATGTTGAAGGCGAGGCACTCATCAGCCACCGCCCACGTAGAAGACGAGCACCGAAAGCACCGCAAGCAAGAAGGCGCTCGCGATGAATTCTGTGATCTTGAATAAGCGAAGTTTTGAAAACGAGTTGTCTACTACCGCGAAGATCACGCCCAGTCCAATCGCCTTACCGAGTAGCGCAATTGCGGCCAACCCAACCGAGCCCAATCTTCCGCTTGATGCGAGACCCCATGGGGCGATGAACACGTTGATGAGGATTGTATAGAGGATGAGTTGCTTCATTGCTCCGCCCCACTTCAAGAGAGCGAGGGTCGGGCCCGAATGCTCCAAAGTGCGGGCCTCGTCAATCATTCCGAACTCCAGAGTCCCGGAGTGCGTCTCGACAGGGATTCGACCCGTGTCTACCAACACGACAAGGAAAAAAGCAAACGCGGCGAGCACGTGACTCGGGCGCACCATTTGAGACGTTGAAGAACGAATCGTCGCCGAGAGCGCATAAGGAAGGTCCGTGTGAGTGATCAACGCAACCGCGAATATGACGAAGAGGATCGTCGGTTCGATGAGTGCACCAAATGTCATGGCACGACTCGCACCCAGCTGCGCGTAGGGTGCGCCCGACTCGGCACCAGAGAGTGCGACGGAGAAACCAGCCAACGCGAGAATGAAACCACCTCCCAGAATGTCTCCCGTAAAGCCCAGAGGAAGTGGGAACGTCGTTAGCACAGGAATCAGCATGGGAACCGTCAAGTAACAAGCGAAGGCCACGATGGGACCCGCAATGAAAACCCAACTTGATTCGTACGTAACCAGCGTCTCTTTTGAAAAGAATTTCGCAATGTCGTAGTAGGGCTGAAGGATTCGCGGACCACGACGGCCTTGGAATCGGGCCTCTACGTTCGCAATGACTCCACTCACGAGAGGGGCCCCAAGAAGAATCGTCAAGACCTGGATTGCTTGCACACCGTACGGTGATACCACTAGCGAATCCACAAGTCTGCCTCCACGCGATGAAATCCTCGTAGAAGCCATTAGCCCCTAGGGGCGGATTTGACTTACGTCAGCCGGGGCCTCATCCGACACGTAGAACTTTAGTCGATTCCTAGTCCAGGATCAGGCAAACAACCACCCATAAATCCGAGCAGCTTCGAGTCTCACGGCTGAGGCCATGGTGACACCAAGCTGTGCCTTTCAACACCCCCCGAAGGCGACTTCAACGAAGTGATTACTGGGACCGATACTAGACAGCTGCATTCTGAGGAACCTTGGTCGTCTGAACCGATGGAAGTCACAACTCGACCGCGGTAAGTCAGTGGGGCAACGGCACAATCGTCAACGGGCAGGGGGCGTGATGAACACAGTACGTAGTGATCGAGGGTTGCAGCATGTTTCTCAACCGTGTTCGACAGACCCCCCCCACCACAAGTTGCTTCGCTTCCAAGGCGCATTGAACCAAAATCTCACCCGCAAATCCCTCACGCAGTAATGAGACGGCAGCGAGGCCCCTATTTCTCGAATACTCAATCGCATCATCGAGAGTTGCAAGACCTTGCTGTTGTTCCTCATCATTTGAATATGGCATTTCGGTTGATAATCGTCCTTTAATGCAATGCACAATGAGCAGATCGAAATCCCATCGAGATGCCTCGTCAGTTGCCCAATCGAGCAATGGCTGATAGTCAATCGCGCGGATGCCAACAACAATCTTCGACCTAGTCACGGCGTGACTCCTTCGGAGTATTTTTTGGTTACATTCCAAAAGAGTAACTCCAGATGTCGCCAATCGGTGCTCATGAGTAACCGTGCGCCCGCGGCAGCGGCCGTTCGCACATCTCCTCAAGTCTGTGCCTTCGAAGCCTATTGGAATTGAAACGACGATCGCATTGTCACAATCCTTCTTGTTCACTTAAACTTGCGTTTAAACGTATTCCTTACCCGCTGACGCTTTCTTTCAGGATGAGTTCAGCAGCTTTCGCGTCAACAGTCCGTATCTGAGCGAGCAGAGA
>JABEUQ010000164.1 GCA_013044265.1 Acidimicrobiaceae bacterium
CTGCTCAACGGTCAACTCGAAGCGGAAATCGGGACCGAAAGTCTGACCAAGTTGTGGGGGATGGTCTCGTCGACGCTCGACAAGATCGATGGAATCGGACCCAGTGATCATCCCACCGGTCTCGTCCTCGGTTACGTGCAGTCCGGCAAGACGACCGCGATGATGGCCCTCATGGCAGCGGCAGTCGACCGGGGCTACACCGTGATAGTCGCGTTCCTCGGTTCGACGAACCTCCTCCTGCAGCAGAACTCCGATCGAATCACGAAGAAGTTAGGGATCGATACGAGGAGCGACTATCGCTGGGTGGCAGTTAGCAACCCCAAGGGGCTCGCGGCGGCGACCGAGATCTCTGCATGGCTCAAGAAGGGTCGAGTGATATTCATACCGGTCCTGAAGCACGCCGGCCGAATCACTGACGTTGCGGAGACGTTGAGCCGAGTGCCTGAGATCGTCTCGACGAGGGTGCTGGTGATCGACGACGAAGCGGACCAAGCCTCACTGAATACGCTGGTCCGCTCCGGGTCGGAGAGTCGGGTATATGGTGCCATCGACCAGTTGAGGACCAAGCTGCCGAATCACGCGTTGATCCAGTTCACGGCGACCCCGTTCGCACCCCTCCTGCTCGAGTCCGACGACCCGCTCTTCCCGAGATTCGTCGAATTCCTCGAGCCCGGGTCTGGGTACACGGGTGGTCGCGAGTTCTTCATAGAGAAGTCCGACATGGTCGTCCGCTATATTTCGGCGGCTGACGAACAGGCACCGAAGAAGCTCCCCATCGAACTTCCCGGCAGCCTCGAACTTGCGCTATGGAATTTTGTGATTGGCTCAGCGGTGCTGAGCACGACCATTGAAGACTCAACCCCGGTAAGCATGTTGATACACCCGAGCCCGCGCAAGGACGTCCAAGAGAGATACAACTTCCTCTTGATTCGAAAGCTCGCCCATATGGCGAGGGACGCGTCGTTGGCAACTTCAGCAGACGACCTGCCCGAGGTCGCGAAGAGCGAATTGAGCCGTTTAGCGGCGTCGGGAATCCCTGAATTGGCTAATGCCGACCTGATCACCCAGATTCGATACGTATTGAGTGAGTTGAAGATTTGGTTGCTGAATTCGGCCACTGCGGCGAAGAAGGTCGACTGGAACGTCTCGCCCTTCCATATTCTCGTTGGCGGAAACAAGTTGGATCGGGGGTTCACAGTCGAAGGCTTGACCGTCACCTACATGAATCGCCCGTCCAGCGACCAGATCGACACAATCGAACAGAGAGCACGAGCCTTTGGGTATCGATCCGAGTTCCTCCCCTACTGTCAGTTCTTCGCATCTGCGAGGACTGTCAAGATGCTGCGCGATATCGTCCTCACCGAGTACGACCTGCGAGCTCGACTGCTCGACGCGGTCGAGGAAGGAAGGTCGTTGGATCAATGGGCTCGAGAGATCGGGTTTCTCATCCCGGTGGGGTCCAAGCCAACCCGCGACATCGTCGTCAAGGAGCTTGCCGAGTCGCAATCAGGCTGGTACCAACATCGTCGCCCATCGTTCGAAGCGGCGACCATCGAGAAGAATTGGAGGCTTAGCGAAGGGCTGGGCCTGTTCGACGCCCCGCTCAAGGACTTTGGTCGTTTGGCCTTTAGGGAGTTGACGATTCCAACCAATGATGCTGCAGCGTTCCTCCGCCAGTGGGGGTTCCTCACAGGCGCAAACTCATGGCCAGCTGCTGACATCGTCCATCATTTCGAGAGGCAAGCGCAGTTCCAGGAGGAGGTCTCGGTCATCTTGATGGAACAGGATGCCGGCACCGCGGACGCCCATCCTCGAATTCGACAGTGGCGGGACGACATTGGATTTGTCAACCTATTCCAAGGCCGTGATACGAAGAGCGAGCTCGGCAAGCCGTTCTATCCCGGTGACGCATATCTGGCCGAGATTGCGGAAGGCTCCTCAAGGCTCTTCATCGAAGTCCACCGAGTAGTTCGCCGGGACGAAGACGATGATCCAAGACTGTTGACACCGGCAATCTACCTAGGCGACCGCCAACTAGCAAGAAGGAAGTCAAATGAGCACTGAGAACGCAATTCAGGGACTGGGCGAGGCCAGATCGATTGCCCTCGCCGACCTTCTACTGGACGACATGAACCCCCGCTTGCCACCGAGCCAGCAAGGGCTATCTCAAGTCGACCTTGCGGTAGTCCTGGAGATGGGCTTCGAAGCGTTCACCGTGGCGGAATCGATAGCACGCTTCGGCTTCTTCTCGAGCGAGCCGTTGATAGCAATCCCGGCCAAAGAAGACGGAAAGTTCATCGTTGTGGAGGGCAATCGTCGTCTGACGGCATTGCTCGGGCTCACCCATGATGACATGCGTTCGGAGTTCGCCACTCCCGAGCGGTGGGAGGCACTCGCCGCGGAATCCGAAATCACGAGCGAGACGAGAGTACCGGTCGTGGTCGCAACGTCCCGGGAGGCCTGCACCCCGGTCATCGGGTACCGTCACATCTCTGGGATCCTCCAATGGTCGCCGTTTGCCCAGGCTCGCTACGTTGCGGTGCTCGTAAACAATGAGCACCGGTCGTATCAAGAGGTAGCCCAACTGATTGGAAAGGATAAGTCAGCGGTTGCCGCTCTATATAGAGATCAAGCGATTGCTGACCAGGCGATCCGCATGGGAATCGACACTGGGGGGCTGGAGAGTGCCTTCTCGCTGCTGCAGGTGGCGATGTCGAGCACCAAGATCAGAGACTTCGTCGGCGCACCTCTGGGGGCACGAACCGTTCCCGGATTGGACCCAATACCGGGAGATAAGGTCGCGGAACTCGGTGAGGTGCTCGGATACGTCTTTGGCAGTGGGGAGCGAGAGCCAGTAATCAACGACTCGCGTCAGATCTCCCAACTGGGAAACATCATCGCCGAGCCGGTGGGACTGAAGGCCCTTCGCGACGGTGAGACGTTGGAAGTCGCGAAGCAGAAGATCACCGATACGGGAGCTGACCCAAAGGATCGATTGAAGAAGCGATTGACGACCGCCAAGAACGCCCTGCTCGCTGCAGTCGAGGACATTGGTCCGTTCTATGACGACGAGGAGATCCTGGACCTCATCGCAGAGGTCTCGTCCGCCGTCCGTGAACTTGAGCAACAGGAGTCTTGACTCGCAATGGCAACCTCCGACGAGTTGGCCGACACTGTCGAAATGGCACTCCTATCCATCGATGAGCGAGCGGCGGGGACCAGCCGAATCGAGGGTCTGCTCGAGAGGGCTACGATCGGAGAGAGTCCACGGCTCGATTTGGCAATCCGAACGATGCGACGGCGCCAGACGCTCCTTGGTGACACTTACCCATTCGACGTGCAGGACGTTGCCATCAGACGTGACGACGCCTGGCCCTCATTGGCGTACTCGTGGTTGCTCTCGATGTCGCCATCGGGCCTCTCTCGCGAACTGATGAACCTCGATGACGTTTCGGTCGCTGCAGTGAAGTTCGAAAGGATCGTCGTCGAGGCAGTGCAAAGGTACTTGGGCGATGGTGCGAAGGCAGTACGCTTCGCGTGGCCGTCCGACAGTGGGCGACCCCAAGAGTTTCCCGAGGCCATCACGTGGCTGGCGGGCCTGATGGGCGTGAGATTGGGCGGAGGGTACCGCCAGCCTCGGAGGAAGGACGGTGGGGTCGACGTAATTGGCTGGCGATCTTTTCGCGATGGCAGGTCAGCGTTTCCGATCGTTCTGGTCCAATGCACCATCCAAGCCGATTTGGTGTCGAAGTCCCTTGACGTCGACGTACGTAACTGGTCATCCTGGTTGGAGTTGGTGCACGATCCGAGCACGATTCTGACCGCGCCGCAGGTGGTCCC
>JABEUQ010000004.1 GCA_013044265.1 Acidimicrobiaceae bacterium
CCGAAAAACATTCGTGAAACGTCTGAGCAGTACCAGTTGCTCTTGGCGGATTCGTTGGACTTGATCGTTCAGGTCAATCGTGAAGGTGAGATCAACTGGTTGAGCGACACGGTCGAGAAGATCTTGGGCCACCACACCGAGGAGCTCCTAGGAACGAAGATTGAAGAGTTGTTACGACCGGACAATGTACTATCTCGTACACAACTGCGCGATGGTGTGACCTCTGCGAATGCTTCAACATTCAGAGTTGAATTTCGGAATCATGAGGGAGACTATTTTTGGTTCTCTGCGGTGAGTCGTCAACTTTTCGATACACAGGGTGTTTCCAATGGCGCGGTGATTGGCTTTCACTTGATCGACGATGGTGTTGAACGCGAAGAAGTCGCACTGCGCACCGATGTTCACCATGAGTTCCTCGTGAATTTCAGCAAAGATGTCGTGTGCGTAGAGGATCAAGGCGTCATCGTGTGGGTTTCGCCACACATGAAGACGCTGCTGAACTTCGAGGGTGATGATTTGCTCGGTCGATCAGTAGCGGAATTGGTGCACCCCGATGACCGAGGGTCACTGGCGAATCTTTCCAGTGTGCTCGACAGCGATGAACCGGTTACTTTGACGTTGCGGATTAGTAAGGCTGATGGCACACATCGGTGGGTGGCCATGAAAGCATATGAAGTCGTTGACAACGCGTCGCGAGCCACGCTGCGCGTTTCTTCTTTTTGCGATGCCCAAGCTGAGGTAGCTGCGCGGCACGCATTACTGGTCTCAGAGAGACGGTATCGACTTCTGGCTGAGAATTCTACGGATGTCGTGATTGAGTGTGATGAAGAAGGGATTGTCAACTGGCTGAGCCCCTCAGCGCAGACGGTGCTTGGTTGGCGAAGTGACACCATCGTTGGTCAGCAACTCTTGCAATTCGTGTTGGACACTGATCAAACCAGGCACTTGGCACAATTGAGTGATGTGGGATCGAATCGGCGTGCCCTCGCCGTTGACGTTCGATATCTCACCTCGACGCGCGAAACCAAGTGGATGGAGCAATTGATTCGGCGGTTCCGTGGGAAGGAAAGCCGAGAGTACATCTACATCATGACTTTGCGCGATATTGATGAACAAGTTGCGCTGCGCACTTTGGTCGATGAGACGCGCGCGCACTTTGAACTGCTCGCGCAGGGTACCCGAGGTGTTGTCTATGCGGCCGACCTCGAGGGTCAACTTCTCTGGGTATCTCCTTCGGTGGTCAGAGAACTCGGGTGGCAGGTCGGGGACATTCTTGGCCACGACGTTTTGGAGTTGACTTTCGACGAAGACCGCCCTCGAGTGACTGCTTGGCGTCAACTGCTGCATTTTGGCGAAGTGCTGGAGTCTTTGACGATCCGAGTTCGCCACGCATCAGGTCACTTCGTGTGGGTGAAGGTCCGGGCCCAACCAACCCGTGACCGTGAGGGTCGTGTCACTGGAGTGATGGTGGCCTTTCACAACGTCGACGGGGAAGTCTCGAATTTACGTGCACTTCGCACCGTTTCCGCGGTTGGGCGCATATTGGTTCGCGAGAAGGAGCCCCATGAGATGCTGCGCGAGATATGCGAAGTGGCGGTGGTGGATGGAGGTTACGCCTTGTCATGGTTCGCTCGTCGTAACTTCGACGAGGAAAAGACCGTGGATGTCGTCGTCGCGAGCGCCGAGCACGCGTCCTATCTCGAGAACATCAAGATTAGTTGGGGTTCTCAAGACGAGGGTCAAGGCCCCACCGGTCGAGCGATTCGTCTGGGTCAATCCATCACCGTTGCTGATGTGGACGATGATAAAGCGTTCGAACCGTGGCGCAAGAGAGCTCACGCTCACGGATTTCGCTCATTCGCAGCAATCCCTGTCGTGGTGAACGCAGAGATTGTAGTAACGTGGCAACTGTGCGCCAAGGAGCGGGGCGCTTTCATCCCCGATGTCTTGTCGGTTCTAGAAGAATTGGCCATCGATATTGGATTCGCACTGTCGGGAACTGATTCGGCTATGAGTTTGCGTCGCGGGCCCAATCTCTGATCGTTCCTCAAGGATCAATAGAAACCTGGAGTTCCTCCAGGGTAGAAACGATGTGATCGAGGGAGGTGCCCGAACCAAAGATGGCCGCGATACCGCTCTGGAGAAGAGCAGTGACATCACTTTCAGGAATAATGCCACCGACCACGACGGGCACAAAACAGCCTTGATCGCGAAGGGACTGCAGTACTAGAGGTGCCAGCGTGAGGTGTGCACCCGAGAGGATGGAGAGACCGACCAAGTCAACATCTTCATCAATTGCGGTGCGTGCCACGGCCTCGGGAGTCTGGAAGAGTCCGGTGTAAATCACCTCCATGCCGGCGTCGCGCAAGAGTCGAGTGATGACGTTGACTCCCCGGTCGTGCCCATCAAGACCTACCTTGGCGATCAACACGCGTAGGGTCATCTCGGAGCCACCTGGTGACGACCGAAGACATCAGCCAGACTTGACATGATTTCTCCAACACTGGCCCGGGCCTGCACCGCGTTCATCAGTGCCGGCATGAGATTGGTATTGGGATCAGTTGCGTCGCTAGTGAGTTCGCTGAGTGTCGCACGCACCTGGTCGTCACTGCGGGCTTGGCGCACACGGGCCAAACGCTCTCTCTGAAGTGATTCACCCTCGGCATTGACCTGGTTGACGGGTGCGGGTGCGGGAGTCGCATCGAGGAAGGCGTTCACTCCAACGATAATGCGCTCACCGCGCTGTACGGCGCGTTCGTGGGCGTAGGCAGCGTCGGCGATATGTCCCTCGAACCAACCATTGTCAATCGCTATGAGACAGCCCTCGAGCATTGAGCCCTCACCCATCTCTCTGATTTCCTCTAAGAGTTGACTAGCGTCATGACCGAGTTGATCGGTGAGGCTTTCAACGAACCAACTTCCCCCCAAGGGGTCGGCAACTTGCGACACATTGGTCTCGTAAGCAATCACCTGCTGGGTGCGAAGGGCAACGCGCGCGGCGTCGGCCGATGGCAGGGTCCAGGCTTCGTCAAAGGAATTGGTGTGCAACGACTGCGCACCACCCATTACTGCAGCGAGTGCTTCGATAGCGGTGCGCGCATGGTTATTGTCGGGTTGCTGTGCGGTCAAAGAGACGCCCGCGGTTTGGGCGTGAAAGCGCAGTTGCCACGAACGCTCATCCAACGCCCCGTAGTGATCACGCATCCACGTAGCCCAGAGCCGTCGAGCGCAACGGTACTTCGCGACTTCCTCGAAGAAATCAATGTGTGCGTTGAAAAAGAAGGAAAGTTGCGGCGCGAAATGGTCCACCGCTAGTCCGGCACGCCGAGCGAGTTCGACGTAGGCGAATCCGTTGGCCAGTGTGAATGCGACTTCCTGCGCGGCGGTCGATCCCGCCTCACGAATGTGGTAACCCGAGATGGAGAGCGGATGCCAGTGGGGCATTTCGCGAGAAGCGAAAACCATCGTATCGCGCACCAAACGCAACGAGGGCCTCGGGGGAAAGACGTATTCGTGCTGTGCTTGGTATTCCTTCAAAATGTCGTTCTGCAGAGTGCCGCCGAGTTGCGAGCGAGCGATTCCGTGGTTCTCGGCGTTCGCGACGAACATCGCAAAAATCACCGCAGCGGGGGCGTTGATTGTCATGGACGTCGTGATTGCGGAGAGGTCGATACCGTCATAGAGATCGGCGACGTCGTCAAGAGTGTCGATTGCTACACCGCATCGTCCCACCTCTCCCAGGGCGCGTGGATCGTCGGAATCGATGCCGAGCAATGTGGGCATATCGTAGGCGGTTGAGATGCCGGTGCCACCCGCAGCGATTATCTCGTGAAAACGTTGGTTTGTCTCGGGTGCCGTTCCAAAGCCCGCGAACATTCTCATGGTCCAGAGTCTGGACCGATACATCGCGGGATGGATGCCCCTCGAATATGGGAAGAGGCCAGGATATTCACCGTCTTCACTTCCGTAGACTGCCTCAATCGCGACGCCCGATTGAGTGGTGGCGCGAGATAAAGCGGCGGGGCTCTTTTGGTACGCCTCGAGCCACTGCGAACGTTCACCGTGGTGTTCCACGTGATTCCCCTCAGTTAGTGCAAATCTCCTTGCGGCGACTGCGTATTCTCATTATTACTCTCGTTGGAGACTGGCGTAGCATTCGGGAGGAAATTAAATATTCCATCCGGGGCGCGCGAGGTCGTCTACTGACTGATCAGGTGAGACGCGGTATTGATCGCGTTGACAATCTCATCAAGATTGAGGGCCATCGATGCGGGGCAGTCGGGGCGTGAAAAATCTGGCTGGGCACCTCGATAGGCTGCTCGCGGTGAGAGGGAGGGAAGATCGCTTTGTCCTCTACCAATTTGATCAAGTGTGTGGACCAATGTGTGGCGAAGTGCTTCGAGCGCCGGTGTCGTTGTACTAAAGGCTCCCCGCTCGGCTTCGAAGCGCATGGCGTGTGTGGTGCGAAGAATTCGTAGTCCACTCAACAACAGACCTCTCTCGACTTGTGGATCACCACGGGTGGAGGCGGGTTCTTCGAGAAGACGGCCAACTGCAGTTTCGGCCGCAGCGAAGCGAAAATGAGCGATTCGAGACTGTTCGGAGATCGCGGCGGCGTCATGCTCGGTACCTAGAGCGCTACTGAGGACCACGTCGACGTAGCGGGCCAGAGCAGAGAACATCGAGGCTTCGACTTGCCGTACATCGTTCGTAGGCGAAGAGGGCCACACTAGGTAGGTCAGTGCAGCAATTACTGCCCCCAGGGTGACGTCTAAAAGCCGGTCGAGAGCGGTGCCCACCGAATCGTTGGTTGTCACAGACAGCAAGATCAGCACGAGTGCGGTCACGAGTCCTATGGACACCGAGAAGTTGGCGGGCCAGGTGGTGTAGGCCAACGTTGCGACAACGCCAACGAGCACCGTGCTCAGGGTGTAGGACGGGTGTAACTCGCCGACGAGGACAGCGGCCAGCGATGCCCCGAGCATGGTGCCAATGACGCGACCTGTTCCTCGATGGAGCAATGTGCTGTAGTCGGGTTTGAGGATGAGAGCGACTGCGAACGGAACCCAATAACCTCGAGGCAGATTAAGCCAGTGCGCGAGGCCAACTGCGATCAAGATTGCGACTACGAGACGAACTGCATGGCGAAATGCGATTGAATCACGGCGCATGTTGTCACGCAGAAGTTCGATATTGGCGCCGACGTGCGAAGGGTCCAGTCCACCCCATCGCACGTCCAATCGCCAGGCCCCTCGTTGCGTCTCGACACTCTCGCGTTCGATCAGGTTGCCAATGGAGCGCAATTGCCCACCGAGAGCATCGAGGTGGGCGAGTACGAGAGTCATCAAGGTCTGGGCGTCGTCGCTGAAGTCACCGGCTTCGAGTCGTCGTTGCAGGTCGTCAATGAACCTGTGCAACTCGCTGGCGCTGGACCGCCACGTGTTGGAACGGCTCGGTCGACGAACGGCGATAGAGAGTTGCGTGACGCCCTCGGCCACCGCGGAGAGGGCACTGTGCACTTCATTCAAGAGCGTGGGATCGATGATGGCCAGCCGAGCGCGCAGTCCGGCCAGTGTGGTGAAGTCGAGGCGCGCACGTCGAGCCTGAACAATGATTGCCCCGAGGTCGCGGTCATCGTTTCGTCCGAAGAGGGACATTTGTGAAAGGACTCGCTGAGCGTCGTCAATGCTCGCTAGAACGCCAAACGCGGACTCCTCCGCCGGGGTGGTGGCGTACTGCGCGAGACTTGCCAACGCGTTGGCAACCTTCGAGCGCTGATATCGCAACGTCGGTGGAAGACGCAAGACGAGTAGTGCGGCGACTTCCACGAGAGCACCAGCACTCACCAAGAATCCGAGATGCACTGCGGTGAGGGCGGAGCCGCCGAAGCGCCCCAGCACCAAATATGCCACGATTGCTTGGGAACCCAGCACCGCCTGGGTCTGTCCGAAGATGACGGCCATGCCTGCTGCAAAACCGAGCGGCACCAGCATTATGGTGTGCAACCACGGATGCCCACTCGTCAGGGTTCCCACGAAGACCGAGATGCCCAGTCCCACTGCGTCGAGGACAGCGAGGCGCAGCGGTAGTTTGGGCGCGCCCACTAGTGAAACAACAGCTACCAGATTGGCGCCAACTGCCATTGACACAGCACCGAGGGGGTCGTGGAGCCAGAGTCCCAGTGCGAAGACGAGCATGACCGGTGCGGCGGTGATGAGACCAGTGACGGGTGCGAGCGATTGAAGGTTAACTTCGAAGGCGCGCGCAAAAATGCGCCGATCACTATTCACTCGGACTCACGGTGTGTCAATCGACCTCGGCTGGCGTATCACTTGTTAACGTCACTCGCCTTCATTGCGGGAGGCGCGCAGTAGGGGTCAACAATCTCGAGCGCGAGTAGCGGTGCCGACGCCTTGGAGATGCATTCCTGGTATTCGAACTCGGGAGTGGAATCCGCGACGACACCACCGCCAGCTTGGACCGTAGCCACACCCTGTCGTAGCGAAACGGTTCGAATCGTGATCGCAAAGTCAGCGTCGCCACGCAGCGAAAAGTAGCCCAAGGCTCCGCCGTAGGGACCTCGACGAACTGGTTCGAACTCATCGATGATCTGCATCGCCCGTACTTTGGGCGCGCCACTTAGCGTGCCAGCGGGGAAAAGAGCGTCGAAGGCGTCGAAGGCGTCGAGTCCATCACGCAGCTGTCCGCTCACCTGCGAGACCAAGTGCATTAGATGACTGAATCTCTCGACGTGGGCGAGTCGTTCCACCCGGACGGTCCCGGGAACTGAAACGCGACCCACGTCGTTGCGACCCAGGTCCACCAGCATCACGTGCTCGGCTATCTCTTTTTCGTCTTGTAAAATCTCAACCTCCAGCGCCCTATCGGCGGCGTCGGTGACACCCCGCGGACGAGTACCGGCGATGGGGCGGGTGGTGACTTCGTGGTCGTCAACTCGCACGAGCATCTCGGGTGAGGCACCGACAATCTGACTCTCACCAGTGTCAATGAGGTACATGTAGGGCGACGGGTTGAGTGAACGCAGCACCCGATAGAGCGTGAGCGGATTGACGTTGGTGGGTCGGGTGAATTGCTGAGAAGGGACGACTTGGAAGATGTCACCCGCGTAGATGTACTCACGGGCGCGAGTTACAACATCGGCATATCTCTCCAGAGTGAAGTTGGACAAACTCGCGGCGAGCGACCGCACGTCAATCTGAGTTCTCTGCATCGGAGCGGTGGCCACCAGTCTCTCGACGAGTGCATCACCCGATGGTGCCGGTGCGAGCAAGACCTCGACAATGGATTCAAGGCGCTGCGATGCCTCTTCGTAGGCCACTTGGGCGCTCGCACCATCGTCGAGGGTGGCGAGCACAACAACGGTGGTCGAATGACGTAAGTGGTCACAGATCAACACGCTGGCGGGAAAGGAGAAATCGACATCGGGCCAGGGGTTTGGGTCGTCGGCGCGGGGAAGGTCCTCGAGACGGCGCACGTAATCGTAGGTGACGAATCCGACGGCGCCACCGAAGAATGCTGGCAAGTCGCTGGGGGCGTACGTACGATAGGTCGCTAGGAGATCGCGCAGAGTGGCCAGTGCGCCGAGATTGTTCACTGCGTCGTTGCGACCCTCTAAGTGGATCGAGTCTCCGTAGGAGTGCAGGCGCCACAGTCGGTCAAGTCCAATAAAGGAATAACGTCCGGTATCATCGCCCAGCGCCGCGCTCTCGAGAAGGCAGAACGCCCGCCCTTCGGCGAATCGTTGATAGATCGAAACGGGCGTGTCGCGGTCGAGTTGGAGTGTCTCGGTGAGAGCCACGGTGTTGAAACCATCGTGCACGATCGAATCGAAGTCTGAGAAAGAGAGGCTCACGTCACAAGGTTAGTAATCACGACCACCTAGGATGCGTGTATGTCGAAGGCGCCACACTTGTTGGTCATAGATAACTACGATTCATTCGTTTATAACCTCGTTCAGTACGTTGGTGAATTGGGGGCGACCGTCGAAGTCATTCGTAATGACAAGATTGACGCGGCTGGCATGGAGCAAGCCTCTTACGATGGCGTTTTAGTGTCACCCGGTCCTGGTCATCCACGATCGGCCGGGAATTGTTTGGAGATCATTCGCTACTGCGAGCAGGTGTCGCTGCCGATGCTCGGTATTTGCCTTGGGCACCAGGCCCTAGGAGAGGCATTTGGGGCGGACGTGGTCGCGGCTCCTGAACTATTGCACGGCCGCTCGAGTGTGGTGCACCACCGTTCGAGCGGCGTGTTCGAGGGGCTGCCCGAACCAATGATCGCTGGTCGATACCACTCATTGGTAGTCGAACCCTCAACGTTGCCCGACTGTTTCGAAGTTACCGCGACCAGTGGGGATTTGATCATGGGAATGCGCCACGTCAGTGCGCCACTCGAGGGTGTGCAGTTTCATCCTGAAT
This sequence comes from Acidimicrobiaceae bacterium, assembly GCA_013044265.1. GTDB lineage: Bacteria > Actinomycetota > Acidimicrobiia > Acidimicrobiales > RAAP-2 > RAAP-2. The sequence goes on from JABEUQ010000004.1 coordinate 8,439, forward strand.
CCGTGCTCACACAGCACGGCTATCGATTACTCGCTAATTGGTTAGAACGTTGCGGTTCTCACGACGCTGTTGAACGGGCTGAGATACTTGTCGCGGTAAGCGAAGATATTCGCCGATCGCTACCTGAACCAGCGACGGTGGCCTAAAAACTCTCACCGACGCCGACACGTCGTTCAACGACACCCCCGCCTTCGCGCGTCACGAGGTACGCCGCAGGTCCGATGAAAGCTGCGTAATTCAGGTCTCCGACCACGCGAGTCGCTTCGATTCCCTCGTACCAGATGCCGACGTGATCATCAGTGGCGTAGGCCACTTCAGGCAGGGTCCCATCGGCCACCAACCTATGCAGCAGCGGACGGCGCTGCGCTTCACTGTCGTAGTGCACGCCGTTGGCGTAGGGCAAGAGAGCTAGTCCGTTGATGACTGGCTGCAAGGTGGGCCCAAAAGAGTCGGTCGTTCCACCGACGTGCCAGCATAAGCTACCCGCGGAGACACCACCGAGAATCACACCCTTCTCCCACGCTGCTCGCATGGCAGTATCGATGCCGTGTAATCGCCACAGCGCGAGCAGATTCGCTACCGATCCACCGCCAACCCAGACAAAATCACTGTTCAGCAGTGTCTCCTCTGGGTCAGCGGAGGGTTGAGGAAAGACCCTGAGCTGTCGCACGTCGCAGCCCGCCAGATTGAAGGCCTCGTAGAGCAGTGCGTAGATCGAAGAATCATCACCGCCGGCGGTTTCCAGGAGACAGATCCGTGGACGAGTTGTGCGCGTCAACGCCAGCGCCTCCAGGATCATCTTGCCCAATCGCGCGCTGTGCTGGACGGGTCCGGGAACGAGTCCCCCCGACGTTGCGAGAATGCGCCGAGTACTCACTCTTTATCGCTTACTCAGGTGCGCGGCGAAGAAATCGAGCGTTCGATTGTGCGCGTCCACGGCGTCGTCGCGATTGAACACTGCTGGTCGCCCATCACAGTGAAATCCGTGTTCGGCATCGGCGTAGCGCACGATCATTGTGTCGTGATTGGAGGCGGCCGTCGCCAGACGCAACGCCTCCACCTGTTGTACGGGAATGCCCTTATCGAGATCACCATAGAGACCGATCCAGGGCACCTGGAGCTGTGGCGCGAGTTCGAGCAAGGGGGGGAAACCGAATCGGCCAACATCGATGCCGCCTCCGTAGAAGCTGGCCGCGACCCCAACTCGCCCTTGAGTAGCCGCGAAAAACGTCACGGTGCCGCCCATGCAGTAGCCAACGATGCCCGTGGACGAGGGCGCAAAACCCGCCGCAGTGAGAAAACTGCTGGCCGCATCGAGGTCGTGGGCGATGCCATCAGCGTTGATCTCCGACATCGCGGCCATGGCCCCGGGGAAGTCGTCGTAGTCAATCTCGGGCGAACCTGCGCGGTGAAACAGCTCGGGAGCCACTGCGTAATATCCAGCCTGAGCGAATCGATCAGTGACCTCACGGATGTGGTCGTTGACGCCAAAGGCCTCTTGAATGACGATGACTGCGCGTGGTGATGAAGAATCACCCGCCACGTCGAGGGGGGTTCCGTCGAAGATTTGTCGGTTTGTCATTGGAAAGCGGGTCCTTCGCTACGAGTTCGCTTGAGTTCATAAAAGCCCGGGGTGCTAGCAACAGCGACGACGCCGTCGAACAATATTCCGGCGGCTTCGCCCTTGGGCGCAGGAGTCACCACTGGACCAAAGAATGCGACGTCTCCGACGTGAATGACGGGTGTACCTACGTCAAAACCGACGGGGTTCATGCCGGCGTAGTGACTGCGTTTCAGATCCTCGTCGAATTCATCGCTGACGGCGGCACCTAGGAGTGATTCATCCAGGCCGACGTCGAGTAGAGCGAGACGAGCAGTCTCTAGTAGGTCCTCGCGTTGGGCACCGACGTGGTAGTGCTGTCCAAAGGCGCTGTAGAAGTCTTCGGGCTTGTCGTTTCCGTATCTGACCTCTATCGCGGTCATGATGCGCACTGGTCCCCAGGCCTTGCTCATCAAATCTATGTACTCCGCTGATAGCTCGCGTCCCTCATTGAGGACAGCGAGACTCATGGTGTGAAAGCGCAGGTCAACGTCACGAACCTTCTTGGTTTCGAGTAACCACCGCGAAGTAATCCACGCCCACGGACATATGGGATCGACCCAGAGATCGACAGTTTGGCTCATTGCGCATCCTTTCGGTGAGCGAACGCCGCCACGATACTGCTCACGGCGTTCGTAACTGCAATAGTGGTTGGTAGATCTAGCATCTCGTCGACACCGTGAGCATTTGAGTCCGGCCCGAGCACTCCAGTTGCAACGAACTGCACATTGGGGTAACGCCGGGCGAGCGAAGCAAGGAATGGAATGGTTCCTCCTTCGCCGGTATAAGAAAAGCCTCGTCCAAAGTATTTCTGAGACGATTGCTCAAGGGCCGTGACGAGCCATTCGGCAACGACAGGAGAAGACCAACCGTCGGCGCTATGTCCACGCACGCTGACGAGGGCCCCTTCAGGAACGTCACGCGTGAGCAAATCCTCAAGAGCTCTCTGTGCCCGAGCAGCGTTGACGTTTGGAGGCAGGCGAAAAGACAACGACGCGGTGGTAGAGGGTCGCAGCACGTTGCCCGCAATCTCGGGAGGAGGCAGTCCGGCCATTCCGACGATGGAAAGGGTTGGCCGCCAGGTCTGATTCAAAATGCGTTCGGTAACGTCGGAGCCCATAAGTGCAAGGTTTTCCACCACCGGTAGGCCGAAGTGGAGAGATTCACCGAACTCGAGGGCGATCTCTTGGGCCGCGTGGTGTGCTGCTTCGGGAATCTCGCCGTGCAGTTCAGGAACGAGGACTACTCCGGTCTCGGCGTCCTCGAGCCGATCCAGCAACTGTCGAAGGATTCGAAATGATGACGGCACGATCCCACTGGCGCTACCACTGTGTTGTCCGCGGGTCAAAACCTCAACCGTCACATCGACACTGGCGAGACCACGAAGTGAAGAAGTCACCCACAGACGATCGTAAGTGAGTGCTCCTGAATCTAGGCAAATCATGAGTTCAACATGGCCCAATCGCTCACTCAGTACGTCGAGATATGCGTCAAGGTCGGGGCTACCGCTCTCCTCACTCGCTTCGATCAGCACGACGCAGCGACTGTGAGGCTGCTCGCCCTTTTCGAGTGACTCAAGCGCCAGGAGCGCGGCGAAGGTCGAATAGCCATCGTCGGCTACTCCGCGTGCGTAGAGTCGATCGCCTCTACGCACCGGCTCGTACGGTGCGAGGCCTTCGGACCAGTCACCTAGGGGCGGCTGCTTGTCCATATGGCCGTAGAGAACAACAGTGGCATCATCGTCATTAGTCGCTTCCACCGTCACTACCAGCACGGGGGTTCTTCCCTCGAGGCGCACGATGTCTACATCGAATTGGGCGAAAACCCGTAAGCGGGCCCATTGGGCCAAGAGTTCGATGGCCTGATCGATATGGCCCCGTTCTCTCCAGTGTTCATCGAAAGCGGGGGATAGACACTCGATTGTTGCGTAGGTACTGAGCGTTGGCAGAGCAATGCGTTCGAATTCAGAGAGCGTGAGAGACACGCAGCGAGGTTACTGGTTCGATCGGTGCAGATGCACCGCTTGCCAGCAATACCACGCGACGTCAGAGCGAACACCCACGAAGATGTCGCCACGCAAAAGCAGTTCTTTTTCAGTGATTATCTCGTCTAGATGGTGCAGAAGGCTCCATCCCTGACGGACACCGAAGTCACCAACCGGCCAGACATCGCGCCGCGCGAGTGTCTGCATCAGATACATCTGAGCGGTCCAAGGCCCCACGCCATGCACTGAGGTCACTTCGGCGACTATTGCCTCATCCGACATTCGTCCGTGCGCGGCGAAGTCGATTCGTCCGTCACGCACGTGCGTGGCCAGGTCAATCATGGCGCTGGCCTTGGTTCGCGAAAGTCCAGCGTGTCGCAAGTTCTCTGGCCCTGCGCGCAGGACCGATTCAGTACTGACAGCACCCCCGCATACCTCAATCACACGGGCGTGAATAGTTCTCGCGGTGCTGGTAGCAAGTAGTTGATAGGAAATTGATGAAATGAGCGATGAAAATCGCCCGGCGACGGGGATGAGTCGCCGGGCGGGTGCCGGTCCGACAGACTGCACTACATCGGCGAAGCTGCGGTCGCGCGCAACTATGTCAGCGGCGACATTTGTACGAGGACCCACGTGAAAACTATGGCAGAGAGCTTTGACCCTCGGGGACAACCACACCCTGCGGCACTTGGCTCGCTTCGCGTACGACCGTGGAAAGTAGCGAGTGGATTGCGCGCACCGGTGCGGCGGGAAAGCCGAAGCGGCGGCGTACGAGACACACTCGTCTTTGTGCAATTCCCTCGATTGGGACTGCCCGGAAGTTTGAACGTAAGTGTGAGGAAAGCATCGTAGAAGGCAAGATGGATGGTCCGTGTCCATCGAAAGTCATCGAGGCAATGGTTCGTAGACCGTCCAATTCGATGAGGGGCTTCAAATCAACCCCTTGGGCGTGCGACGCCTCATCAATTTCGCGGCGAATCGGTGTGCCGGGGTAGGGCAACAAGATCTCGAAGGGTTCGAGTTCGGCGAACGTTACTGACTCGCGGTTCGCGAGTGGGTGTTCTTTGGCAGCAATGAGGACAAGGTCTTCGCTGTACAGGTCAATCTCTGAGAGTTCCGGTGCCGCGACTGGCCACGCCAAAACAGCGAGGTCGAGTACACCCGACACCAATTGTGGTTCGATGACCGAGTTGGTACCTTCAGTGATCCGCAGTGAAATATGAGGGTACGTCACTCGTTGGGCTTCGAGTAGGAGTGGCACAATCCAGCGACCGGCCGTACCGATCATGCCCATCGATACCCGACCGCGAATGTCCGCAGTGAGCTCCGAAACGTCAGCGGCGATAGCGCTGACCTCACTGAGAATTCGCCGAGCGCGCTCTACGACGACGTCTCCTGATTCTGTCAGCGCCCCGGACGCTCTATCTATAAGTTCTGATCCGAGTTCTGATTCCAGGCGGGCGATGCGGTTTGAGATGTTTGATTGCACTGTTCCCAGCGCTTCGGCTGCGCTCGAAAACGTACCGTGTTCGGCAATTCCCACCAAGGCTTCGAGCTGTCGGATCTCCATGTATCAAGTATACAGATGAGAACTATCAAAAGTATGCGCTTGATTGATAGGGTGGCGACCTGCATACTGGTATCAGCCTGCTTTACCCAACCCCCCCAGGGTAAGGCAGAGGTTTTGCAAAAGGGCCATCCACCCCCCCCGGATGGCCCTTTTGTGCTGTATGGCTACTTTTGCTCCGACGCAGGATTGTTAGCGTGGCGGTAATGACTCTTCGACTCTCCTGGCGCGCTCGCGTCGCCATGGGAGGTGTTGTCGCCACCAACCTGCTCTCACGGCTTCTAGGGCGTGGTTCAGGGACTGTCGTTGGTGGTCGAGTGGGTCTGTTCATCGAACCAAAGCTTTTGACGGTGCTGTCGCGGTCTCGATCAGTGGTATTGGTGTCGGGCACGAACGGAAAGACCACAACGTCGGCGATGCTGCGCGTCGGGTGGGGTGGCGATGTCGCGGGGAATGTGACGGGTGCCAATATGACGGAGGGCCACGTCGCAGCATTGTGCGCGTCCAGCGCGGCCCACGCGGTACTTGAGACTGACGAGGGGTGGTTGCCCATAGTGGTGAGCGCCACTTCACCGGCGGTTGTGGTGCTACTCAACCTTTCACGCGACCAACTTGATCGTGCTAATGAAGTGCGACAGATGGCCCAACGTTGGCGCGACTGTTTAGCCCCAGAAAAGTTTTTAGGGGTGGTTGTTGCGAACTGCGCCGATCCTCTCGTCGTCTATGCAGCAGAGTCGAGCACTAATGTGCGGTGGGTCCAAGTCCCGACGGTGTGGAGGGCTGACGCCGCTTCGTGTCCGCATTGCACACGAGCATTGATTTTTGAAGGTAGTTCGTGGTCGTGTGAGTGTGGATTTGCCCAGCCCACTCGAGTAACCGCACGATTGGGATCTGTTCTGGAGATCGGGGAACAAAGCTACGCACTCAATCTCGCACTACCCGGAGTTTTTAACGAAGTCAATACCGCCCTCGCTGCGACGGCACTCTATGAACTTGGTGAGAATGTCGCTGATGTATTGAGTCGCATCCGGACCCTCGATAGTGTGCAAGGTCGTTACGGACTTCGTCGATACGGGCACCGAGAAGTGAGATTGCTGTTGGCTAAGAATCCTGCGGGCACCGCCGCACTTTTAGAGTCGCTCGATGGTGACGACGATGTCTGGGTGGCGATCAATGCCCAAGTCGCTGATGGGAAGGATCCATCGTGGCTCTACGACGTGCCCGTTGAGGCGTTGAGAGGTCGCCGCATCTCGTGCTTGGGGGAGCGTCGAGTGGACCTGGCGACACGCCTAACCTACGCCGGCGTGGACAGTGAAGTGGTTGATGACTTTGAATTGCTGCGTGAAGGAACCGCTCGCGTGACACTGATTGCGAACTACACAGCGTTTCGTGATTGGATGGGGAGAACCTCACCGTGTTGAAGGTAGCCGTGCTGTATCCAGACCTACTGGGAACATACGGCGACGGCGGCAACGCCGCGGTGCTTGCTGGTCGCGCGCGCGCGCGCGGCATCGATCTCGAGGTCGAAGAAGTCACCATTGGTGCCAAAATTCCTAGTGCTTCGCTCTACTTACTGGGTGGTGGAGAAGATGGACCTCAGCGCTTAGCGTGTGACTTGCTCAGCGAAGGTGGTCTCATCGACCGATTCAACGAGGGGGCGAACGTGTTCGCCGTTTGTGCGGGCCTGCAGATTCTCGGCACAAGTTTCAGCATCGAAGGCGACGCGTCCTATCCCGGCCTCGGATTCGTAGCTGCCACCACGACGCGAGGACTGTCGCGCTCGGTGGGCGATTTCGTCACCGATGTCCAAGGACGCATGATGGTGGGATTTGAGAATCACGGAGGTGTCACAGTCTTGGGCGAGGGTGTCTCGGCCTTGGGCGATGTTGTAATGGGGCGTGGTAATGACGGACGGGTCGATGGTTTTCGCGCACCGCGATTGATTGCTACTTACGCACACGGACCGGTCCTGGCGCAGAATCCCTGGTTGGCTGATGAACTATTGAGTGAAATCACTGGTCAAGAGCTGGCGCCGTGGTCGAGCGTGGCCGACCGACTCTACAGCGAGCGATGCGCTCTGCTCAGTACTCGTCGTTCGGACGCTGGCCATATAGGGGGTTAGCACTCACCTGACGGCCCAGTTCGGCGACCGCCTCTTCGATTCTGGTTCCGAAGCGGCGAATATTTTCCCCCTCCTCAGCGTGAAGAGGAGCGGAAAAGGTAACCGTCACGTGATGGCGGCGTTGGGATTGGCCAAGAGTGTGAATAGGAGCTTTGGCGTACTTGGGTCCGCGCAAGAATCCCGCTTCGTGAATGTAGGTTGGGACGACTAGTGCGTTCGAACGTTCGGCTAAGTAAGCAGCACCACCCTTGAATTCCTGAAGATTCCCATCAGGGCTTCGTCCCCCTTCAGGGTAAAGCAGGAGATTCCAATGGTCTTCTACAAGTTCCAGAGCGAGCTGGGAACTGCGCCGATTGATCTTATGGCGATCGATTGGGATGGCGTTAAAGACCAGCACGGTTCGAAATGCCTTGAGAGTCTGCATGAAAAAATTGTCCATCGCAGCAGCCACGATGGTTCGCCGACGAACTTTCGGTGGCAACGCGGTCAAAAGTAGTGGAGTATCCAGATGGCTCGTGTGGTTCGCGACGAAGATGAAGGGGCCTCGGCCGTCAAGATGCTCCAGACCACTGACCGAAAGTGTCGACATTCGGCGGATGGCTGGTGTGATGTAGTACGCCCAGTAGAGATTGCGAAAAAATCGAGCCGCGTAACTACGGCCCCACTTAGTGGGAAAGTCCAGACCTAGTCGCGCCACTGGCTACCGACGGTTCGTCTTCTTGGGGGTGTAGCGCTTCGAAGGTGCCGGCATCGCCCGCGAACCTTCGGGTGCCGAAGCCTTCGTGGAGGACTTCGAACGTACCCCTCGGTTGGCGCGTCGCTGCTGGGCACGCTCTCGCGCTTTAACGTTCGATCCGCGAAATGTCGGATCACCGTATTTTTGGAGGCGGAAAGCTCGCACCGATAGCCACGCGCCTAAGGCCAAGAAGAAGATGCCGGCAGAACCGGTGGCCAAACCCAACAAAAATGTACCCACAATCAAACCCGGACGTTTGCGCCAATAGCTAAAGGCGAAGATGGCACCGCCCACAATGACAAAAACAAGAAACTGGGGCACCCAATATGACGGGTGGGTAATCTCGTGACGCGAACACACTCTTTTGAGAAGGGTGTAGCTCTTAGGGCACGAACCATTCGCAAGTGCCTTGGCCGTCACTGTAATCGTGGTGTCTTTGATCAAGTGAGGAATAAAAAACAGAGCCAGCACCAGTGCGATGCCGGCACCTCCAAAACCAAACCTCCGCTCGAGGGTGTCGAGTCCCATCACTGCTTCTCGCGACACCGACGCTGTGCGCGGTTCCTTCCGAAAACGGCGGGGCTTGATGTCGCTAGGACTTGGGTCGTTCTCAGGCACGACGTCAAGGCTACAACTCGGCGCAAAACTTGTCGTGAGCCAGAGCAAGTAGTCTGTTCTACGCGGGCGCTTAGCTCAGTTGGTTAGAGCGCAGCCTTCACACGGCTGAGGTCGAGGGTTCGAGTCCCCCAGCGCCCACGGAAATCCTGAACGTTCACGCTCGTGGCTCCCAACGGTCGCAATAATGACGATCTTGAGAGAGAGCTGATCTAGATGGGAGAATTAACGTCCGAGATCCGGGGTCC
>JABEUQ010000165.1 GCA_013044265.1 Acidimicrobiaceae bacterium
GGCGTCGGCGTCGGCGTCGGCGTCGTGGTCGCCGGAACTGGCGCTCTCTACGTGCCTTCACGTATTTCGGCGGCGCCCACCTCGATCATGCTGGTCGCCGATCCCGACCAAGTTGAACATAGGTCAACCTGAGGCGGACTCGGTGTGCGCAGCGCGAGGTTTGTGGTCTGAGTGGCTCGATTCGATCCACTCGCCGTGTGCATCACGGTCGTGGTCACCACGACGAGGAGGTTGCGCTACTGAACTGGTCCGCAATACTACGAAGCGATCGACCGTGATTTCACTCTGTTCTCGGACCAGTTTCTAGAGACATCATTGACGACGTTTGGTGCGAACGGAGGTGTAGCGGTGTCGACTGAAGCAATTTCTGCGTCCCGGGACTCATCGATCCCAAGTGACGTCACGAACTCAACGAGGAGTGCGTGGGGAGAGTCTCGTCTCGAGAAGCGGCGGCGCGCACTGCAAATCACCCTGGGCGCAGTGTGGCTGATTGACGCCGCGCTGCAATTGCAGCCCTTCATGTTCTCGAAGTCCTTTGTCACAAGCGTGCTCGAGCCAGCGGCGTCAGGAAACCCCTGGTTCCTGTCTCGGCCGATGCTCTGGGCCGATCATTTGATGATTCACGACATCGCCTGGTGGAATACGCTCTTCGCGATCATCCAGTTCCTCATCGGCGTCGGCCTCCTTCGACGCACGACGGTGCGCTTCGCGTTGGGGGCCTCGGTCGCCTGGAGCGTCGCCGTTTGGTGGTTCGCCGAAGGGTTCGGAGGCATCTTCTCGGGTGCCTCGCCACTCTCGGGAGAACCGGGCGCGGTCGTGTTGTACGCGATCATGGCCGTTGTCGTCTGGCCGACGGGTCCCCGCGATGGTCCATCGGTAGTGACCGTCAGCGCGTGGCGTGTCCACGGGGCCGCCGCGTTGTGGGCGATACTCTGGGTCAACTTCGCACTTTGCTTCGTGACGCCCGCCAATCGGACGGCGCAGGGCCTGCATGATTTAGTGGCCGGTGCGACCTCTGGCGAGCCGCGATGGGTGGGTTCGATTGACGGGAGCGTCGCGGGCGCTCTTCAGGGGCGTGGCCTGGTGATCTCCTTCGCACTCGCTCTAGTGTGCGTCGCGATCGCGATCGCAATTTTCGTCCCGTCACTGGTCCGAGGGGCCCTCGCCCTCGCGCTGTTGTTTGCCGCATTTGTTTGGCTCACCCAGGACTTTGGCGGCATCTTCACCTCGCGGGCAACGGACCTCAATTCGGCACCACTCCTCGCGCTCCTGGCGTGGTCGTATTGGCCACTTTCATCGCGCTGACCCGTCCGCCACGAAGGCCGCCTTCGATTGGGAGATCGTCGCGGCGTTAGCGCAAGCGCTCAACCGCGGCGCGGTGCAGTGGGATGCTCGACTCGACTGTCGTGCCCTGGCCGAGAGTGGAGCGGACCTCACAGCGTCCGTCAAGGAGAATCGCTCGCTCGCGCATGCTCATGATGCCGAGGTGATTGCCAGAAATAGGTTCGTTTCGACTCAGGTCACAGCCAATGCCGTCATCGATGATGGTGACGAGTGCCGTGTCGTCAAGGAAGTGAATCGACACGACGAGGTTGGTAGCTCGAGCGTGACGGATCACGTTATTCACGGCCTCTTGAACGATCCGAAAGAGTCCGATCTCGGCTTCTTTGGACCCCGTAATGATGTCTCCGGTGACGACGAAGTCCGTGGTCAAGTCCTCATCAACCCCCAAGTCCATGAGAAGACCTCGCACCGCGGCCACGAGGCCGTGCTGCTCGAGTCCGGCGGGGTGGAGTCCGCGAGTGACGTCGCGAAGGAGGCCAACCACTCTCAGCACCTCCTCGCGCACCGCGGTGAACTGTTCGTCGCCATCTTTCGATTCGATCGAGGGCTCTAGGACTTCGAGACGACGCGCCAGTTGGAGTAAGCGTTGCAGGGGATCGTCGTGGATCTCGCGAGCGATGCGGCGGCGTTCGTCTTCTTGAGTTTGGAGCACCTCCATTGCCCAGGCCCGCGCCTCGCGCTCGGACCGATACTCCTCGGTGACGTCCTCGAGGACCACCTGACGGGTAGTTCCACTGGCGCTCGGTTCGAGGTTCGTCACGGAGAGACGGAATATCCGTTCCTCGTCAATGTCCGAGGCGTGAAAAGAGAGTTGCGTTATTCGACCTTCGACGAGATCGTGATTCGACACCCCGAAGAGGTCGCTGATCATCTGGCCGGTGGCGTCGCCGTGCAACTGTAGTGCGGTTGGGTTGGCCTCCAGCACGATGCCCGTTGGGTCGAGGAGGAGGATGGGTGACGTATTCGCGTCGAAGAGACGATGGTAGTGCTGCTCCGCCGTGCGCCTTTCAACCTCAGCGACTTCGGCGCGGGTCCGTTCGAGGTGCGCGCGTTCGATTTCAAGTCCGACGAAAAGCGCGACGATCACGACGACGGCGAGTTGGACAAGGTCTTGACGGTAGTGGCCCCTGTCACCGGGGATCACGAGATCGGGCAACCATAACAGGATCGCCCAGAGGGTCGTGGCGGCGGACCCTGAGAGTCCGTAACGCAAGGCGGCGTATCCCACGGGAATTAGCAGCAGGTCGATGGGTACCCCGTAGGGCAAGATGCTGCCCTGCAACATGCTGTGCATGTCGACGTAGACGTGAATGATTGCCCAGAAGACAATCATGGCTTGCACGCCCCAGAAGGCACACTCGCGCACTGGCGGGTGCAGCGCCCGCGCCAGGATTGAGTTGATCGGGATGCGGGGGTTGGGTGTGCTCACTTGTTCTGTCGTGGAGAGGCGAGGTGGTGTTCGATAGCGAATATGGTGGCCTCTGTTCGGGAGCGCACGCCCAACTTGCTGAGTATTGCCGAGACGTAACTTTCGATGGTGCGCAGACCGATGCCGAGTTCCAACGCGATCTCCTTATTCGATCGGCCCCTTACCAAGGAGGCGATAACGTCGAGTTCGCGCGCCGTCAGACGATGGATCAACTCCTCCTCAGGTGGTCGGCGTCGTCCCGTGAGCCGATGTGAGAGCGACCCGTCGATCGCGTTACCGCCCGCCGTGACCGTACGGGCCGCGGCCACGAACTCCGCCGCGCTCGCGGTCTTCAAGAGGTAGCCGCCCGCACCCGCTGAGAGTGCTTCGGCGAAATAGACGTAGTCGTCGTGCGCGGAGAGCATCAGACAGCGAATTGGTAGGTTCTCGGCGACGATGCTGCGCACGATCCCGATGCCACTTCCGTCGGGCAATTCGACGTCGATTACCATCAGCCGAGGTCGCAGCCGTCTCGCTGAAACGAGGGCGCGCTCAACTGAGCCAACCTCGTCGATGACCACGATGTCCGGGTCGCGCTCGAGCATCCTGCGGGTTCCTTCGCGCACGACCTCATGATCATCGACCACGATCACGGTTATCGACGTCGAACCAAGCATCTCGGTATCGACCATCATCTCAATGTACGGCGGTCAATAGCAAGTTGTGGCCGTGAATTCAAGGACGAAAGACCTTAAATATCACGACTTCATTTTCACCGCAGACCCGGCGACGCAATCGATCCCGTTAAGGAACATTGACCCCCTTGTCGGACTAACTCGACCGTGAGGGGGTCAGGGGCCACCCTTAGGCCGGCGTGGGGACTCACCCGCGACGTTCGTCGCGTGCTCGGGCGCAGTCGGGGGCGTGGGCATAACGCTCGAAGTACTGGAGCCCGTTGTTCGCTCGGGGTTCGCAAGAGTACACGCGTCCGTGATACGAGTCCGATTCGTTCACCGCAACTCGGTGGTTCCACGGGGGGATTGACCCGAAGGATCTCTCTAGTACGGGGGTTGGTTAGGCCCAAGGATGGTCGAGGCCGCTTTCACCATTGTGATACCGGCCGGGAGGAGCGTGTGATGAGTACCGAGACAATCGCCACCAACCAGGGATCTGGTACGAGCCAATCACACCGAGTACGCGGGCTGGTGACGTTAATGGCGGGGATCGTGCTCGTCGCCGCAGCGGTCTTTGCAATTACCGCCGGGACGGGTGCAATTTGGCACAAGGTGACTAGTACCGTGACGGCCGCGACGGCCAGTGCGCCGGTCAGCACATCTGCCGCGAATGTGGTTCAAGTCAAGCTGGAGATCAACGCGCCGCCACTCGGTGGCCTCAAGGGGCCCGATGGATTGATCCACGACGCCTTCGTTCCGGGAACATTCACGATGAAGGTTGGCGTCACCTACGACGTGACGATCTACAACTACGACACTCAGTCGCACTCATGGATGTCACCCGACCTCAACGTCAGCGCGGTCGAACCGGCGGGGAGCGCCTCGTCACCGACGATTACTCACTTCGTGATCAAGCCGACGAAGGCGGGGACTTTCCAGTGGTTCTGCGCTTTGCCGTGTGACAAGTGGGCCATGGCCCATAACGGTTACATGCGCGGCTACGTGACGGTCATAGCGTGAACCCGGCCGTCGTGGCTGACAGCAATCTCGAATGAAGTATCAACCCAAAAGGAGAAACAAGATGAAACACTCAATGACCAAGGTCGCAGCTCTGGTTTTCGCCATCACCCCTGTCGCGGCCACGGCCCTGGCGAGCGGAGTCGCCGGAGCAGCCGCGCCCAGTCACGTGACTGAGCACATGCGCTTGATCACCGGGAAGATGGCCCACAAGTCCGGATGGCCGAAGATTACGAACTCGTCGTGGACGGTGCACAAGGGTGAGACGGTGACGGTACAGATCGTCAGCTACGACGACGGCACCGCCCCCCTGATGGGTCAGTACATGAAGTACGCGAATGTCATGGGCACGACCAACGGTAAGGAGCTCGTCAACGGCCTGTCGGTGTCCAACGTGTCAGACATCAATATCGCGCACACTTTCACCATCGCCAAACTGGGCTTCAATATGCCCATTCCGGTTGCCCCTACCGGTAAGAGCATCGTCGTGACGGCGACGTTCAAGGCGACCAAGACCGGGACGTTCGTCTGGAACTGCTTCGCACCGTGTGGCAGTTCCCCCGCTGGTATGGGCGGCGCCATGAAGGGAATGGACTGGATGACGGGCAAGGTTAAGGTCGCACAGTGAGTCTTCGTCGGACCACCGGCTCGAGCGGACCCGGCGCGCTATCGCGCCCGGGTCTGCTCGAGCGACTGGGCGAGAGTGACCCGCTGGAGCGGCTCGGCGCATTGAGTTGGCGTCGCCCGGCGAACTTCGCACGTGGCAGCGGCGTGGTTCTGGGGTCGTTCGCCGCGATCCTGGTTGGCCTCGCCGTGACCGTGGCGCTCGTGGGTGGCATCGCCGCTGGAGTTACTCATCTCACGAAAACCAGTTCGCTCGTCGTGGTGAAGTCGCACGGGAGTGTGACCGAGACCATGACCATTGTCACTGGATCGCTCACCGGTGTTGGCGATCAACCCCAGTACACGAACCCGACGTGGAGCGTGCGCGTGGGAGAACGGGTGACCGTGAAGATCGTCAGCTACGACGACGGCACGGCCCCACTCATGGGCTCGCAGATGATGTACGACCAGGTCCTGGGTTCAATGACCGGCAAGGAAATGGTGGCCGGTCACGCCACATCGTCGGTGGCGGACTCCAATGTCTCGCACACTTTCACCGTGGTGGGCTTGCCGTTCAATATGCCGATCCCGGCTGCGCCGACGGGCAAATCAGTGACCGTCGAGGCGACGTTCGTTCCCACCAAGACCGGAACGTTTACCTGGCAATGCTACGCCCCGTGTGGCGCGGGCACTAACGGTATGGGCGGCGCGATGTCGACCATGAAGTGGATGGAAGGCACGATCAAGGTGACGGCATGAGAAAACAGTATGAGAAAGAGGCACTAGTGCGACATCCGAAGGCTTCACCCGACGAGTCGGTCGCGGCTGTGACCATCAGCCGTCGTGGACTACTCCGCGCAGCGGCCCTCGGGGGTATCGGCGTCGGAGTTCTCGGCGTGATGACCGAATCTTTGGCCGCCGCCTCTCAACCGGCTACGACGACGCCGACCGGGCCGATCAAGCAGTGGTGCATGGTGATCGATCTGCGGCTGTGCAATGGGTGCAAGTTGTGCACGACCGCGTGTCAAACCGCGCACTACCTGCACGAGGACCAGACATGGATGAACGTATATACGATGCAGAACGCCGCCGGCGAGGACTACTTCATGCCGCGGCCCTGCATGATGTGCGAAGACCCGGCGTGCGTGCCGGTGTGCCCCGTCGGCGCCAACTTTCGCACTCCCGAGGGTCTGACTCTCGTCGATCAAAGCAAGTGCATCGGCACCAGAATCTGCATGAACGCCTGCCCCTATGACGCTCGGTATTTCAATTGGTCCGAGGCCATTCCCGCGCCGCGTCAGCCCTTCAAGCAGGAGCCCGAGTGGCCCGTGCCCCAAGTGAAGGGGACGGTTGGCAAGTGCATCGAGTGCGCGGCGATGTTGCCTTCGGGTCAACTACCCGAGTGCGCGACCAACTGCCCGATGGGGGTCATCTACTTCGGCGACCTCACCTCGGACGTCGCGGTCGACGGAATGGGCAACACGATCAAGATTTCAACGTACCTCGCTGACAATGACGCCGTGGTCTTCAAAGAGGAGTACGGCACGCATCCGCGTGTTTACTACATTCCTGGTCATGGCCAGGATCTGAACAACAACTCGAGTGCGTCATGACGCGGGGAATGAAAGGATATCGATGACCAACGTCATTGTTCCGGCAGCGAAAAGGGGCCGGGGAGAACACGCCAACTCCGAACTTCGACGGGTGGCATTGCGTCCGGTCCTGGAGACGCCGCGGTGGTGGTGGCCCTCCGTCGCCACGCTGAGCGTCGTCGTCGTCCTCGGGGTGGTGGCCTGGGTCTACCAGGTGGTCAACGGACTGGGAACGGCGGGCTACAACGACGGCGCCTTTTGGGCGATATACGAGGCTAATCTCGTGACCTTCATCGGCGTGAGCTACGGCGGTGCCGTGGTGTCGGCCATTTTGCGATTGACCCACGCGAGTTGGCGTGCGCCGCTCACCCGCATTGCCGAAGCGACCGCCCTAGTGAGCCTGCCGATTGGGATGGTGTTCATCATTCCCCACCTCGGCAATCCGAGCAAGATCTGGGAGCTCGTGTGGCCGACGTACTGGAATCTCTCGTCACCGATTCTCTGGGACTTCTTCGCCGTGAGCACGTACCTCTTGGCGACGATCGTGTTCTTCTATCTTCCGTTGATTCCTGACGCGGCCATTGCTCTCGAGCGCTTCGACGACGTGACGCCCTCCGTCAGGGTGAAGGTGCGCCGTTCCCTTTATCGTGTGCTGGCCGGACGATACGGTGACACGCCGTACGAACGACGTCGGCTGAACGGAGCGATTGGCGTGGTGGCCATCATGATCATTCCCATGGCCGTCTCGGTCCACTCGGTTCTCTCCTTCGCCTTCGCCTCCTCGTCGCGTGCGGGTTACATGGAGACGATTCTGCCGGTGTACTTCGTCGTCGCGGCCCTCTACTCGGGCGTGGCGCTCGTCGTGCTCACGATCGCGGCATCTCGGAAGCTTTTTCATCTCGAGGCGTTCATCAGTCCACGACACTTCGTACGACTCGGTTTCTTGATGATCGCCTTCGGGGCGGCCTACCTCTACCTCACCTTCACCGAGTATCTCATCGACGGTTACTCCGGCACGGCGGGCGCATCGGCGTGGGTGTACCAGATCGTGGCGGGTCGCTACGCCATCCCGTTCTGGATCTACTTCTTCGCCGGTGGAGTCGTGCCGATCGTCATCATGATGTTCCGACGGTTTCGTACGACGAGCGGCGTGGTGATCGCCTCGATATTCGTGGTGTTCGCGCTCTGGATCAAGCGGCTCGTCATCGTCGTCCCCCCGGCGACCGAGCCGTTGGTGAACTCGCCGTTGGCCAAGGGTGGCGTACTCGCGGGCAACTGGGGTACCTATCACTTCACGTGGGTTCCGATCTCCATCACTGTGGCCGCCACGGCGGCGATTCCACTTCTGCTCCTCGTGGTCTTTCGGTTCGTGCCGATACTGTCGATCTCGGAGATGGAAGAGCTCGCGGAGTCTGAGGTGACGACGGGAACTCAGGAAGTGGGTGCCTGATGTCGGTTCTTCAACTCTCTCGTCGAATCGGGATATCCCTGGCGGGACTGGGCGGCGCCCTACTGTTGACGGTGGCCTGCTCGACGTTGCCAGCCGCAGCGTCGTCGGATGCATCGCTCGCTCTGACGGCGGGCAGTCCGGCGTCGCACCAAGGTGTCGAACTCTCCGCCCGGGTGACTGCTCCGACGGCCGCCGCCCCGTCGGGAGTGACCGTCAATTTCTACGTGCGCGTAGAGGAGTTTTCTGGTGCCCCCCCACTCCTCATCGGTTCGACAACGGCCAACTCCGCCGGACTGGCCACATTTACGTACCAGCCGACGTGGGCCGGAACTCAAAATTTTGTCGCCTCGGCGGTGGGCAGTTCCGGTTCGGTACTGGCCACCTCGTCACTCACCGTCCAAGCGGCACGCACTGACCCGTTCGCGGGAGCGGTGCAGAGTCTGCGCCCCGATGGGCTGATCGGTCGATGGGTGGTCCTCGTGCTCCTGGCGCTGGTCATCGGAGTGTGGATCACGTTGCTCGCCCTCGTCGTTCGTGTCCAGCAGGGACCGAGCACGACCGTGCAGGGACCCTAGTCGAGACGACACCCCTTTTCGGTGGTCGGCGCGGGTCGCACTCGTGGCCCGTCCGGCCACCGAAACAGAGAGATGAGCGAAGTCCGAACGGGGTGAAATTTGATCGCTCGGGGAGGGACTGCTTCCCCGAGCACTGGCGATAAGTTCTCGAGGGCGGACATCATCTGGAGCCTCAGCCACCAATAGGCCCAAGACCCGCTCGGCGCAGTCAGCGGCCCATACGGCGACAACGCGTCGGTCGACTTCGCTCAGTGTTTGCAGAGATCTCACGAACGCGACTCCTCGAAGCCCATCGGATTCCTCTGCGAATTCAGAGCTGGATCAGCAGGGACTGTCATTTGTCGACGAGTAGCTATTGGCGACTTGTCATACTGTTCTGCATTCGTGAGTGAATTGTCTCATAGGTTTACCTGTGAGCCAAACACATTCTGGAGTTCAACTCGCTAACGGAGGTGGGTAGTGATAGAGAGAAATATTTGTTCGAGTTGCGATGTAACGGAGAACCTGCGGGGGCGGTACTAGAACTTGGTGGGCCTTGGGGCACGCAATAAGAACCCGCCAACTCCCGGTTCCTCATTTACGCTATAATTCTGTACATGACAACTTTACCCATTGCCGATGCTCGGGCTCAATTGTCCAAATTGGTCGATGATGCCAGTTCCACCCACGAACGAATCGAAATCACAAAGAATGGGCGCCGAGCCGCCGTACTGATGGGCGTTGACGACTACGACGCCATGCGCGAGACCATTTCCGTTTTGTCTGATTCGGCCCTCCTACTCGCTCACGAGGTAGGTGTTCGAGAGTTTGCGACAGACGATATCCTCGACACCGTTCAATTGGCGCAAGCTATGAAGAACGTCGGTCGCAGTGTCGACACCAAATAGAAGTCACTACAACCTAAAGGTCGCCCGTTCAGCGGTATTGGCACTTACCGACATGCTCCCCGAGAAAATTGCGCATGCGGTGTACGAATTCATCACTGGTCCCTTACTTGAGAATCCACAGCGTGTTGGCAAACCTCTCGGTCCACCGTTGGCACCCGCGTACTCAGCACGCCGCGGCGACTACCGGGTTCTGTACTTCATTGATGACGCCACGCACACGGTAAAGGTCACCGCGATCAGACATCGCGCAGACGCGTCTAGGTCGTGAACCAATGAGATCGATTGCCGCCATGCCCGCACGATTCGCGCCATCTGATTTTGTGGAGGTAAGGAGATTCGAACTCCTGACCCCTTGCATGCCATGCGCTCTTTCCCAGTTCGCTGAGGTTCGCTGGTGGCCGTATGTGGCGGAATTATTGGGGGTCTCAATTCGTCGGCGTCCGGTTGCGGCCGCACGTAACCGTCGGCGTTGCTAAAGGCGTTGCTAAAGGAAATATTCGCTCAAAAGTTCGGTTCTGAATCCACCATTTTCGCCGACGAACTTCGCAACCGACGTCAGTATGGGCGTGATGCAACTTGCACGTGTGTAATATTTCACGGCCAAAGGCCCGTGGTGGCGAGTTCTCAAGTCATTTCCTATAACCATGCTCCATGTTCGTACATGCCACCTTTCAATGATGCCTGCCCGCTGGATCAGTTACTGGATAGGTGAAGTCCCCTCTGGGCTCACGTCGGACTTCTGGCATCGGCCAACTTTAAGAAATCACTCGTCAGTGTTTGGTATCAAATTGGATATCGAGTCCAAGTCATGTCTGAATCCACTGCAGCGTGATCGGGTCCCAGTGACCGATTGCCGTTCCGTCAAAAAGTGCGTCGACGAAGGGCCTCGCTATCGCCAGTGCTTCGTCGAGCGTCTGCGCCAAAGGCAGGATCGAGCGTTGTGCTTCGCTCTCATACCCCGTCTTCCAGAGTGCACGGTCAGGTACATCGAAACGATTTGGCAGAGTGATTCCTCGCCGCGTCAATTCCGACTGCATGGCCGTTCTCTGAAGTTCGGCGTCGACCGACGCTTCGGTAATGATGGCAACGAGGTCGACGAGGTCCTTGAAACGGGTGGATGGACGGTCTCCGTGCCGCTCTATGATTGCCGCCACTTTGTCGGCCACGTGATCTACGAGCGGAAAGACCCGATAGCCGTGCTGGGCGACGTCGGACATTACGACACGGGCTAGCGCCGGCATTTCGTCAGGCTCCCCGGTCATGCGGAGATTCGAGCCCACTAGATCGACGTGGAACTGAGCCCACTGCGTCGCTCCGACGAATGCGGTCACCGGAAAGCGAACGCCGGTTGCACCGTCGGAGTGAGCGCGCGCGGGGCCTATATCGAACCTGAACCAGTCGCCGATGTCGAGGTCCGCCGCTCGACCGATGTCGGCTTCAGCCACTTGACGTTCTACCGCTCGATAGACGTCGACGTCGATGGTGGCTCGAACTCCAATCTCGCGGGCGAGGAGTGCCGTCGCACCCTTCACGACCCACCCGTCATCGACAAGGTACAGCCGCTCTAAGAAGCGGTCGTAGGCCATCTGCCGCTGGAGCTGCGCGAGGTTCCACCGACTGGTCTCCGCGACGACCTTGAGCTTGTCGGTGAGCGCTCGACGGAACGCCGTCGGACTCGAATAGGTACGCTGGCGTTCGCTCACGCAGGCAGCCCCGGTCGTGAAACCGAAGGTGCGCGAGTCGGATCAGAGGGAGAGTGCGTCATTGAGTTGCGTGCCTCTCGCATCCATTTCTCGGTCTCCTCATCACCGACGAGGTCGAGCAGCCAACGAAGGAGGGCGAGACCATCTTCGCGGCGCAGTCCGAATCGTCCGGCGTGGGAGGCGAGGCTCGCCGCGAAGGTACCGGGGTAATCGAAGACCAGGCGGATTGCGTCGGCGATAATCTGAGCGACGGCTCCGGGGTCCTCGTGGTCGTAGAGCAGGTCAGAGACGATTCGTGCCGGCCGGGTCGCCGGCAATCCGCGAAGCTGAATCCATTCTCCGTCCGCGAGGGGGCGCTGGTGAAGACGGACATCTCGTCGTCGGCTCTGCTTGCGCCGGGCCAGCGTGAACTCGTGGCGGTCCGCGGGGAGGTGGCCTATGCCGTAGAGCGCCGCCGCCGACCGGTGCGACACCACGCCCTCTGGGGGAGTGCGCTTCCATGCGGGAATGCCTGGAGCCAGTTGGAGCCACGCGGCTCGCAGTTCGATGTGATCTGGCGTGGGTGAACCTACGAGCCTGTAGACGCCGTAGGCGATTCGCTCCAGAAGGGAGTCTGGGGCCGTCAGGCGTTCGAGCGTCGTTGCTGGAATCTCGACGTTTTCGAGTTGACGGCGGGTAACAAGGCCCCATTGCTCTTCGGCAAATTCTGCGATACGATTCAGGTTGCTGCTTTGGCGCACTACTTCATTATAGCCTAATAACGGGGGATTTTAGAGTAGTTAAGATAAATGAGTACTTCGCTATACCCCGTTAATAGGGGATTATGTAGTAATGATAACAGTCCGTCTTGCCTAGTAACAGTGCTGTGGCTGAACGGGTCGCTTTCGTGTCCCTTTGCCAATGCCTAGGCCGGCTTTAAGTCCGCCAGTTGATCGCGGAGGTCCATGATTTGGCGACGGCGTGATGAAACGAGCAGGTCGAGGTCGCCAAGATTGAAGTCCGAGTACCCTCTCCTCATTTCGTAGCCCGCGGCTCGAACCATTGTCTCGGCCCGCTGCGACACCCCGCCCTGCGTCAGTCCGAAGTACTGCATCATGTCCTTGACGTACATTCCACCACCCGTGAAAAGATCGTTCGCCTTGCCCACGGTCCAACAGACCGCTGCCGCTGCAGTGGCGATTCGACTCTTGCGACGAAACACGTTGGGGTCGCCTTTCGCCACTTGTGCGAGGAAGACTCGACACGCGCTCCGGTACTCATCGTCTAACTGGTCATCGCAAAAGTGATCGCAGAGGCTCAAAACCTCCGCCACTTTTCCATGAATATCGTCGGCGATTCCGACCCAGGAAAACTCGCGATCAACGAGTGGTTCGTCATTGAGTGCTTGCAATGCGTTGGGTCCGCCCACGGCGTCGCTCATCCAACCAATGGCCCACTCCACGTAACTCGGGTGGGCGCCGATACCCTCAAAATCATCGCTATCCAGGAGTCCGCTGGCCGCGAGCAGTGCTGCGGGCCCTTGGAGGTGAGGCGACTTGATGATGGAAAGAAACATCGGTTCG
Organism: Acidimicrobiaceae bacterium; assembly: GCA_013044265.1. Classification (GTDB taxonomy): domain Bacteria; phylum Actinomycetota; class Acidimicrobiia; order Acidimicrobiales; family RAAP-2; genus RAAP-2. Next base: position 12,816 of record JABEUQ010000165.1, read on the forward strand.
TAGCGATCAATCGCATCGAGAGTCTCTGCGGTCAACGACGGACGAATCCCGCGCTCGGCGTGCGAGAATCTGACGAACGCGCGAAGCACGTTGGGGGCCAACGCTACGTAGTCGACGGATGCAATGATCTTGCGCGGAATCCAGTCGACCAGCAGAATCTCCACCGCGACGGGACTCCATCGCAGAGGATCTCCCGGTCCGTAGTCTCGGGCGAACCAGAGAATCGCCTCGAGCATGCCGTGTTGATCAGGGCTGGCGACGCCCGCGCTGAAGGGACTGGCAAAGAATCGGCTGGTGAGTGATTCAATGGCGCGCTCATCCCACTGTGGGCGGACGTACCCAGTGCCGCCGAGGGGCAGTAACCGCAGTATCCACTCGGCCAAAGGTCGACACGCTGGCCACGAATCAGTTTCGAGTGGTGGATGGACCATCGCCCCATCGTCAATGGCCTCGCTGATTCGCTCGCGCGCGTCAGCGAGGCTGATGTCCGACATCACCGTGTCGGGATCATCCATCCGGGCGGTCATATCGGACGTCATGTCCTCAATCGACAGAGGTACCGCAAACCCGTCCTTGACCACGGTGCCCATATTGTGATCGATATAAATGACGACACTGAAGTGGTGACTGGTGGGCAACGCCACGCCAACCACCAGGCTGTCGCCATCACCGAGCACGTGAGTCATCTGCGTCGCTCGTGTCGCCGTGGCGCCGTCGAGTTGGGCGAGCCACGCTGGTAGAGCGTGTTGTCGATTCGCTAAGGCACGACGAGCTCGAGCTCGGAGGATCTCGTCGTCTCCCATCTGTGCGAATGCGGCCAACATCGCGGAGGCTTCGAGGCAGTTCGTGTGGATGAAGGTGTCGCAGAACTCACTTGCCGTAAGGCGCGCAGTTGAGGACTCCTTGATTCTCTCGAAAGGGTCGACGCGGCGGGGATCGAGAGCGGCGAGGAGACTGCTCGCCATCAAGAGAAACTCCAAGGGCTCTCGGACCGCTAACGACTGGCGAATGGTAATCAGCATTTCGGGTTCGCCGTCGGGTTCTCGGTGAGAATTCTCCGGCGGCGTGAACCCGCTGGGTCGTGTCCCCTTGGGAGTGATTCGCCCGACCTTCGTGCGGCGTCCTCGAGGTGTCATTCCTCGATTTTACGCGAGAGATTACGTCAACCTGGTCAGCGAGACAATCAGTGACATTCACTGCTCGGACGCCGCAGTTCGTCTTGTGACTCCAACGACGAAATATCAATCATCTGGAACGACGATTCCGCATCAGGCCGAGGGTGAACCTTCCCACCGACAACCCGATGATATTGGAAATCCGTGCAGATCCTGCAAGCTCAACTTCAAATTCCAACTCGTAGATCGAATCGAAGATACCGAGACGTCAATGCCCATGGATGGTGAGGCGGCTGCACGCCATCGCCCGTAAACGGTCCTCACCATTTGCGACACATGGCTTCCACCGAGCGGTTCACAACCCGAGGAGTCCCGTGAATGTGTCGTCATTTACGAAGAGATTGACGCAAGTCTTTCCTAACGGATGCGATTGTTTCAACGACGGTCAGCGGGTTGCGCAGTGGCCAGTTCCAACTGAACCGCGGGGTGTTCGAAAGCTTCGGAACGACTTGGGCGAACTCAACTGGAATGCGCACTTGTGCTGAAGCGCTCGCTAATTCGGGCGGATCCTCAGCCTCCACAGGAAGTTGAAAGGCAACTGTCGTCTTCGTGGAACGAGTTCAGCAACTGCCTCCGCGAGCGAACTGCTAAAGGCCTTGCTAAATGCGACCGTTCGCAGCGCTACTCAAGGAGCGATTTTCGGCTCATAATAGTTGAGCTAACCAGGTACTTTGTTCGTGGAGGTAAGGAGATTCGAACTCCTGACCCCTTGCATGCCATGCCGACTTTTCTAGTTCGCGGGTGACTGCTCGTGGTCGCACGCGTATTGAATCATTGACGTTTGTTTCCGCCGACGTCCGTGCGCGAGTGCGCGGAGTTGCCGGCGTTGCTAAAGGCGTTGCTAAAGGATTTGATAGCGCTGACCCCTTTCAAACCGTGCAAGGGGTCAACTATCTACTGCGCTGGTCCACCAGAATAGTTTCCCCTCTAATTCGTGATTGGGGAGGCCCGTTAAGAGTCTCTTCGAACCGTGACGCGAAAACATGTGGTGACTCTGTCCATTAAAGATTGAGGGGAGGGATTCCCCGAGTTAGAGCAGCAACGTACGACGTGCAGATCACCTCGACCGTGTCGTAATCCATCACGAGCTGCAAAGCGCGTCCCGCCATTTGGATGCCGGACTGACCTCGTCGTCCGAAGAGTTGTGTTAGGTACTCGATCGCACTGCGTGTCGCGTCTCCGGCCATCGGATCGAAGAGAAGGTCGGACAGCGTCTCGCCGATCCCGTCGGGATCCGTCGTCTGCATAATGCGGACGACGTCGGAGGCGTCCTTGTCGTCGAGCCGGTCCTCTCGCCCACTTGCGACGCGGTCGTAAATCTTGTGAGCCTTGGCGACGAGGAGAGCGGAGGCGCCAGCTACTTCCACCGTGATCGACCGAGGATCATTTGAGTCGAGAGCGCCAATGACCATTGGCGAGTGGTCGATCAGGGCCGCTTCCAATCCGACGGCAGAACGAGCTGCGCGGTTACCGTGGATTCCGAGGCGAGCGGCGCGCCTGCCGCCTGAAGGTGTGACGGCGTGCGGCACGATGAGGTCGATGGGAATGAGTTCAATTACACCATTTACATCTGCGGGCTCTATCCATATGCCCGGCTCTTCGTGACCTTCCGGCCTCATCATCAGCGTAAAATTCGCGTCGAGCATCGCTTGGCTGAGGAGGGGATCGTCGCCGAGTAACGACGGGTTGATCGCCAAATCCCCGTCCGTTGTATAGGGAGCTATGGCGAGGTTGGCTTCACCGGTCCGCAGATAGACGGCCTGAGCACCAACGACGATCACAGCCTTCCCGTGAGGTGCCAGCGCGAAGAGGGCGTCGAGAAGGACTCCGCGGGCCGCCACGTAGCGTGAGTCAAAAACCGCCATCAATATGCCGTTCGCGCATTGCTCGGCAGTACTGAAATCGAGGGAAGACGCCATTGCGATTGGCTGTCTTCCATCCACGTCGTCAATGCATCTCCTTCGGCTGGCATGCGTCCATTTCCCGTAAGGCAGTCCGCGGCAGTTTGCGCGACTGCCGCGTACTTGACTCCTGACTCTTCGGTGGTGCGCTCCCATACGACTTCGTCGAAGGGTCTCAACAACGCAACGTTGCTTCCGCGATCACTGGGAAGAAGCCGAAGCTCCTTTGCCAAGGTGTTCGGATCGGAGCAATACAGCACTAGAAGCGATGGCGCCGCGACGGGCGCGAATCGGACCGCAGAGAAGGACCCCGTCACGGTGACCGGGGGGGTGCCCGAGGGTAACGAAGCGAGTCGGCCGAGTACCTCTTCGGGTCCTTGGGCTGCGACAAATGAAGACGTCTCGTTGGACTTGAAGACGTCGTAGGTCTGGGTCCAGCGGCGCAGGAGATTTGGAATGTCGACGGAAACGACTTGCCCTCGGATGGAACGCTCGATGATCGCGTCTTCGTCAAGGGACGTTAGAAGTCGAGATACGTAACCGGCCGCGAGACCGGTGACCTCAGCAATTTGACTGACACCATATGGAGGCGTGACATCGATGAGCAGACGCGCTAACCGTCCGGCCTTTGGTCCTTTGAGGCGCGCCGCCGCCCGAGGAGACGGAGTTGGGTTTCGGGACGCACCCTTGCTAGAAATGAAAATCGATGGGTGGTTGAGCGCAATTCGGACGTTGCCGGTGAAGTCAAGATAATTGATGTCCTCGGCGGTGAGTACTTCCTGGGCGCGCTCGGAGAGCCAAGGAGTTACCACGAGGATGGGGTAGTTCGGATTGAGGATACGGAGCTGTCGAGCCATTCCAGAGAGAAAGCGTTCCGCGTCTCGAGGGGCAAAGGTGGATTTAGCCTCCACAAGGAAGTTGGTGCCCCCGCTTTGGGGCGTCGAGATAGTGAGGAGGGCATCGACGACACGGTTGGTCTGTGAAGGTCCGGAAGAGACCACAGTTTGGCTCGTGGCCTCTGCCTTCCAGGTGGCGGGTAGGTTATTTCGAAACCAGTTAACTGCCTCTTTTATAAGACTTCTTTCCTCAGAAATTGAATTTGCTGCCATGATGAATCTGATTCTACAGGATTTAATTCTCTATTTCCATTGATTTGCTGTAACAGCAAAACTCAGCAAGATAGGAAACAATAACTGCGCAGCTACGGGAATTGAGTGGTCCGGGAACGAGCCTACGGAACTATTGACTATGGGTATACCATCAGAGTATTCTCTCAGTTATGAGTGTACCTATGGCCCTCCTCGGGCTCCTTGATCGTGAACCAAGTCACGGCTATGACCTCAAGCGCGACTACGACGCTTACTTCGGCCGGGGTCGTCCGCTTCCCTTCAGCCAGGTGTACGCAACGCTCGGCCGCCTCGCGCGCGACGGCAAGGCGGTGATCGGTGAAGCGGAGTCTGGCGCCGGACCAGACCGTAAGCGTTACACCATCACCGAGGAGGGAAAGAGCGAAGTCGAGGTGTGGCTCGCTGAACCGATCTTGCCCGAACCTCATTTTCAAACTGAGCTCTTCGTAAAGGTTGTGCTCTCTCTCATGCTCGGTCGCCCCGCGGAGGAATACCTCGACGTCCAGCGCACCGCGCACTTGGCTCGGATGCGAGAACTCACCGACGTTAAGCAGAAGGGCGGGGTTGTCGACATGCTCCTGGCCGATCATGGGCTCTTTCACTTGGAGGCCGATCTGTGCTGGATCGACCTCACCGAGGCTCGGCTCGCTGCGCTCGCAGAAGAAGTGGCGGCATGAGCACCGCTGTGGAGACTTCCGCGGTCCTGGCTGGAGGAACCATCCTCGAAACACGAGACCTCATCCTTTCCTTCGGGGAGACACCAGCCTTTCGGGGCGCAAGTATCTCGGTAACCAAGGGCGAAGTCCTCGCCGTGATGGGCCCAAGCGGGTCGGGTAAGTCAACACTGCTGCACTGTCTCGCGGGCATTATCTCTCCGGACAGCGGTGAGGTCTACTTTGACGGCCACCGCCTCGACACACTGCGCGAAGGTCAACGCAGTCGGCTGCGGCGGGAACGATTTGGCTTCGTGTTCCAGTTCGGTCAGCTCGTACCGGAGCTCACGGCGGAGGAGAACGTCGCGCAGTCGCTCCTTCTCGGTGGAGTTCGGCGCGAGGAGGCCTTGCGCGCTGCGCGGTCCTGGTTTGAGCGGCTCGAACTCGACGGCTTGGAACGTCATCGCACCGGTGAGATGTCGGGTGGTCAGGCACAACGCGTCGCGCTGGCGCGCGGTGTCGTCGCCCACCCGGACGTGCTGTTTGCCGACGAGCGGCCGGCTCGCTCGACTCGCTCACTGGCGAGCTCGTGATGGGCCTCATGATGCGCACCGCTCGTGAAGAGGGTTCGACCGTGATCCTCGTCACGCACGAGCCTCGAGTCGCGGCGTACGCCGATCGCGAAGTGATCGTACGCGACGGGAAAGTCACCTCGGCCGAAAGATCTTCACGGTGATACGCGTCGGCCTTCGCATGACGTTGGGAAGTGGTCGCGAAGCAATGTTGCGCGTCCTTGTCACTGCGGCGGCGGTCGCGCTCGGTGTTGCCCTGTTACTGACTGCCCTGGCCGGCGTCAACGGACTACACGCCCAGACCAACCGGGGTGCATGGCTCGACACGGCAGCGCAGACTTCACGCCCGACCTCGACTTCCAGCGGACTCTGGTGGCTCTCGAGCTCTGATGAGTTCGCCAACCAGACGATCGACCGGATCGACGTTGCCGCGGCCGGGGCGAACGCTCCGATCCCTCCGGGTCTTTCGCGCCTGCCGGGGCCGGGGGAGTATCTCGCCTCACCCGCGCTCTCAACGCTTATGCAGTCTGAACCGGCAAGTGAGCTACGCGACCGGTATCCGGGGCGCCAGATCGGAACCATCGGCGCAGCGGGATTGCCGTCCCCGGACTCTCTGATTATCGTCGTCGGCTACCGCGTGCGGCACCTCTCCCAAGTCTTTGGTGCGATCGAAGTACAAGCGATCCAACGTACGCCGTCCAGTTGCTACGCCTGCCAGAACACCGTGGGGAGTGGATCGGTGCTGCAACTTGCAGCGTCCTTCTTCAATGGGGTTCGTGGTCTTTGATGTCGCTGTTGAGTCCGACCAGCATTTTGATGTTTGAACTAAGAGGGATAGCGAAGATACGACGATCACCTGAGGCGACATCGGGTGCGAACTTGCGTTACGACCCAATCCTTGTTTGTGGGGCGAATGCCCTGCGGGTCGCCCCACAGCAGAAGCCTTGACTGGAAAGTGAGATGCAGTGACTGATCGAGCAATAAACCCGGTTGTTGGCTTTGATCCCAGCCTTCTGCTGACCGTTGAAGAGGCGGCGGCTCTCCTTCGATTGGGCAGAACTCAAACTTACGAATTAGCGATTGAGAACCCGCGCCTGGCCCGCCGTTCGTGAGGAAGATTGTGCGCGGTCGGCTCTGGCGTGCGACGCGAACGACCCCATTGGTCTCTGCAATAATTCGAAATGTCCAGCCCGGTTCGA
>JABEUQ010000166.1 GCA_013044265.1 Acidimicrobiaceae bacterium
GTCTTGGATCTGCTTCTCGTGCTTGTTGAGCTGGGCCGAGAATCCGGCGATGTCGCGGATCGCGTTTTGATTGAGATAGTCCTTGAACTCGCGTTCGAATCGGGGAAGATCGTCGGTGGCTACTCGCTGATGGAGTTGACGATACTCTCGCGCCGATGCGAGCGAGTCGTCAAACTCGGAGGTTTCGTGAGGGAACTTCCCTCGAAATGTGCTCATTGACCTCACGCTACGCTGTCCCAGCACGCCCTCTTGTTTGGTGATCGTGTTGAGCTGGTGCACGAGAGAGGCATTGATGGATTGGTGGACCGTGGTGAGGCGCATGACGTCTTGAACTGATCCGTCGAGCTCCAATGCCACCGCAACGTCAATCGAGGCGAACGATTCGGTGGCAACCTCTACCGCCTGCGTATTGGACAACATCCCCTTGACGCGGTCCAACTCAGCCTCGGCGGTGCGTTGTCGGCCCTCGGCGGCGCCCCGGTCTCGTTGAAAGCCGTCACGTGAGTGCTCGTAGTTGGCGACCTCTTGTCGGACTCGTTCACGCTCAGATGTGAGGAGGGCCAGCGTGTCCGATGACGACGTGATTCGTAGTCGTTCGGCGTGCAGCGACGCAATTTCATTCACTAGATCCTGCCAGTTCAGGTCGTCCCAGTTCGAGTGCTCGCCCAGACGAGCCAACGATCGCAGTTGCAGCGAGACCGCCTCGCCGCGTTTCGCGAGGTCAGCAATGACGCTCGAGATGAAGTTCAGTCGCTCCTGCAACGTGATGGCGTGGGCGAGTAGCGCGTCGATCTTCCCCTGATTCGTCCAACCGAGCACGTACTCTCGGCGGTCGTCGATACGCCGGCGGTCGTCCTTCTCGTGGCGTTCCTTGTCCTTGATCTGTCCCGCTCGGGTGACCGCCCGCTGCGCGGTTCGAAACTCGTCAGTCGTGTCCACGCACGCGTGATTAGCGCGCCGGGCGAGTTCGGCCTTCAACCACGACTCGAATTCCGACTCAGGTTTCAGTTCGAGCATGTCGACAAGCAGGGGATGGGCCGACCGGCGTTCGGGCAAGGTCGCAGGCGCCATCCGGTTGGGCACTCGGTAGTAGACGATTCGGGCATTGAGATGGTGGTCGTTGATCCAGGCCGCCACGGCTTCGTAGTGTTGGTCGGGAACTAGCAGGGACAGGGCGAAGTTGTGTAGCACACGCTCCGCCGCACCTTCCCACTGGCTTGCTTCTTCGAGGACTTGGATCAACTCGCCGGCGAAGGGTAAGTGGTTGGGTTCGATGGTGAGGTCGCCGCAGAGGCGCTGACGCAACTCGAGGCTGTCACGGGGAATGTTGGAATGACGTGTCTGCAGACTGTGCAGTTCCTTGTTAACTCCTTCGCACTCCTCGTTGATCGAGCGTTGCTCGAATCGTCGCTCATTGAGATCGTTCTCGATGGCGCTGTGCTCAACCTCTAATTCCGTTTGCCTCGCGATGGCACGCTCGCGGGTGGCGAGAAACTGCTCGGCGACCGACACTTGCACCATTCCTGCCTGCGACAACAAGGTATTGAAGTGATCGAACTTCGTCTGGCGGATTTGTTTGTCGCGCTGGTGGCGCTCGATGAGTCTCTCGATGTCGGCCAGCCGGTCACCACCAACTCCGGCAATCTGGAGATTCAACTGCGCCTCAGTTTCGCGTAGATCCCTGACGCTCTCTTCGAGCGACTCGAGTTCCTGACTCAGATCGTGCAACTGGACTGCGAGTACTTCGAGTTCGAATAGAAGAGCCCGGCGCGTGCGCTCAGCGAAGTACAAGGGCAACGCCGTCAGTTGGTGTTCGAGGGTGGTGCGCGCATTCGACAACTGTTCGAAGGAGTCGAGGTCGGCGACGAGCGGCTGGAGTAGTTCCAGCTGGGCGCGGGCGCGCAACACCGCATCGTGAGCCTGGGTGAGGTTATCGAAGTGTTCGATCAGCGAGGCGATGTGACTCTTGGTGTCGAAGGGCTCGAGCATGTGGCTGCGAACAAAGTCGTTGAGATTGTCGACCGCCTTCATAGATACCGTCTGATGGAAGAGCTCCATGGCCTGTTCGGATTCGATACCGAGGTGGCGTCGAAAGTCCCGGCCGTACTCGGGGAAGCTGTCGTATACCCTCGCGCCCCCATCGCGTAGCCGGTGCTTCAGGGAGTTGAACTCGGTGCCGAACTCTGAGAAATCCTTGGCGATCGACTGGTCAGAGTCGGCGACGACGAAGAATCGCTCGGGCTGACCCGAGCCCATGTCCTTGGTACGAAACACCTGGGCCAGGGTGACCGTGGTGGCGTAACCGGTGTTAGCGAAGACCCCCAATATGACCGAGAAGTGCCGGGTATCTCGTAGGGGAACCGGACGTGAGACCCCCGTTGTCTCGTTGCGTTCGGATTTGTAGTGCCCCTGAACGTAGGATCGCAGATCGCGCTCACGGGTCTCGGCACCGGCGGCTTTGTTGTAGGAGATCTTGTTCGCTGGTAAGAGCAGCGTGGTGATCGCGTCGACGAGCGTGGATTTGCCCGAGCCAATGTCGCCCGTCAGCAGCGCGTTGCGACCCCCGAGCTCGAACGACCAGACCTTTTGGTCGAAGGTTCCCCAGTTGAAGACTTCGAGGCGCTGTAGACGACTTCCGGAGAGTCGGTCGGGCAGTCCGTCGTCGAGGTCGATCAGGCTGAACAGCGCGGACATCAGGCAGACTCCTCGACTTCATTGATCTCAGCCAGGTAGTCGTTGAGCCGGGCGTCGAACTCTGAGAGCCACTGCCCGTCGACATAGGCCTTGAGGATTCGTCGCACCTCGAAGAGGTCCCGTTCGTCGCGCAGTCGGCGAAGGAAACCGAGTTCGGTCACCTTGTTGATGTGGGCGTCGATTGTGTCCACCAGTCGGGCGTCGTTCGTGGAGTCGGGCATGAACAGCCGGAGCATCTCTACGATTTGATCGCGGCTGAGAATCAGTCGGGTGTCCGCGCTGCTGGCGTCGAACTCGGCCAAACGCTTGCGCAGCAGGGCTAGCAGCACGCTGACGTGAAAGGAGAGGGCGCGCCGCGCCACCAGTCGGGGAAACTCAGTGGCGTCGTCGTCGATGGGACGACTGCGCAGGAAGGCGTAGCCCTCGGCTTCGTCGACCACGACACTCAGTCCAAGCACCATTACGTAGTCGCTGACCTGGTGGCGCACTCCGAGCAAGATACCCCAGAGCTTCTCGTGGGTGTCGCGGTACAGGGGTCCCTTCATGAGTTGGATAAGAACAAGCGATAGGTCCGATGGTTCAGTATTTGCGA
>JABEUQ010000167.1 GCA_013044265.1 Acidimicrobiaceae bacterium
CCGTAATGGACAGGGGGGTTCATGACTGATGCCTTGGTAGTAGATGACGCTGACGCGGGAGAGCATAAGTTACGCTCCGGCTCGCTGGGTCTTTTTGATTCGGTAGTGATGGCGGTGGCCGGTGTGGCGCCAGCGTACTCAATTGCGGCGTCGACCGCGGTCCTGGTGGGGGCAGTGGCGTTGGGGGGTGCGGCAGCTCTTCTGTACTGCGGCATCGCGATGTTCGGCATCGTCTTTGCGTTCAACTACTTGGGGCGTTCTGAGACCAATGCGGGCGCGAGTTATTCTTGGGTCCGCCGTGCTCTGCACCCGGCGCTGGGTTATCTCTCTGGTTGGGCGCTCGTCGTATCGGCGCTGGTATTCATGGTGCTGGCGACCGTGCCCGCGGGGGCTAACGTCCTAGGACTCTTTTCAACGTCCGCGGCCAAGAACGTGGCCGATGTGACGATAGTGGGTGCCGTGTTCTTCCTGCTCATGGTGGTGGCCGTCGCCGCGGGCGTCACCATCACGGTCAAGGTGCAGGTGGTGATGTCATCGGTCGAGATCCTTATCCTGCTGCTCTTTGGGGTGCTCGCACTCGTCCACGGGCACCACGTCAACACGTTCACGTGGCACTGGTTTGCGCCCTCGATCTTCCACGGTTCCTCGGGTTTCTTCGCCGGGGCTCTGGTGGCGGCCTTCTACTACTGGGGCTGGGACGTGACCGCGAATCTCAACGAGGAGACCAGGGGGGCCAAGAAGACTCCCGGCCTCGGCGGTATCGTCGGCATGGTTTTTGTCTTCCTACTCTTTGAGGTATTTACAATTGCGACGAATTTGATGCTGACCTCGGGTCAGATCTCCAATAATTCGGCTGACGTGCTCGCGGTACTCGGACAGGCCGTGTGGCACGGGACCGGGGGCAAGATCATTATTTTGGCGGTCGTACTGTCGACGGTGGCGACCCTCGAAACGACCTTGATTCAAGTGACGCGAACCTTGTTCGCCATGGGCCGCGACCACACCTTGCCCAAGGTGCTCGGTACGGTTCACCCGCGGCGCAAAACCCCCCTGGTGGCGACTGGCGTCATTACCGTCATTTCGCTGGGACTGTTCGTTGGTTCGCAGTACGTCGGGTCGATCGGGACCATCATGTCCGACGCCATTAACGCCATTGGTCTGCAAATCGCCATCTACTACAGCTTGGCGGGGCTCGCGGTGGTGGTGCTCTACCGACGTCAGCTCACGAAGTCGGTGAAAAACTTCGTGTTCATGGGCCTTTGGCCACTGGTCGGTGCGGTGTTCATGGCGACCATGTTCGTCAAGACGATACCTGGCCTCAACGCGACAACCCTCTGGGTTGGGTTGGGTGCGATGGCCCTCGGGATCATCCCGATGACGTATTACTGGATCAAGGGCAACCCCTACTTCGACCTGCCGAGCAAGCAAGACCGTCACGCTGCCGTGGAAGAACTCGACGAGCTGGAGATGAATCTCTAGTAATGATCGCGTAGCGGTCGAGTAGTCACCGCCACCACAATTCGGGTGCTGCAGGGTTGCGTCGGCTACCGTGCAGCACCCGCCCCCAACGCACAGCGAACTTTACTGGCATACGCAATCAGGCCCCTACGCTTGGCCTCTGAGCTCATCGGCCGACCAAGTCGTTGACTGCGTCCCCGAAGACCTCAGCATGGCGATCAATATCGGCGGCTGTGGTGTCCGGACACATCAGGGCCATGTTATGAAATGGGGTCATCAGTATCCCACGGTTGAGAGTAAAGAGGTGCAGGTACTCATCCAGTTCATCGTCGGCCGCCGCTGCCGATTCGCCACCATTACGCGGTTCTGGACGCACGAAGCGATACTCAGCTCGCGCCCCGAGTTGGGTGACCGACCACGGCAAGTCAACCTCATCGAGAATTCGCTTGACGTCGAGCGTGTACTGGCTGGCGAGTCGTATCATGTTCGCGAACGCTTCGTCAGTGAGAACCTCGGCGAGCGTGGCCCGTACCGCGGCCAACGAGAGTGCATTGCCCGCGAGTGTTCCGCCCACGCCACCCACATCGCGGATGTCAGCAACACCCGTTGCAGTGTGCCGATGGACATTGCGGGCGACCTCTTCGGATAAACCGTAGGCGCCAAAGGGGATTCCACCGCCGAGCGACTTGCCGATCACGAAGATGTCTGGCTGTAAGGCGTCGCGAGCGGTCATACCTCCCGGACCCGCTGAAATCGTATGCGTCTCGTCGATCATCAACAGTGCTCCGTACTTGGTCGCCAAGGCGCGCAGAGCATCGTGAAAGCCGGGCTCGGGCAGCACGATTCCAATATTGGTTAGTGCCGGCTCCGCCAGAATGACCGCAACATCGCCGTGGGCAAGTTCGTGCTCAACAGCCGCGAGATCGTTCCACTCGACGACTCTCGTCGTTTGCGTGGGATCTACTCCTGGAGCGACGTTGCCCGGTCGACTCACCGGTGAGCCATCAGGACCTACGACAAGAAACGTCTCGTCCACGGAGCCGTGATAACAGTATGAGAACACCAGTAGTTTCGGCTTTCCCGTTACCAGTCGAGCGAGTCGGATCGCCCAGCGATTAGCGTCCGTCGCCGACAAAGTGAATGACCATTGGGATAATCCGAATCGTCTGGTCAGTTCCGCGCCGACCCACTCCGCGTCCTCAGTTGGCAACATGGTGGTGATACCACCCAGCGTCGCGGCTCTGCTGATGACCGCGCGTACGGTTGGCGCCGGTGAATGGCCCGCCATCGCGCCGGTGTCGCCGAGGGCGAAGTCAATGTAGGTCAAACCATCAACGTCGGTGATTCGATTACCCTTGGCCGTGTCGAGTGCCAGCGGAAAGCCCCCCGACCACTTGCTCATCCAGGTCATCGGCACTCGCCCAAACAGGTGGTTAGCCTGCCGGTTGACAGCGCGCGAACCAGAATGCTCCGCGCGAAAGCGAGTTCGCTCACGATCGAGCAATTCCGCCAAACGAGTCCGATCTACAACTGCCATCTAGTTCTCCAATCTTTCAATATGCGAACAAAGTTTCAGCTCCCGGTTGCCACGGCCAGAAACCAAACCCAGTGATTCGCCTCGTCTTGAAAGGGTAGTACCCTCCATTCCAGTAGCTCGCGCAACCTCGTGGTCACGATGAACAATCAGCTCGATTGTCTCACCTCTGGAGAAGAATTGTGCTGGGACTTGAAGTGACCAACTCGAAACGTATAGCGATGCGTACACTCGTGTGCTTCTGACCTGATCCCCTTGAACTGGTCAAGTGGCTTATGAATCGGGATCCGGTCTACCTGGCCGAGCTGTCCAACGAGCGTGACGAGAGCGGCCACGCGCTCGTCACCCGCAACGGTCACGCCCGACCCCGCAGGGTCCAGACGGTCGCCGGGGCGCTCGCCATCCGAGCCCCTCGGGTGAACGACCGGCGCGTCGACGAGGAGACGGGGATGCGGGCCCAGTTCAAGTCCTCGATCGTCCCGCCGTGGTGCCGCAAGTCCCCGAAGGTCACCGAGGTCCTGCCGCTGCTCTTCCTGCACGGACTGTCGACCGGGGACTTCGCACCGGCGCTCGAGGGCTTCTTCGGCTCCGCGGCTGGACTGTCGGCCTCGGCGATCACGCGGCTGACGACGGCCTGGCAGGCCGAGCACCGGGCATTTATGGAGCGAAACTTGACCGACCGGGACTACGTCTACGTCTGGGCGGACGGGGTGCACTTCAACGTGCGCCTGGAAGAGGAGCGACTCTGCTGTCTCGTCATCGTCGGCGTTCGCCCCGATGGCCGTAAGGAACTCGTCGCGATCGCCGACGGCTACCGGGAGTCCACCGACTCCTGGGCGCTGCTGCTGCGCTCGGGTTCTGGGCGGCGCTGCGCGACGTCTTCCCCGAGACCAAGGAACAACGATGTTGGGTTCACAAGGTCGCGAACATCCTCGACGCCCTGACGAAGTCGGTCCAGCCACTCGCGAAGAAGATGCTCACCGAGGTCCGCGACGCCGAGGACCGCGAGCACGCGGCTGAAGCCGCGAGGGCCTTCGACGCCGAGTTCCGGGCCAAGTGGCCCAAGGCCGCCGACAAGCTCTCCGATGACCTCGAGGTGCTACTGCGTTTCTACGACTACCTGGCCGAGCACTGGCTACATCTCAAGACCTCGAACCTGATTGAGTCGACCTTCTCAACCGTCAGGCTGCGGACGAAGGTGACGAAGGGTCCCGGCTCGAGGACGGCCAGACTCGCGATGGCGTTCAAACTCATCGAAGCGGCCGAGGGCCACTGACGCAACGTCAACGGTGCTCATCTCGTCGCTCTCGTGCGTGCCGGAGCGACGTTCCGAAATGGGGTGTTAGTCGAAAGCGAGATGCAGGAAGGGGAGGTCGCCGCGTGATCAGCGGGTCGGGCCGATCCACAACTCTTGACTATTCCTCGTTTCCCCGTACACGTCAACCAATCCTCACGCAATAAGGAAGCGCTCGTCGCCAATGGACACCTCGACGCGTAATTCGCCACCGACTGCCTCGACATACTTGCGAAGAGTGTCAAGCTGAGCGCGCTCGATGTCGCCATGCTCAATCCGTGAAACTCGGTTCTGGCTGACCTTTAACCGCTCCGCCAACTCCACTTGAGACAAATCAGACGCCTTGCGCAGCTCCCGAAGACGGTACGACCGAACTTCTTCCACCATTCGCTTCTTCTGCGCGTCAACGTTCTTTCGATTGATTGGACGCTTTGTCAGCATTCCCTCAAGATTCTTTGTCATCACTATTCTCCTTTCAGCCTTCTCAGGTGTTCATCGAATCTGTCATCGGCCACGGGAATGTTGACCTCGTACCACTTCTTCCAGTCACCTGATTTATCTCCTGCGACCAGCAGGACTCCGTTGCGCTCGAAATCAAAGGCGAAGAGAATCCGCAACTCCGATCGTCCCCTGGAGCCCGGTCGTAACTCCTTCACATTTTTATGCCGCGATGCCTTCACCGTGTCGACCAGCGGACGACCAAGTTGAGGACCTCGTTCTGCCAATAACTCAAGTGCGGCAACTACTTGTTCGTAAGTGTCCTGGTCAAGTTCGTCGAGCCACAACTCCACGTATTCGATGTTCACTTCCCACACGAGATTCATTATACAACACCTAGGTTGTACAATGCAAGAGTTGTAACGACTTCCATGACCTGCCGTCCGAAACCGCTCGATGCCAAACAGCCCGAGAAGCGACAGGCCGCAGTCCGTACTTTCTTCACAATTGACAACCGTGTTAATCGCACTATTCACTATGGCGAAACGACTTGCACGTATCCGCGGTTCGCGCAAATGAATTTTGTGGACGGTAAGGGACAGTATTCCAACCCCATTTCCGCACTTGAGAAGCTGTTTTCAATCCTGGATCTCTGCTTCGACGAGCCTGAGTGTCAGCCGCCACGAATAAGGGACCACTCGACGGTGTTCCCGCCACGAGTAAGGGACCACCTACCGGGTAGGTCCGCCACGAATAAGGGACCACTTGGCAGGTAGCTCCGCCACGAGTAAGGGACCACCCTTCCGCCACGAATAAGGGACCACGCCAGAGTCCACCACTGTCGACCGAGATTCAACTCGGCTGGACACATCTATCGACAACGAAAGGTGTGCCCCTTGACATATGTGGAGATAACAATGATCC
>JABEUQ010000016.1 GCA_013044265.1 Acidimicrobiaceae bacterium
ACCTCTCGATGAGGTGCTACTGCCCCTCATCGAGAGCCCGCGCTCCCTGCGCGACGCTGAAAGCCACCTCTCCCCTTGACGAATAGACCTGCCGTTGTGAGAGCGGCGGTTTCACGCGTGGCCGCAGCCTGACCGCGATCAGCAGCCTGACGCGAATAGTTCTGGCGCGGCGACGATGCGCCGCCCAACGTGAAGCGCGAGTGATATCAAATCAGCGGAAACCCACTGGCGAAGCTCACCCCGAGGATGCGTCAATCGACATGTCATCACAAATCGTCGCGCAGGCAACACCTCAACCCAAGGGTCGTGTCCACATAATTTTGCTGCGTGCCCTCACCCACCGACTCGCCGAGGAAGTCTGATGACATCAGTCAATGACTACTCGCTTCGGCGCCGAATGCGCTCAATCACCTGGGTGGCATTGTTCGCGTCAGCACCTTTGACGTCCAACAACTCGGCCCGGTCAGCGGCGGCGGCGGCTTCGGCTGATTCGTCACGAGCAGCCAAACGTGCCTCGATACCCTCCTTGGCAATCTTCTGAGCTTCCTCAACGAGTGCTTCGACCATCTCATCCTCGGGCACGACACGAATGATCTGGCCACGAATGAACAAGTGGCCACGATGCTTACCTGCCGCAATGCCAAGGTCGGCGTGACGGGCCTCACCAGGTCCGTTGACCACACAACCCATTACCGCTACCTGAATGGGAATGTCGAGAGCCGAGAGCGCCTTTTGAGCCTCGTTGGCCACCGTAATCACATCGACTTCAGCACGTCCACAACTCGGACACGAAATGAGGTCCAGTCCTGTGCGTTCACGCAGTCCCAGCACTTCGAGGAGTTGGCGACCAGCCTTGGCTTCCTCCACCGGGTCAGCGGTCAGTGAATAGCGCAACGTGTCGCCGATACCCTCGGCCAGTAATGTCGCGATTCCCGCGGTGCACTTGAGGAGCCCACCAGGCAACGGTCCAGCTTCGGTCACGCCGAGGTGTAACGGATAGTCAAAGGTCTCTGAGGCCAGACGGTACGCACCAATCATGGTCGCCACCGATGAGGCCTTCACCGAAATCTTCACGTCCTCAAATCCGACTTCTTGAAAATACGCCAGTTCGAGTCGTGCCGATTCAACGAGAGCTTCGGGGGTCGCACCACCAAATCGTTCGTAAATGTCCGGATGCAAACTGCCAGCATTGACACCAATTCGAATCGGCACGCCACGATCCTTCGCCTCGCTCGCCACCAACTTGATCTCTTCGGGTTTGCGCAAGTTGCCCGGGTTCAGTCGAAGCCCGTGCACGCCAGCTTCGAGGGCCGCCAGCGCCATCTCGACGTGGAAATGGATATCGGCGACGATGGGTACCGGCGAGCGTGGCACGATTTGCGCGAGTCCTTCAGCGGCGGCCTGTTCGTTGCACGTGCAGCGGACAATGTCCGCCCCGGCGCCTGCGAGCGCGTAAATCTGCGAAAGGGTCCCTTCGACGTCCGCGGTCTTGGTTGTCGTCATCGACTGGATTGAGATGGGTGCATCACCTCCCACTTTGACCGCACCGACCGAAATCTGGCGAGTCCTTCGACGAGGTGTAAGAGAATTGGCAGTAACGTCCACCCCACCATTCTGCCGTGCCCAGCGAGGGGCGCAATCACTCAGAGCACCGTCTGTACCACGGGCGCAGAAGCTCGGCCGTGCGCATAGAACTGGCCAGGTGTCCCTCCAGAGGACCTTCGTGGCAACACAGTAGGTACCCGACTGGCTACTTGCTCGCGCGGCGCTCCTCTGCAATGCCTGGTCCCACAGGGGTTCTCACCACGAAGCACGCGCGAAGGCCAAGAGCCACCGATGTAGACCTGAATAACCGGACGCTAAACCACTGTGATCAGGGTGTCGTGGCAATCCCGTGAGTGTGATTTGGGCACACGCCGCTAGTGAAATGGATTGGCAATCGGGTAGGCGATGTCCAGGTAGAGAGTGCTCGCGAACAGCACTAGCAACACCCCTACGAAAGCGAAGACGACCGGCGTCAACTTGTTGATATCGGCCTTGTAGGGACTGGTACCCCTGCGACGCAGTCGTTCGTAAGTAGCAATAGCGACGTATCCGCCATCCAGTGGCAACATTGGCAACATATTCATCAATCCCACGAAAATATTGAGCGTGATCAAGATCGTGAAGAAGACTGGCACGTTGGACTGTGCGGCCTGGTCGGCCAGTCGCACCACCTCGACAATCGAGACCGGTCGCGTGGTCTGAGACACCGTGGACTTGGCGGCCGATGGGGTTGTCACCTGGTGAAAGAGGGTTGAGAATTCGCCAGGCGAGAAGACGTGCACGAGCGAGTGCGCAGCCTGGCTGATGGTGGACCCGACGGTCCGAAAAGAATCAGGCACTGCGCCCAGCCAGTTGGTGTAGACAGTCGGATTGGTCAGGTGAATACCGAGCAAACCCACGGGAGTGGTACCGGTGACCTCAGGCTTGCCGTTCAACAAGACCGTACGTCCATCAACCGGAATTGCGTGCAACATCACGTCGTGACCACCACGCAATACCATCACATCAATCGTGTGATTCGCGTTGGAGTGGATCAGCGTAGTGAGTTCATTGACACCCGTTATTTTCTGACCGTTGATCGAAATAATCTCGTCACCGATCTTCATGCCCGCGATTTGTGCGGCGTTCAGCGAGTGACCCTGCCAACTCGTGAAGCCGTCCACACTTACTCGCTGGGGATCGGCGTGTCCGACGAAAACCAGTGCCGCGTAGGCGATGAGCAGAGCCATCACCACGTGCATCAAGGACCCCGCTGAGGCAAAAATCACTTTTCGGGGATAGCTCGCCGAACGATAGGTCCGTTTCTCCTCCTCGGGAGCGATTTCTTCGTACCAGGTCATACCCGGCACCTTCACGTAACCCCCGAGCAGCAAGGCGCGAATACCGTAACGTGTTTCTCCTCGAGTGGTCGACCAGAGCACTGGTCCGAAACCAACGAAGAAGTCCGTCACTTTCATGCCGGATCGCTTCGCGGTGATGAAGTGGCCAAATTCGTGCCCCATGACCATAGCAATCACTAAGAAGAGCACGAGGGGTAGAGCCCAGCCCCATAGCCAAGTGAGCAAACCAACCACGGCGACCGTTCCCACGAGTAGTGAGAAAACCGAGGCGAGCGACGATGTTCGACTTTCTGTCACGAGGGCAGATTACCGTGAGTAATTCGTCGAGCCTGCGCGTCATTCGCGACGACGGCGTCCAAACTGTCCAATGGATCATCCACGTACTCGTCCATCGTGCGCGTGACCAGGGGAACAATATCTCTCCACGCAATGCGATCGTCAAGAAATGCCTCGACACACACTTCGTTAGCGGCCGACAGCCACGCCGGAGCAGCCCCGCCGCGGCGTGCTGCGACGTATGCGAGGTCCAGCGCTGGAAATGCATCGCGATCTGGTGGCTCGAACTCCAAGGTCAACGCAGTACCAAAGTCGAGTTGTCCCCAATGGTGCGCCAAACGCTCGGGGGCACCTAAGCAATACGCGATTGGCAGTCGCATATCGGGCCGAGATAGTTGGGCAAGTACTGAGCCGTCAACGTATTCGACCATTGAATGAACGATCGACTGTGGGTGCACGACCACGTCTATCCGATCGACCTCGATGCCAAAGAGTGCCGAAGCCTCGAGGACCTCGAGACCCTTATTCATCAGCGTGGAGGAATCAATTGTTATTTTGGGACCCATTGTCCACGTGGGGTGAGCCAGTGCATCCGACTTAGTCACCGAGCCAAGCCGATCACGACTCCATCCGCGAAACGGCCCTCCAGATGCAGTGAGGAGCAGCCGCGTAACGTCAGGGTGACCGAGTTCGGATGAACCTACGAGACATTGATAGATCGCGCAATGCTCGGAGTCAACGGGCAGAATCTTCGCCTCGGGAGTGCGGCGAGCACTCGCCACCACCGGAGCAGCGGCAATGAGAGATTCCTTATTGGCCAGCGCTAATCGTGCACCAGCTTCGAGCGTCGCGAGGGTTACGGGCAGCCCGGCGAAGCCCATCACGGCATTCACCACTACTTCGGGACCGGTGCTGAGCTCTCGCAACCCCTGCTCGCCCACCACGATTTGGACGTTGGCGTCCACCAAGGCGGCCAATCGAGTGCGGTCCTCTTCGTCGACCACTCCAACATGCTGTACCGCGAACTCATTCACCACCTCGGAAAGCTCGTGGATTCGACGCCCTCCCGAAACTGCGACCAAGTCGAAACTGTCAGGTTCGCGCCGTAAAACTTCGAGCGTCTGGCTGCCAATAGAACCAGTCGCGCCCATCAGCGCCACGCGAGTGTGCGGGGCGGTCATCGTTAACTGAGCGACAACAAATGGGTCATGAAATACATCATGGGCAGTGCGAAGAGGAGACCGTCCACGCGATCCAACATGCCACCGTGACCAGGCAACAGGTGCCCAATATCCTTGACGCCGAGGGTGCGCTTAAACATAGATTCGAAAAGATCCCCCATGGGCACCACGACCGACAGCGCCACGGCACACTCCACCCCGTGAGTCAGGGTCCAAGGATGAATCATCGGCAGCACGACAGCACCAACCAACAGCGTCAGGATTGTCCCGCCCACCGTTCCTTCAATCGTCTTATTAGGTGAGAGGCGCGCATTGAGCGGATGCTTTCCGAGCCAACGTCCTATAAAGAGAGCGCCTGAATCATTGGCCACGGTGAGCCACACCGCTCCCAACACGTACGCGAGACCGTGCTTGCTCGCAAAATTGTGGGGAGAAATCATTTCCACACCGAAAGATCCCAGCACCCCGACCCACGCGAATACGAAAATCGTGGCCCCGAGACCGTCCACCACATCAATCATCTTCTCCGCATTGAGATACCAAACAAAGGAGAACATCATGAGTAATGCAGTCACCACACCAATAGCGACCACACCCTTCTCATAGACCCCGATGCTCAAAGTCAGTACTGCGACCAGCCCGAGAATCGTGGCCGGATGTGCACCGACCGAGCGAAAACCCGCGAAAGCCTCTCCTGCAGCGAGCGCCAGGGCCGCCATGATCAGAACGGCCGTGGGAGCCGCCCCGAGGTAGAAAATAACTAGGACGATCACAGCGAGAACGATTCCGGTGAGAGTCGCGATCGAGACACTACGCGAGGAGCCTTGTCGCACCGCACGTCCCGCGAGAAGGTCTTCGCGGTGCGGGCGTCGGGTACGCAGGGCACGCGTAGGTTCAGGTCTTGGCGCTTCGTCGAGAATCTGCTCGTCGGCCAGAATGGGCTCGGAACTAAACTCCCACGGGCGCAAGTCGTCGTCGACTTTGTCCATGGCAAAGAGCGAGGCGTCAAAGTGTTCCTCGTGGGCGACCCAATCGGCTTCTCCCTCGCGCCACGCGGGTGCGGGGATGGCGGCCCAGGGGTCGACAGCATCGGCGGCTTCACGCGCCACAACTATTGGGACCTGACCCGTGGGAGCATCCGTCCAGTGAGGCAAAAGCGTCTCAGGATCAACCTGGGGAATCTCGTCGAACACGTAGCCCGCGACGTCAGCGCCCGTTACCGTGACCCGGGGGTCGCTGGCGCTCGCCACTGGCACTTCTCCAGTGGGCGCTCCTAACAGGTCGTCGTCGTCAAACTTCAAGAAGCTCTTGCTCCTTATGCGTGAGGAGGACGTCGACCACCGCCACCTCGTCTTGTGTCATCTTGTCAAGGATCTTCTCGAGGCGCTCTATTTCATCCTTGGGCAGTCCGTGTTCCTTCTCCAAGGTTTCAAGCTCTTGTCGAGCGTGGCGACGTACGCCACGCAAAGCCACTTTGCCCTCTTCCGCCTTGGTCTTGACAATCTTCACGAATGACTTACGTCGCTCTTCGGTGAGCGCTGGGAAGGCGAGGCGAATGACCACACCGTCGTTGGATGGATTAAGACCAATATCGGCATTACCAATCGCCTTCTCGATGGCACTCATGGCACCCTTGTCAAAGGGTGAGACCACGAGGAGTCGCGGTTCGGGCACCGAGAAGTTGGCGAGTTGCTTGAGCGGGGTCTCAGAACCGTAGTAGTCCACCAAGATGTTTTCAATCAACGAGGACGAAGCTCGTCCCGTTCGCACATTGGCGAATTCGAGTTTCACGTGCTCTATAGCCTTGGCCATCCGTTCGCGCGTGTCATCCATGACTAGTTCAACGAGTTCATTGTCCATTAGTTCACCAGCGTACCGACCGCATCGCCGTTGAGGGCGCGATCCAGACTTCCCGGGGCCATCAAGTCAAAGACTCGAATCGGAATGGCATTGTCCTTACAGAAGGTGATGGCGGTCATATCCATGACTCGAAGATCTCGTGAAATAACCTCGTCAAAAGAGACGACGTCGTATTTAGTTGCCGCCGCGTTTTTCCGCGGATCCTCGCTGTACACACCATCGACCCCTCCATGTGTTCCCTTAAGCACCATATCGGCCTCGATCTCGGCGGCGCGTTGGACCCCCGCGGTATCGGTGGTGAAGTAGGGATTACCCATACCAGCGGCGAAGATTACAACTCGCCCCTTCTCGAGGTGACGAACCGCTCGACGACGAATATAGGGTTCGGCGACCTGATCCATACCAATGGCTGACATCACCCGCGTCGCGCGTCCGTGTGACTCAATCGCATCCTGGAGGGCCAGGGCATTGATGACGGTTCCCAGCATTCCCATGATGTCGGAATTGGCTCGATTCATACCGGCCATGGCGCCAGTAGCGCCACGCCAAATGTTGCCTCCACCCACCACAACCGCGAGTTCGAGCCCCCCACGCGCCATGGCCTGCGCGATGACAGTAGCCAGGAAATCCACCGTGGAGGCGTCAATGGTCTCATCACTAGCCGACGAGGCGAGGGCCTCACCCGACAACTTCAAGACCACGCGTCGCACGCGCTATCCCCCGATGACCACTTGGGCGTACGCGGTGATTGTGGCGTTGCCGAGAAACTGAGCAACCGTCTGCTTCTCATCCTTAGCAAAAGCTTGCTCGAGCAGGACTCGCTCCTTGTACCATCCGTTGAGTCGCCCCTCGATGATCTTGGGTAAAGCAGCGGCGGGCTTGCCCTCGTTGAGAGAGATTTCCTCCACGGTCTTGCGTTCGGCCTCAACTTCAGCGGCCGGCACATCCTCGCGGCTCAAGTACATCGGCTTAGCGAAGGCGATGTGCACAGCAATCTCGTGCGCCAATTCCTCACTGCCGTCCTTAACGACCACGATCACAGTGTTGCGACCCTTGTTTTGGTGGTTGTACGTGTCGACCACTTCACCTTCTCCGGCCACCACTCGATAGACACGGCCCACCGAGATGTTCTCCTTCAAGGTCGTCAGCATCGTCTCGATCTGGTCCTGAAACTGCGACACCGCACCTTCACCTTCGGCACACACTCGCACGGCCATCTCATCCACCAGCGAAGTGAAATCATCAGACTTGGCGGCGAAGTCGGTCTCACAACGTAGTTCAACCATGGCCGCCGCGTTGCCATCTCGCACCACGGAGACTGAACCTTCGCCCGCTTCACGGTCAGCGCGCTTAGCGGCCGAAGCCAAACCCTGGACGCGTAGCCACTGCGTGGCAGCTTCCATGTCGCCCTCGTTGGCCTCTAGCGCCTTCTTCGCATCCATCATTCCTACTCCAGTGGCCTGGCGCAGGGTCATTACGTCCTTAGCGGTGATTGACACCTTGACATCTCCTCTTATTTTCGAAACTAAAACTTAAGCGGTGGCAGTGATTTCAGCCGGTGCATCTATCACGGGGGTTACTTCGACGACGGGCGTCACCGCAACCGGTGCGGCAGCAGCAGCGACTGCAGCGGCCTTAATAGCGGCGGGACGGTTGGCACGGATGAAGCGACCTTCGGTCACGGCGTCAGCAATCAGACGGCACAGCAACGCGCCCGAGCGAATTGCGTCATCGTTCCCGGGAATTACGTAGTCAATGACGTCCGGGTCACAATTGGTGTCCACCACAGCGACGACGGGAAGTCCGAGCTTGCGCGCCTCGGTCACGGCGATGTGCTCCTTCTTCGTGTCAATCACGAAGATGGCGTCTGGCACGCGATCGAGGTTGGCAATGCCCGAGAGGTTGCGGTCGAGTTTCTCCAGCTCACGGCTGTGACGAAGGGCTTCGCGCTTAGGCATTCCTTCAAAGTCACCGGCACGCTGCATAGCGCGCAGTTCGATCATCCTCTTCACTCGCCCGGCCACGGTCGAGAAGTTGGTCAGCATGCCACCCAGCCAGCGCTGGTTCACGAAAGGCATGCCACAGGCGTTGGCGTAATCCGCGATGGGTCCCTGCGTCTGCTTCTTGGTGCCGACGAAGAGGATGATGCCCCCCTCCGCGACCAGGTCTCGCACGTAGGTGTAACTCTGCTCAATGCCAGCGAGGGTCTTGCGCAAATCGATCAGGTAGATACCGTTGCGCTCTCCGAGGATGAAGCGACGCATCTTGGGATTCCATCGCCGAGTCTGGTGCCCGAAATGGACTCCTGAGTCGAGGAGTTCTTGCAAAGTGACGAGGGCCACGAAATTTCCTTCCGTTCGGTTGATCAACCACGCGGTGCACCCCGAGGAGCGACCGTACGAAACCGCGCGGTGTGTCTGCACACTCCCACCCTGGGAGAGCCAAACCAGTGTAGTCGAATCCGACCAGCACTTGAGGTGCCCGGAGCAACGGCGAACCGTTCTCAGGCGCGCGGGTGCGTCTCGTGATGGATTTTCTGCAGGTGTGACTTAGAGACGTGAGTGTAGAGCTGCGTCGTCGTCAAACTCTCGTGACCTAAGAGTTCCTGGACGACGCGCAAATCAGCCCCTCCCTCGAGGAGGTGGGTGGCGTACGTGTGGCGCAAAGCGTGAGGGTGAATGTGTCCCGAGGACAAGCGCTTATCAAGTAACCGGCGAACGTCGCGTGGCCCTAACCGTGCCCCACGGCGATTCACGAACAACACATCACTCGGTGACAACTCGGTGAGCACTTGTTCTCTCGCTTCTCGCCATCGTTCGAGGGCCAACCAGCCCGCGCGGTGTAATGGCACGATGCGCTCCTTGCGACCCTTGCCCATCACGCGAATTAGGCCTTGGTGTTCATCGAGATTCGCACCGTCGAGGTCACAGAGTTCCGAGACTCGCAGTCCCGCACCATAGAGAACCTCGCATACCGCTCGATCTCGTCGCGCCCAAGGATCATCGCCCCAGTTTCCTTCGAGCAGTTCATCGAGTTGAAGCCGACCCACAATCTCGGGCAAGGTGGAGTGCGCCTTCGGAGCTGAGATCCTGGCAGCAGGGTTATCCACAATCACTTCACGCTCGAGAGCCCAGAGGAAATACCGACGCAGTGACGCGCGACGTCGCGATATCGACGTACGTTGATCCCCGTGCGCGGTCATGTCCGCCAGATACTCACGCAGCACGCGTCGCGTGACGTCACGCGGCCCTTCAATGCCACGTTCACCCACCCACGCAGCGAATCGGGCTACGTCACTATGGTACGCGCGCAACGTCGCGGGTGAGCGCTCAAGCACTCGCAACGAGACAACAAAATCTTCGAGTCTCCATGATGCAAAGTCAACTGGGCCAACGATATTTTGTCCCACGCCCCCAAGGCTACTCACGGTGTTGGCGCGCCACACGATGCTCACTAGTGTGGAGACGAAGGCAAGGAGGACGAGTGTCTCGCATCTTGATCGTCGAGGACGATGAGCACATCCGCACTGCGCTTCGCCTCATGTTTCGCGGCGAGGGCTACGACGTGGATGACGCCTCCAATGGCGAAGATGGCGTCGCCATGTTCGAGAAACGTAATGCGGACGTGGCCATTGTCGACCTGATGTTGCCAGGAATCTCCGGCTTCGACACCTGTACGGCACTACGAGCGCAATCCGACATTCCCATTCTTATTGTCTCGGCGCGCGACGACACCTCAGACGTCGTACGAGGTCTCGAGTCAGGTGCCGACGACTACGTCACCAAGCCTTTCGTTCCGATCGAACTCTTGGCCCGAGTGCGCGCCCATCTACGCCGTCGACCCGATTCGGCCGCACGGGCCTTTCACATCGGCGAGTTGCACGTCATCCCAGACGAGGGAGTCGTTCGCCACGCCGACGGATCCGAGTTGCATCTCACTTCGACTGAGTTTCGCCTACTGGTCGACTTAGCGAAGGTCAATGGCAAAGTCCTCTCACGTGAAGACCTCCTCGAACGGGTTTGGGGCTACGACTACTTCGGTGATAGTCGTCTCGTCGATGTTCACGTTCGACGCTTGCGCATGAAGATTGAGCCCGACCCCGCGGTGCCGGTGCACCTGTTGACCGTCCGTGGCGCGGGGTACAAGTTGGTTCTCTAGTGCGAAGTCAAAGCTTAAGGCTGCGACTAATTCTTATCTTCGGACTCGGCACACTTCTGTTGAGTTCACTCCTTGGTACGCTCACCTTCTTTGGCGTACGACACGTGTTAATTAGCCAACAACAGCAGACCGATCTCCAGCAAAGTTACGTGAACGCGGCCCTGATTCGCAATACCCTCTACACCGCGCCACTCACTTTGACCAACGAGGTGAGTTCCATCGAGCAGTCTGCCGACTCAATACTTCTACTTAATATCCACGGACAGTGGCAGACAATGAATTCCCAGATTCCCTTCGTCGACATATCTGGTGCGGCAATGCTGGCGACTGCCAAGGGGCACGTCACCACCGAAACGCGCATGGTCCAGTCCAACTTGGACTACGTGGTCGGCATACCCATGCCGGCGGTGCAGACTCAGGTCTTCGAGATCTGGCAACTCGACGGTCTTGAACACAACATGCGCGTTCTGCTCATCATCATTAGCTCAGCCGCCCTACTCACCACCATCATCGGTGCGGGAGGCGGTGTCTGGGTCTCTCGACGTACTTTGCGCCCCCTCGTGGTCGTCTCGGATGCCGCAGCGCGCATCGCGGGCGGTGACTTCGAGACGCGTCTTCCTACTACTCACGCCGGCTCCGAAGTCGAACAGCTAACCGAGTCATTCAACACCATGGTGAACCAACTCGTCACCAAACTCGAACGTGACGCTCGTTTCGCTAGCGACGTCAGTCACGAGTTGCGCTCCCCCTTGACAGCTCTCGCCATGTCGGCTTCCGTTCTTGAGCAACACCGCGAGGAACTCGCGCCAGCGGCCCAGCAGAGTCTCACCATGCTGAGCGCGGAGATTCTGGTGTTCCAGGGGCTCATTGAAGACCTCATCGAACTCTCACGCTCCGACGCGGGAGCTAACTCGCTCATCCTCGAGGTCCTGTCCATTGCTGAGTTGACACGCCAAGCAGTTCGTTCGGTGACCCGCCGATTTGGTGGACCCGAGCCCCTCCTCGAGGTTGACCCCGATCTTGAACAAGCCCGAGTGCTCGTGGATAGACGTCGCTTCGAGCGCATCATCGCCAACCTCATGGATAACGCCCAGCACTACGCTGGCGGAACTACGGCAATACGACTCGTGTCTCGCGGATCGCGAGTCGAACTCAACGTCGACGATGCCGGTCCGGGGATTAACGAGAATGAACGAGACCACGTTTTTGAGCGCTTCTATCGCGGCCGCGCCGCCCACGACAGAAGCGTCGTTCGCGGTACCGGACTCGGTCTCGCGTTGGTGAAAGAACACGTGAAGTCCCTCGACGGCGAAATCCGCGCGACTCGAAGCCCCGAGGGTGGAGCTCGTCTCCAAATTGAACTGCCACTCGTGGAGTTCCCGTCGTGAAATCCGTGCGCCGCCTCAGCGTGCTTGTCGCGTGCGCCCTGACCCTCAGTGGGTGCACCCTAGTATCGACTTCCTCTTCGCCATCTCAGGTCAACCCCAACGATGTACCTCTCGGACTGCTGGACCCGACAATTCCCTTCACTGACTTCGCACAAGTGCACTTCGTCACCCGGGAGATTTACATGATCGACCGCTCACAGCACGTGATCCCGGTCGGTCGCCTCGTTACGTCACCGCCAACTTTGTCCCAGGTCCTTCACTACGTTCCCCTGGGACCCACCGCCGCCGAGCAGGCGAGCGGAATCACGACCCAAATCCCTTCAACCCTGCTCGTCAACCAAGCCAACATGCCCGCGGACGACGGGATCGCTCTCGTCGACGTCAGCACATCCCTGCAGCAACTCGCACCCGCGGCACGAAGGCTCGCGGTCGCTCAATTACTCTTCACCGCTGTGGCCATGGGCGCGACGACGGGCGTGAGAATATCTGTCAATCAGACACCTTTTACGTTGCAATTAGCCAATGGCACCAACGTTTCGTTAGTCACGCCGGCTGAGTTG
>JABEUQ010000017.1 GCA_013044265.1 Acidimicrobiaceae bacterium
AGGGCCGGCGTCTTGGTCTTGGATACTTTGTCCTGTCGGCCCTTTCGGACCAACTGTGCAATTGTGGGCACGCAGAACCTCTTCTAGTTGTACATCGTTCGTTACACGCACCAGCGATGCCAGCGCGCGGACTTTCTATCTTACGACACGGACTGGCAAATCGGCAAACCCGTCGCCGGCCCGGGGGCCGGCGACGGATCATTCGACTACAGTGCCTGTTCGCCCAAGCCGTCTTCGGGGTTGGTCGCGTCGTTTTCTGGCATCGCCGACTCGTCGTAATTCGCTCCAATATTCTGGAATGCCGTCAAATCAGCGGAGAATGAGTCGTCCGAGGACAATTCACCCAACAGGCTGGCCAGGTCCAAGTCGTCGTCGGACACCTGCGCCCATTCGGGCAAGAGTTCGGCGTCGGGCATGTCGAGTCGCAGCTCGCGCTTGTTGTAGTACTCCAGGCCGGAGCCAGCGGGGATCAACTTACCGATGATGATGTTCTCCTTCAGGCCCACGAGGTGGTCACGCTTGCCCTCGATAGCGGCCTCGGTCAGCACGCGAGTCGTCTCCTGGAAGGAGGCGGCTGAGAGCCACGAGTCCGTCGCCAACGACGCCTTGGTGATACCCATCAACTGGGCACGCCCATCAGCGGACTCCTTGGAGTTCTCCTCCAAGATGTTGTTGGTGTCGTTGAAGAGTTTGACGTCAATCATCGCTCCTGGCAACCATGGCGAGTCACCAGCGTCAACAATCTGGACGCGGCGAGTCATCTGACGCACGATCAACTCAATGTGCTTGTCGTGGATTGATACACCCTGGTCACGATAAACATTCTGGACCTCTTCGACCAAGTACTGCTGGGTCTCACGCGTCCCGCGGAACTTCATCATGAGTTTGGGGTCCAACGGTCCATCGTGTAGTGGCGTGCCGACCTCGACCTCTTGGCCGTCCTCGACGTGCAGGTGGCGTGCGATTGAAATCGACTCCTCCTGCACTTCACCGTCATTACCAACGACCGTGAGCTTGCGCTCGCGACCAATCAACTCGACGCGCACGACACCCGAGAACTCGGCCACCTTGGCGGCTCCCTTTGGGGTGCGCGCTTCAAAGAGCTCGACCACGCGCGGTAGACCGTGCGTGATGTCACTCTCGGTCACACCACCGGAGTGGAAGGTACGCATCGTCAACTGAGTTCCGGGCTCACCAATGGACTGTGCGGCAATGACACCCACCGCCTCACCAAGCTCGACGAGCTGGTGGGTGGCAAGGGACAAGCCGTAACAAGCGGCGCACACACCCTGAACTGCGTCACAGGTGAGAGTCGTGCGCACGCGCACGCGGCCCACTGCGGCGTCGTCGCGCATACGCTCGACGTCGTCCATCATCAACATGGTCCCGGCGCTCACCGTGGTGCCATCGCTCAGGACAACGTCCTCGGCGACGACTCGTCCCCACAGCTTGGTCTCGAGGTGGGCGCGCTGGCCGCGGGTGTCCGCGGCAACATGCTCGATCCACATGCCACGCTGAGTCCCACAGTCGAACTCCTTGACAATGAGTTCCTGGGCCACGTCGACGAGTCGACGAGTCAGGTAGCCCGAGTCGGCGGTACGCAAAGCGGTGTCACCCAGACCCTTACGGGTACCGTGTGTCGAGATGAAGTACTCCAGGACCGAGAGGCCCTCGCGGAACGAGGACTTGATTGGACGAGGGATCATCTCACCACGCGGGTTGGACACGAGGCCCTTCATAGCGGCGATCTGACGAATCTGTGAGGAGTTACCGCGCGCACCCGAGTCGACCATCATGCGAATCGGGTTCTCGAGTTGTGCGTTCATGGCACGGTCGGTAGCGTCACCGACCTCCTTGTTCGCGTTAGTCCAAATCTCAATCTCCTGCTGGCGCCGCTCGTCGTCGACGATCACGCCTCGGCGGTAGTTGAGCTCCACCTTCGCGGCCTGCTCCTCGTACTTGTTCAAGATCTCGGCCTTCTCCGACGTCGTGACGACGTCGTCGATCGAGATCGTGAGACCCGACATCGTGGCGTACTTAAAGCCCAGTGACTTGATGGCGTCGAGCGCGTTGGCAACCTCTTGACGGCCGAAGCTCGCCGAGATGTCCTCCACGATCGAGCCGATTGGCGTGGCATTCTTACCAATGAGTTCGTTCACGAAGCGAAAGCCGAAGGGCAATGCCTCGTTGAAGAACACGCGCCCCGGTGTGGTGAGCAGTGAACGACTCGCGCCGATCACCTCGATGCCGGCGGCGTCGAGGCGCGCGTCGAGAGAAGATCCATCGAGCGGACGAATCTCCACGGGCGTACGCAGGGTGATCACCTTGTCATTCAGGGCGTTCTCAATCTCGTAGACGTGTCGGAAAACCCGAGGGTTCTCGATCTTCTCGTTCTCGGGCAACGTCAAGTAGTACGCACCAAAGACCATGTCCTGCGCTGGCTCGGTAATGGGCCGACCCGTCGCGGGAGTAAAGATGTTGTTCGTCGAGAGCATCAAGATGCGCGCCTCGGCCTGGGCTTCGGCGGACAGCGGCACGTGAACGGCCATCTGGTCACCGTCGAAGTCGGCGTTGAACGCCTTACAGACGAGGGGGTGGATCTGGATAGCCTTGCCGTCGACGAGGATTGGCTCGAAGGCCTGGATACCAAGTCGGTGCAAGGTCGGCGCACGGTTGAGCAGCACGGGGTGTTCGCGAATGACTTCTTCGAGGACGTCCCACACCACGGCCTTACGCCGTTCGACCATGCGCTTCGCGCTCTTGATGTTCTGCGCCATCTGGGTCTCGATCAGACGCTTCATGACGAAGGGCTTGAAGAGTTCCAGGGCCATCATCTTGGGCAGACCACACTGGTGCAGCTTGAGCTGAGGGCCGACCACGATGACCGAACGGCCCGAGTAGTCCACGCGCTTACCCAGCAAGTTCTGACGGAATCGACCCTGCTTACCCTTGAGCATGTCCGACAAGGACTTGAGGGGTCGACCACTCTGGCCCGCCACTGGGCGTCCGCGACGTCCGTTGTCGAAGAGCGCGTCCACTGCTTCTTGGAGCATGCGCTTCTCATTGTTCACGATGATGTCGGGCGCGCCAAGGTCGAGCAGCCGCTTGAGGCGGTTATTACGGTTGATCACGCGGCGATAGAGGTCGTTCAAGTCTGAAGTCGCGAAACGACCACCGTCGAGCTGGACCATCGGACGAAGGTCTGGCGGGATGACGGGGACAGCTTCGAGGATCATCGCTCGTGGGTCGTTCAGGCGGTGACCGTGCGCGTCACGGCGGTTGAAGGACTGCACGATGGCGAGACGCTTCAAGAACTTGGCGTGACGCTGCGCCGAGAGAGGCTTGCGGCCATCCTTGGCATCAATCATCTCGCGCATCACGCGCTCTTCCTCGTCGAGGTCCATGCGGTCGATCAACTGCAGGATCGCGTCGGCACCCATGCCACCTTCGAAATACTCGCCGTAACGGAAGTCCATCTCGCGGTACAAGACCTCATCTTCGATGATCTGACGTGAATGTAGGCCCTCGAAGGTGTCGAAAGCCTGCTTGGCCAGTTCGCGCTCCTCGGCGAAGCGGCTACGCACGGCGTCGAGTTCCTTCTCGGTGCCGCGCTGCAAGGCGCGTAGTTCAGACTCCTTAGCCCCATCGGTCTCGAGTTTCGCGGCGCGAGCCTCGATGTCCTTTAACTTCGTGTCGAGAGCCTTGGCCTCGCGCTCGGCGATTTCGAGGAGTTCCTCGCTGAGGGCCTGGCGCAGGTCGGCCAAGTCCTCGTGACGACGTTCGACCTCCACGTGGGTGACCATGTGGGCGGCGAAATAGATGACCTTCTCGAGTTGCTTGGCCTTGAGCTCCTCCTTGGGCGCAGTGCCCATGAGCAGGTAGGCCAACCACGAACGCGTACCGCGCAGGTACCAGATGTGTACGACCGGGGCCGACAGGGCGATGTGGCCCATGCGGTCGCGGCGCACCTTGTCCGACGTGACTTCCACGCCACAGCGCTCACAGACGATGCCCTTGAATCGCACCCGCTTGTACTTGCCACAGGCGCACTCCCAGGCCTTCTGCGGTCCGAAGATCTTCTCGCAGAACAAACCGTCCTTCTCGGGACGCAGGGTGCGATAGTTAATCGTCTCGGGCTTCTTCACTTCTCCCGAAGACCAACTACGGATGTTCTGGGCGGTGGCCAGACCAATGCTCAGTTCGTCGAACTGGTTGACGTCGAGCGGACTCATGACAACTTCCTTTCTGCGGCACGGCGAGCGTCCTCTTCGTCAGATCCACGCTCGGGCCGACTGATGTCGATACCCAGTTCGCGGGTGACTGAGAAGAAGTCCTCTTCCGTGTCGGCGAGGTCCACGTGAGCACCGACCTTGTCGCGCACTTCCACGTTGAGACACAGTGACTGCATTTCCTTGATAAGAACCTTGAAGGACTCGGGAATTCCCGGCTCGGGTAGGTTCTGACCCTTCACGATTGATTCGTAGGCGCGTTCGCGACCCTTCATGTCGTCGGACTTGACCGTCAACAACTCCTGGAGAGCGTAGGCAGCACCATAGGCCTCCAGGGCCCACACTTCCATCTCTCCGAAGCGCTGGCCACCGAACTGTGCTTTGCCACCCAGGGGCTGGGCCGTAATCATCGAGTACGGTCCAGTCGAACGAGCGTGAATCTTGTCGTCGACCATGTGAGCGAGTTTCAAGATGTAGGCGTACCCCACCGAGATCTGATTGTCGTAGGCCTCGCCGGTGCGGCCGTTGAACAACACGACCTTTCCGTCGTGGTTCTCCGACAAGAGTCGCTTGCCGTTCGCACCATCGATATTGAGGCGCTCGAAGGTCTGCTGGATCGTGGGCTTGTCCTTGGCTCGTTCGGTCTCGTCCCAGTGAGCGCCATCGAAGGATGGCGTCGCCACGTAAACGGCCGGCTCAGTGCGCGGACGAGTCTTACGATACGGACGGTTCTGAGGGTCGCTCTGGTCGTTGTGACCCGAAGTACCGACGGCCGGATTCACCGCGACGCCGGTCCAACCATGACGCGCGGCGTAGCCCAAGTGACTCTCGAGTACCTGACCGACGTTCATACGACTCGGCACACCCAGGGGGCTCAAGATGATGTCAACGGGTGTACCGTCAGCCATGAAGGGCATGTCCTCCTCGGGCAGAATCTTGGAGATGACACCCTTGTTCCCGTGTCGTCCGGCGAGTTTGTCACCCTCGGAGATCTTGCGCTTCTGCGCCACGTACACCTTGACCAGCTGGTTCACGCCCGGCTGCATTTCGTGGTCCTCGTCACGGCTATACACCTTGACGTCGATGACCTTGCCGGACTCACCGTGGGGCACCTTCAGTGAAGTATCACGCACTTCGCGCGCCTTCTCACCAAAGATGGCGCGCAAGAGGCGCTCCTCGGGCGACTGTTCGGTCTCACCCTTTGGCGTGACCTTGCCCACGAGGATGTCACCGGGCTGGACTTCGGCACCGATGCGCACAATGCCCATGTCGTCGAGGTCGGCCAGGATGTCGTCGGGCAGGTTCGGGATGTCACGAGTGATTTCTTCGGCACCCAACTTGGTGTCGCGCGCGTCGATCTCGTACTCCTTGACGTGGATCGACGTCAAGACGTCATCGCGCACCAGGCGCTCGTTCAAGATGATGGCGTCCTCGTAGTTGTAGCCCTCCCACGGCATGTAGGCCACGAGCAAGTTCTTGCCCAGGGCCAACTCACCGTTGGACGTGCTCGTCCCGTCGGCCAACAGGTCGCCGGTCTTGAGAACTTCGCCACCCACTACGAGGGGCTTCTGGTTGATCGAGGTGTCTTGGTTGGAACGGCGGAACTTGTTGAGGTTGTACTGCTTCTTACCCAACGCCTTACCGTAACGATCCGTCACGCCCTTGTCGTACTCGACGACGATGCGGTCTCCCGACACTGAAGTCACGACGCCTTCACCCTCGGCAAGAAGAACGTCGCCCGAGTCCAGCGCAGCCCGTGCTTCCATTCCGGTGCCCACGAAGGGAGCTTCGGGCATGATCAACGGCACGGCCTGCTTCTGCATGTTGGCACCCATCAGGGCGCGCTGGGCGTCATCGTGCTCGACGAAGGGGATCAGCGAGGTCGCCACCGAAATGACCTGCTTGGTCGACACGTCCATGAGCTCTACCTCGTCGGGCTTGACGAAGTCAATCTCCGAGGTGGTGGAGGACGACTTGTTCGACGCACCGACGCGTAGTCCGGTTCCAATCGGTCCACGACGCACCAACACGCGCTCGGCGGTCAGCTTGCCAGCCTCGTCGACTTCGGTATTGGCCTGGGCAATGACGTAGCGCTCTTCTTCGTCCGCGGTGAAGTAACGGATCTCGCCGGTCACTCGACCACCCGTCACGACGCGATAGGGCGTCTCGATGAAGCCGTACTCGTTGATGCGCGCGTAGTTCGCGAGGTAGCCGATCAGACCCACGTTGGGACCTTCAGGGGTCTCGATCGGGCACATTCGTCCGTAGTGCGAGGAGTGGACGTCACGCACTTCGAGGCCGGCACGCTCACGCGAGAGACCACCCGGTCCCAGTGCCGAGAGACGGCGTTTGTGAGTCAGACCCGAGAGCGGGTTGTTCTGGTCCATGAACTGACTCAACTGTGAAGTGGCGAAAAACTCCTTGATCGCAGACATCACGGGTCGGATATTGATCAGTGTCTGGGGCGCGATGGCCTCGACGTCTTGAGTGTTCATGCGTTCACGCACGACGCGCTCCATACGCGAGAGACCGGTGCGCAGAGCATTCTGAATCAGTTCACCCACGCTACGGATGCGGCGATTGGCAAAGTGGTCCTGGTCGTCGATGTGGTAGACGGTCTCCTTGGCGGTGCGGTCACGCGCCAAATTGAGCAAGTACGTAGCGGTCGCTAGTACTTCGGCCTTCGAGAGCACGTGCAAGGACTCATTGGGCAACTCCAGCAGGTCGCCGAAGAGCTCGACGTTCTTGGCCACTTCGGCACCCAGCTTGCGGTCCAGCTTGTAACGACCGACACGGCTCAGGTCGTAGCGCTTCTCGGAGAAGAATGCACCCTCGAAGTACTGGCGGGCCGCCTCGATGGTCTGCACTTCACCTGGACGGGCGCGACGATAGATCTCGAGCCAGGCGGTTTCTTGGGAGGCCCGCAAGAAGTTCTCGGGGCTGTCCTCGAGGTTGTACTTGTCCATGTGCTTGGCGATCTCGAGGTGCGCCTTCTTCCAGTCCACGTGGAACTGGTCCTCGAGGAAGTCGAAGTGCGCTACGAACTTCTCGAAGAATCCCTCGTCCATCGAGGTATCGAGCGCCCGCAACAGGGTGAAGATCGAAATACGACGCTTGCGCGCGATGCGCGCACCGGCGTTGGCGGCCTTGTTCTTCTTCTCTTCGAGGTCGACTTGGAGCCACTCACCTCGGCTGGGGTGAATAGTTCCTTCGAAGGCCACCTTCTCGTCCTTGCCCGGCTGGAACAACACACCCGGCGAACGCACGAGCTGGCTGACCACGACACGCTCGGTGCCGTTGATGATGAAGGTGCCCTGCTCGGTCATGATCGGGAAGTCGCCCATGAAGACGGTCTGTTCCTTGATCTCACCGGTTTCGGAGTTGAGGAAGCGCGCACGCACGAAAATAGGCTGCGAATACGTGGTAGCTCGCTGGCGACACTCTTCGACCGTGAACTTTGGTGGGCTCTTCAGGTCCGGGTCGTCGGGATCGAATTCGAGTTCGAGCGAAAGCCGTCCAGTGAAGTCTGAGATCGGCGACAGGGCCTCGAAGGCCTCTCGCAGTCCTTGCTTCATGAACAAGTCGAAACTGTCTCGCTGAATCTCGAGCAGATTAGGCAGGGGGTGAGCTTCACCCAGGGCCGAGAAATTAAAGCGTTCGGGGCTAGTGGACCGAGACGTCAACGGTCTATCCTCCGTGTAAGTG
>JABEUQ010000168.1 GCA_013044265.1 Acidimicrobiaceae bacterium
CCATCTAGACTGGCGTCTTCGCGGGCGCTTAGCTCAGTTGGTTAGAGCAGCTGATTTACACTCAGCAGGTCGGGGGTTCGAGTCCCTCAGCGCCCACTATATGTTGCAAGGAAATGCTAGGGTGAAGATGTGAAAGTCTCACAATTATCCCTCAAAAATCCCTCACAAGAGTCACCTGACGCCACATGCCGGGAGGTTCGACGGCTCTCAAAGGATGCTTCGTGAGCGGTTCACTTCGCCAAATTCGTCCTGGAGTCTGGGAAATGCGTGTCAGGACTGGGCGTGACCCGCTTACGGGTCAATATCGCCAGATCAGCCGAACTTTTAGAGGTTTAAAGAAGGACGCGCAGGTCGCTTTGAACGAACTGGCAGTCGAAGCAGACCAGGGAAACCTAGGCAATACAAACGCAACATTCGGCCAGTTGGCCGAAAGGTGGCTCGACCTTGCCAAGCCGGATCTCGGTCCTCAAACGTTTCGCTCCTATCGGGGTCTCTTGGACAATCACATCCTCCCCGCGCTCGGGACTAGACCTTTGCGTCATATTCAGACTGCAGATTTGGACTCGATGTATCACAGTCTTGTGAAACGAAAGGGTCTGTCAACGAGCAGTGTCCGGCGAGTCCACACGGTCATCCATCGCGCTTTTCGTCAAGGTGTGCGATGGAAGTGGGTAAGAGCGAACCCAGCCACTTTAGTGAATCTTCCGAAGTTGTCCCGATACGAAGTGACGCCACCGGATGTGAAGCAAGTTAGGCGGTTGATGGCGGCAGCCACCAAGTTCGATCCGGTTTTTGGACGTTTGCTCCATGTGGCGGCTACCACGGGTGCGCGGCGCGGTGAATTGTGCGCATTAAAGTGGAAACAAGTCGATACAAGTAGCTCGGCGCTTCTGATCGAACATGCAATCATCGAAACTCCGGGCGGTGGTTGGCAGGAGAAGGACACTAAAACGCACGCAAGTCGACGAATTGCACTCGATAGTGAAACCCTCCGGGTGCTCGCCGAGCAACGGGTCTATGCAGATGAATTGGCGCGGGCCGCGGAGCTTACGCTCATGGATGAAAGCTACGTGTTTAGTCTCGAACCCGATGGTCAGCGGCCGCTCCTGCCTACGTATGTCACTCGGCGATTCGAACGAGTACGAGGCAATATTGGTCTGACGCAGATTCGATTTCACGATTTTCGTCATTTCGCTGCCACTCGCCTTATCTCCTCGGGTGTCTCGGTGAGGACAGTTGCTGGTCGCCTGGGGCACTCCAATGCTTCGATGACACTCCAGGTTTACAGTCACTTTGTCGAAGCGGCCGACCAGGAAGCGGCGGACCTTATCGGTTCACTCGTATCGAATGCTTCAACCAACCAAAAGACGAAGCCACGCGAAAGAAAGAAAAACCCCAGTACAGCTTGAGAGTGTTTCCAGAACGTCCAGGGACGTCCGTCAGCGTCCAGTTCTGTTGGTCAGCCGAAGTGGAATGTCCACAGCTGTCCACTGAGGTCCTCTCACGTTTGACCTCGTGGCTAGACAATTGGCTAGACCAAGGCTCGTTTCAAGGTCTCATCACTATTCAGTTTCGACGGTCTGATGGCGAGATATTCGACTTACAAATCGGGCAAGTGTAGAGGTTGGCTAAGAGGACAATCTTCACAGCTCTCCGGCACGATTCACTCCGGGGGTCGAGCGGATCTGAGGAGGATTGTCCAGGAACGTGTGCCACATGTACCCAGGGTCGAGCTTGCCGCGAGGCGGGGTCGTTTCGTGGGGCTGCGGCCATATAGCAACCTACGCGTGCACGACCCTCCAGTACTGTTTGCCCATGGGGCTCCGCCGACTGCTTTCACGCCAAGTTCTCCACGTCGGCTTCACGGTCGCCGCCACGTTGAGTCCGCTCGCGCTGACGTCGGTGGCACAGGCGGCCCCGACGACGACCACATCGGTGGTTCCACGGACCGAGGCAGCAGTTGCGCCGCTTCCCCTCAGCTCCGGTGTGACGGGGGGCGAAATGACTGCCATTTCTTGCACGGCTCCGGGACAGTGCGTGGCCGGAGGCGTTGAGGACCTGAGTGCAACCGTGCAACACGCGGTGCTGAGCACCGAGACCAACGGCATTTGGGGGAACGCACAGGTCGTGGGCATCTCCGCACCACCCGTTGGCGGCTCAGTAATCGTCGAGCACGTCGTGTGCCCGCGAATGGGAGCGTGCGTGGCCCTGGGCCAGGTCGTCTCGACGAGCACCGCCAGCTCGGGCGCGCAATACTCGTCGTTTCTTGTCGTTCAGCACGGGTCGAACTGGAACAAGGCTCAAGTGATCCCGACCGCAGGGCTCGGCGTGCACCCGAGTTACCTTCTCACCGCGATGGCGTGCGAGAAGGCTGGGTCGTGTGTGATGGCCGGGACGCTCCTGTTGCACGGTACTGCTGATCGCGTGTTCACTCTCACGTGGCATAACGGGCGCTGGAGTGCCCCCTCCTTCCTCAGTGGCGCCGCGCTGGGTGCTCGGGCGACGTTGATGTCGCTGGCGGCACTCAGTTGCGTGGGGTCGTGGTGTGAGGGGGTCGGCCTCTACACGACGGCGCCAAGCACCTCCGCATCGACGGGCCACAACACCGGGCCCTTCGGCGTGACGTACTCCGGCGGGCGATGGCACACGATGCACTCCCTGGGCAAATACCGCGCTAGCACGAATGTGAGCTTGCTCGGGACAATCTCGTGCACGAGCGTGGGGATGTGCGTGGCGGGTGGCGAGAGCGACGCGACGAAAGGCGACGGAAG
>JABEUQ010000169.1 GCA_013044265.1 Acidimicrobiaceae bacterium
CGCGCGTCACGCTCAGTCCTTCGATGGCGACGTTACGCTCGAGGGCCCAACTGATCAATCGATCAAGCGTCCTCAGCTCGTCTGTCGTCCTGAGCTCAACGATGTTGCCGTCGACGCGCGACGTCGTCACCGGCAAGTCCGACACCGCGACATTGCGGGGCAGGGAGAAGCGGATCGTGACCTCACCCTTGTCACGACCTCCGAGGGAAGCGGTCACACCCTGTGCCGCAATGCGTCCTCGCGACAAGACGGCCACGCGATGGGCCAGCGCCTCGACCTCATCCATGTAGTGGCTCGACATCAACACGGTGGTCCCTTGGGAGGAGAGCAAGCGGATGAGGTCCCAAGTGGTGCGCCGCGCCGCGGGGTCGAGGCCGGTCGTGGGTTCGTCGAGGAAGAGTAGTTCTGGGTTGCCGACGATGCCGAGCCCGATGTCGAGTCGCCGCTGCTGCCCCCCGGAGAGTTTCTTGACCTTGGCGTCGCTCTTCTCGGTGAGCCCGACCATTTCGATGACTTCATCGATGTTTCGGGGATGGGGATAGAAGCCAGCGTTTCGCTCGAGTACTTGTCGAACCGTGAAGAACGATTCGACGGCAAGTTCTTGCAGCACGACTCCAATACGTTCGCGTAACCACCGTAAGTGTTGATGATCGCCGGGGTCGACGCCCAATACCTCGACAGTTCCACTATCACGGGGTAAGAAGCCCTCGAAGACCTCGATGGATGTGGTCTTGCCAGCGCCGTTGGGGCCGAGGAGCGCGAAGATCTCGCCTCGTTCGACTTCGAAACTGATGTCGTCCACCGCCTTGATGTTGGGGTAGGACTTGCGCAGACTGTCGACGCGAAGGGCGAAGGTCATGCGACGACTCTTATCGATTGCGTCGAGGTCATTTGTCGATGTCTCGCATCAGGATGACCTTAGAGGGTCGTTTTTCAAATGTAAAGACGTGTCGCGTATTAGTTGCCCTTCATTGGTTTTCGGTCGAGTTCTAGCATGGAGAATCACGAATTCCCTCTCCCACATTGAATGACTGTGATCAGTGAGTGCGTCGAGGAGGCTTATGACAGACCTCTGTTCACGGGGGTGAGCCAATCAGGCCAGTCGCAGAAAGAATATCTCTCCAACCTCTAAGTGTTGCGACCGATGGGACGCACGAGCGTGGACGTTCGGATTCTTTTGGTGGGCCGCCCGGGTCTCGATCCCGGCACCTTGAGAGTGTTTCCAGAACGTCCACGAACGTCCATCAGCGTCCAGATTTGTTGGCCAGACGAAGTGGGATGTCCACCAACGTCCACGGAAGTCCGCTCACGTTTGTTCTGGTGGCTAGACAATTGGCTAGACCCAGGATCGTTCCAAGGTCAAGTCACTATTCAAATTCGATGTTCTGATGATGAGGCCTTTGAGCTATGGCTGGCGGACGAGCTTTCACAATAAAGTGAACCACCTGACAACGTCCTCGTTGTGATTCGTGCTCGGTCCACTCGGCACGGCTCAGAAATCAGAAGCAACTGCAATCTATTTTCGTGGCGTGACGTCCGGCGTTGGCCCTCCAAGCACGATGGGCCGAATCGGCGCAAGGAGCTGGGCCTCGAACGTCTCGGCGTCGAGGGGTCGAGCGAGCAGGAAGCCTTGAGCCTCATCCACGTGTTGATCGCGCAGCAGGTCCATCTCGTCAGTGGTCTCTACCCCTTCGGCGAGGGTGCGAAGTCCTAAATCTTTGCCGAGCTGCACTAAAGTCCCGATCAGGGCTTTGGACTCCGGCGACGTGGTGATCGCGTTGGTGAACATGCGGTCGATCTTGAGACAATCCACTGGGAACTGTCGAAGATAGGCGAGTGAGGAGTATCCGGTGCCGAAGTCGTCAACGGCGATTTTCGCGCCGAGTTCCTTGATTGCTGCGAGACGCACCGCGGTGGCTGTGGTGTTGCGCATCAAGGCGGTCTCGGTCACCTCAATGATCAAAGACGTGGCCGCGAGCCCACTCACGTTAAGGGCGTCACGAACGTGATTGATGATGTCGTCGCTGTCGAGTTGGCGGCCCGAGACATTGACCGAGATGTCCATGGCGTTGCCCTGGTTGTGCCACTGCGCCATTTGAGTGCAGGCCGTCGTCAGTACCCAATGACCTACTTCTCTGATCTGGCCCGTCTGTTCGAGGATCGGGATGAACTCGTCGGGTTGCAAGAGTCCCTGGGTGGGGTGCTCCCAGCGGAGCAGAGCTTCAACGCCCACCACTGTGAGGTCGTCGAGGTTATAGATGGGCTGATAGACCAGGCGGAACTGGTCACCCTCGAGGGCGGATCGCAGCGCGAACTCGAGTTCGGTGCGTCGCGAGACCTCGGTCTGCATCTCCGGGTGAAAGACCTCGTAGCGGTTCTTACCCGACGCCTTGGCCTCATAGAGCGCCACGTCCGCGTCACGAAGGAGGTCTCCGGGACTCGTCCGGTCCCCAATGGCGATTCCGACACTGACGTTCACGATGAGCGGCAACGTCGCCCCATCAAGGTCGAAGGGTCGGCGCATCACGTCGAGGAGTCTCTCGGCCACGAGTTCCGGTGCGACCTGTAATGAGGCTCCATCGATCAAGACCACGAACTCGTCGCCACCCATGCGACCAATGGTGTCCGCATCTCGAAGTGCGCCCTCGAGTCGAGCGGCCACTGAGACCAAAAGGCGATCACCCGCTGCATGTCCCAATGTGTCGTTCACGTCCTTGAAATCGTCCAAGTCAATGAATAGCGCCGCGCCGAGCGTCCCGTGTCGGCGATTTCGTACCAATAGCTGTTCGATGCGGTCCATGATGAGTGCTCGGTTCGGCAGACCCGTCAAAGAATCGTGCAGAGCCTGGTGACGGAGTTCACCGGTACGCTCGCCGACGAGACGCAGCGCACGGGCTCGACTGGTGGTCAGCACGAAGAAGAGAATGGCCAACAACAGACTGAGGGTGATTCCGGTGATCAGTAGGGCGAGCGCACTCGCGTTGGAGAAGACCGCACCGCCCGCAACCAGCGCGAACGTCGTGACCGTCCAACCATTGTGAAGGTTTATCATTGTTGACACGGCGCCCTTGAGAGCCGTACCACTTGAGAACACCGCAGTGGACGAACCAGCGTGGTAACTGAAAGTGACTGCCGTGCCGCGATGTCCCTGCAACGCTCGGTCAAGAACGAGCCCGGGATAGACGGTCATCCCGATGGCACCCAGGAACGCTTCACGGCGTGTCGCTAAGGTTGTGGGCATCACGGCGCCTCTATACACTGGCGTGTCGATTAACAGGTACGCGACTTTCTGAGTCACGTATGGTACGTAGACACCGTTGCCGGAGTCGCGAGCAAAGAGGAAGAGCGCTTTCGTCGCGTTACTATCGCAGTAATCAATTCCGTCCATTTGTGCCGATCCGCTTGCATTGCGAGAGACTGCGCCGCTAGCGAGGCAGTAGAAGGGGCGGCTGCCTGCTGGTATGACCTGAAAGGTACCGTTCGCAGCTAATTGACCACCGGAACCTGCGCTGGCACGTGCGATGAAGGCCGGGAGATCCGCTGCTCGAACCAGCTCGACGTAAGCGAGACCATCCAACTAGGGGTAGCGCTTGAGTGCCTGCACCGACGTCACCCACTGGACAAACTGAGCCTGCGATGTCGAGGGATTACCGGTGACGAAGGCACCGGCGCTCACGACCAGGTCGTTTTCATGTTGGATGGCTAGTTGCAACGTCGAGGCGATCTGACTCGAAGATGTGGTGAAGGCCTGGCGCGCCTTTTCGGCGCTGTTGTGAGCAACAGCGTTCGCACCAAATGTCGCACCGATGGTTCCTACGAGAGCGAGCAATAAGGTGACCACAATCGACAAATAGCGGCGCCCTAAATGCCCGCCCTTGGTCTCTGCCCCAATTTCGGATGAATTGCTGTTTATTGCGGTCATATTCGCCTCGTTCGCGGAGCTTCATTAGGAGCCCAACGAGAATGGCATCGGACAGCAACTCCATTATCCCGGTGCCAAGTCAACGGTGAGTCGGCAGTGTCACAACTCCAACCCAACTCGCCCTTAGTCTCAATCATTCGAAGTCTTTGGGTGGAATTTGGTGGGCCGCTTGAGTTTGGTCCCGACGCCTTGAGTGATCTGGGACCGGTAGCGACTGTTCGACTGAGAGCAAGCGAGCGCCTTTTCTCGCGGTTGTATCTCCACTGGAA
The DNA here is from genome assembly GCA_013044265.1 of Acidimicrobiaceae bacterium. Classification (GTDB taxonomy): domain Bacteria; phylum Actinomycetota; class Acidimicrobiia; order Acidimicrobiales; family RAAP-2; genus RAAP-2. Next base: position 4,192 of record JABEUQ010000169.1, read on the forward strand.
GGATTGAGCAGTTCGGGCGGCTCCGCATGACAGTGGCAGTTGGCCCTGTCGCACCTGACAGTGCGGTCGACGAGGCGCCCAGACGGAACGTGGATGCCCCAGGGTCCGTTCCGACCTGTGTCCGTTGGCGCTCACTTCCATCTTGTCCAACCTCTTGTGAGACAGTCTGCGCCGACGAATTTTTCAGCTAGTGGGAGGAGAAGAAATTTCTCTCCAGCACGTATATGTTGCGACCGTTGGGATCTGCGAGCGTGAACGTTCCTAGTCTTCTGGTGAGTTCTAGTGGGCCGCCCGGGTCTCGATCCCGGCACCTTGAGAGTGTTTCCAGAACGTCCACGAACGTCCATCAGCGTCCAGATTTGCTGGCCAGACGAACTGCA
>JABEUQ010000018.1 GCA_013044265.1 Acidimicrobiaceae bacterium
CACAACGGCAGGTCTATTCGTCAAGGGGAGAGGTGGCTTTCAGCGTCGCGCAGGGAGCGCGGGCTCTCGATGAGGGGCAGTAGCACCTCATCGAGAGGTTTAACCAACCGCACTATGGCAATTTGTACGTGACCGGGCGAGCGAACCGTGCCGAGTTGCTCCGGCTTTTTTATGAAGGCGGGAGATTCGGACTGGCTCCCATGCCAGTAGCCCCATACCCGGCACAATTGCGGGGAAACCTCGTTTCTCAAATGACGAGCGGTTAGCGCTACCATAGCGCCACTTTCTCATAGTGCTTGGCCCAGAGAAACTCGAGAACTGGCGGAGTAGCCATTTCAATTTCGGCACTGACTGAGAGATCCACCGGGATCGATGACGAAACGATTTGGCCGAAGCGGCATCGTTGATTCACTAGTCTTGAACCACGTCGAAGAGGAGAATTGTGGCCAGCCCGAGTGTTTTGACCCCGCAGAGTGAAGATTTCCCCAAGTGGTACCAGGATATTGTCGCGAAGGCCGAAATGGCTGACAATGGCCCAGTGCGAGGCACGATGGTGATCCGTCCCTATGGCTACGCGATTTGGGAACGTATCCAGGCCAGCATCGATGAGCGCATCAAGAGGACCGGTGCGCAGAATGCCTACTTCCCACTTTTCATCCCCGAGAGCTACCTTTCCAAAGAATCTGAGCATATAGAGGGTTTCAGTCCCGAACTCGCGGTCGTGACCCACGCGGGCGGGGAAGAGCTCGCTGAACCAATCGTCGTGCGGCCCACGTCGGAGACGGTAATTGGTGAGTTCATGGCCAAGTGGATCCAGAGCTACCGGGATTTGCCCCTACTTCTTAATCAGTGGGCCAACGTGGTGCGTTGGGAGCTTCGCCCGCGGTTGTTCTTGAGGTCGTCGGAGTTCCTGTGGCAAGAGGGTCATACGGCGCACGCCAGCGCCGAAGATGCGTCGGCCTACGCCATGAGGATTCACCTGCAGGTGTACAACGATTTCCTGGAGAAGGTACTAGCAGTACCGACTTTCCTGGGTATCAAGCCACCGAGTGAACGATTCGCGGGCGCGACCAACACCATGACCTGTGAGGGAATGATGCGAGACGGCAAGGCCCTGCAGATGGCCACCTCGCATGAACTTGGTCAGAACTTCGCACGGGCCTTCGATATTTATTACCAGAGCGAGGAGGGTCAGGCAGAATTGTGCTTCACTACGTCGTGGGGAGCCTCGACTCGCCTGGTGGGAGGTCTCATCATGGCCCACGGTGACGACAATGGTCTAGTGCTGCCCCCGGCAGTAGCCCCTTGGGTTGTAGTGGTGATTGCGGTTCGCGAAGATGAAGAGGTATTAGCGGCCTGTCAGCAACTTAACGAGGTGCTGTCCAGCCAGGGGCTACGCACCCAGATCGATGATGGACGTCGAGGAAGTTTTGGCCGTCGAGTGACCGACTGGGAGATGAAGGGTGTACCTCTGCGCATCGAGGTCGGTCCACGTGACTTGGCTCAGGGTCTCGTCACGGTAGTGCGTCGCGACACGGGGGAGAAGTTCCCCGTTGCTCTGACCGAGGTCGTCGACTTGGTAGAAAGCCTGGTTGGCCAGATCCAAGACGATATGTACGCTGCGGCGACGGCTTTTCGCGATGAGCGCACAAAAGATGTCAACAGTTTGGACGAGGCCATTTTGACCGCCCAGAGTGGCTTTGCCCGATTGGCTTGGGATTTGGTGGGTGAAAATGGCGAAGCTCGTCTCAAGGCCGAAGCTATGACCGTACGTTGCCTGCAGCGTGCCGACGGGGCTATTCCGGATAATGAGCTCGAAGAGGGTCTCGTAGCCATTATTGCCAAGTCCTACTAAGAATTTCTCCTCGTCAGAGCATATTTGATGGGCGGGTGAGTGCTCGGTGGCGTCTGTTGTCACTCGTGGGGCTAACTGATACAATTGAAGCCGACAGTCCGCTCAGGACGTTTGGACTCGTTTAAGCGCGGGCCTCGGGCCCGCGCTTTTTCATTGTCCGAACGCTGGTGGCATAGAGAGGAGAGGCATGGATTTGGAGACCCCATTGCGCTCGCTCTTATCCAGTCTCGATTTGGATCTCTATGATCTAGAACTTGCCAAGGGAACTTTGAGTGTCACGGTCAATAAGTCCGGTGGTGTGGACTTAGAGTCGCTGACCAAGGCTAATAGGGCTATTTCGGAGTGGCTCGACCTCAATGACCCAATTCCAGGTCGTTTTACGTTGGACGTGTCGAGTCCCGGGCTCGAACGCCGTCTTCGAACAGCCGAACACTTCCGTTCAGCAGTGGGCGAAGTCGTGACACTGCGGGAACAACGAGAGGGACAACCCACTCGTCGCCTGGAGGGTCCGCTTCTGAGCGTCACCGATAGCACCGTCACTTTGGACGATAAGTCAGTCGGCGAAGTAGAAATTGCCATCGAGTCACTCGAACGTGCTCGCACTGTATTTCAGTGGGGTGGCGAGGCCAAGCCGTCCCCCTCACGGGGCAAACCCTCCTCAACGACGAGCAAGAAAGGCTAAGACATGGCAAATTTCGAATTTTTAGAAGCCCTCGGACAGATTGCGCGTGACCAGAATATCGACGAGGGGGAATTGCTGGTCGCTCTGGCCAACGCCCTATTAGCCGCTTACAAGCGACGTCCGGACTCTGCTGAGGACGCGGAAGTCGAGATTAACCCCGAGACCGGCGAGATCAAGGTGTGGGGACTCGAGCTCGACCTAGATGGCAATGTCACTCGCGAATGGGATGCCACCCCCGATGACTTTGGTCGGATAGCGGCCCAGACCGCTAAGCAAGTGTTGATGCAATTGATTCGTGATATCCAGCGTCGTCAGATGTACGAGGAATTCGCAAATCGCGAGGGCGACATCGTGTCGGGAACTGTTCAACAGAACGACAATCGTTACACGCTCTTGGACCTCGGTCGTGTCGAGGCCCTCTTACCTCAAGCCGAGCAGATCGCCTTTGAACGTTACGAGCATGGCGCCCGGGTGAAGGTCTACATCGTCGAGGTTCGAAAGACTAATAAGGGACCTCAGATCGTGGTGAGTCGTACACATCCGGCGTTGGTCGCGAAGCTCTTCGAGATAGAAGTACCCGAAATCGCCAACGGTATCGTCGAGATAAAGGCCTTGGCTCGCGAACCCGGTCATCGTTCCAAGATCGCCGTGGCATCGAACGACAACATGGTTGATCCGGTGGGTGCCTGTGTCGGTGCGCGCGGTTCGCGCGTGCGTAACATCACGAATGAACTGCGCTCTGAGCGCATTGATGTGGTCCCCTACAGCGATGATCCCATTCAATTCATCCAGGCAGCACTAGCACCGGCACGTGTACGCGAAGTCCAACTCAATGAGGAAGAGGGAATTGCCACGGTAATCGTCCACGACCAGCAGCTTTCGCTGGCGATTGGTAAAGAAGGACAAAATGCGCGACTCGCTGCACGTCTGACCGGCTGGCGAATCGACATCCGTTCGGAAAACGAGGATGAAGAAGAAGTTGTCGAAGAAGTGTGGACAGAGGAAGGTGTCGTGGTAGACGAGACGGTGGTGCAGACGCACGAAACCCACGTTCATAACGGCGAACCAGTGTCCGAGGCCTTCACCGATGGCGTCACTCTCGTGGAAGAGACCACCAGCGTGGTCAGGGACCACGAAGGACATGTGGTTCATGTAGAAGACGTGATTGTCATGGATGAGGGTGGAGTCGAAATGGAAATTCTCGAAGTCGATGTCACGGGGGACGAAGCATAAGCCCGGTCAGGACCTGCGTGGTCTGCCGTCAGCGCCTTGAAGACACCGAACTGCACCGTGCGGGTCGACTTTCGAAGGGGGTCTGGTACCTCGGACGAGGTAGTGGGCGAGGGCTGTGGTGGTGCCGCGAAGGCGAGTGCGCCGAGCGTGTGAATCAAGTCCACGTGGCGAGGTCTTTGCGGTGCTCTCCAGCGGAGATTGACGTGGTGGCGTTGCGCGAAGTGGCGAAGCGCTCGAAAATGGTTGTAGTTGTGGAAGAATAGGGAACTGTGTTCGCGGACTGCGAGCACACGAATCAAGGGAATGTTTTGGCGCAGAAGAAGATCCGGGTACACGAGCTCTCCAAAGAGCTCGGTCTATCGAGCAAAGAGTTGCTCGCTCTTGCCCAGACATTGGGTATTGGTGCCTCCAGCCCCTCTGCCTCGATCGAGGACGCCCAGGCGGACCGCATCCGGCGCAAGGCTGATGCGGAGGGACTGCGACGTGAGGTGGCGCCCGAAGAGCCCGCCAAGGTCAAGCCCACGCGGCACGTTGCGGCGAGTGCCCCAGACGTGGGAACTCCCACGGAGGCCACTTCCGTAACGGAGGGCAGTGCTGAGTCCTCAATCAGTGAACGCACTGTGGCCAAGGAGGATTCTCCAGTGACTGAGGTGGTAGGCGAAGCCCCACGAGTGGTGCGCAGTCGACCAGCTCCGGCCCCTAAGCCCGCAGTGGCGCGCGTGACGCCGAGCGAGGGGCCAACGACAATTCGACCCACGCAGCGTCCGAGCACGGGTGATGCGAGCGAGTCGCCCGCTTCACCTCCCCGACCACCATTGAGTGCCACCGGTCGCCCGATTCCGCCTCCCCCCGGTCGACCGATCAGCCCTTCAGGTCGTCCGATTCCTCCACCCCCGGGTATGCGTCGCCCCAGTGGTCCTGGTGGACCATCTTCTCGACCCCCTGGGACCGGTGGCCCGCGTCCGATGGGCTCGCGGGGCCCTCAAACTGGTGGACCCGCACGCACGGGTGGACCATCATCTCGACCCGCTGGCACGGGTTTCGGTGCTCGACCCGGAGCGCCTGCTGGTGGTGCCGCCGCTGGACCGAATCGCGGTGGCCCCCCTCGCGGGGGTGGCGGACCTCGTGGGTCACAGCGCAAGACCACGCGTCGGCGTCGGCGCAATGTCGAGGAGCTCGAGCCAACCCAGATGACTACTTGGCTGCCGTCGTCGGCGCCAGTGCCCGAGGGTGACATCATCATTGAACGCGGTTCAACGGCCAAGGATGTCGGGCCCAAGTTGAATCGTTCAGCAGCTGACATCATCCGCTTCTTGTTCCTGCAGGGTGAGATTGTCACCGCGGTGCAAGGTTTGACCGACGACATGATCGAGCTCTACGCCGCTGAGGTGGGCGCTTCGGTCAAGTTGGTGGACCCAGGTGAACAACAGGAGGCCGCGCTACTCGCACGTTACTTCGACGAAGAAGACATGGACGAGGAGATTGAGGCGACACCTCGGCCACCGGTTGTCACGGTGATGGGCCACGTGGACCACGGCAAGACCAAGCTTTTGGACCGAATTCGTAAGACCAATGTGGTCGCCGGTGAAGCTGGAGGCATTACTCAACATATTGGTGCGTACCAGGTGCAGTGGCTCGGTAAGCCCATTGCTTTCTTAGACACTCCGGGTCACGAAGCGTTCACCGCAATGCGTGCTCGTGGTGCCAAAGTGACCGATATCGTGATCCTTGTCGTGGCCGCTGATGACGGTGTCATGCCCCAGACCGTCGAGGCAATTAACCACGCCAAGGCAGCCGAAGTCCCGATTATCGTGGCCGTCAACAAGATTGACAAGGAGGATGCCAATCCTGACCGCGTGCTCCAGCAGCTGAGCGAGCATGGTTTGGTGCCTGAGAAGTGGGGTGGCGACACCATCACCGTTGAGATTTCAGCGCTCCAGGGTTTAGGTATTGAGGACCTCCTCGAACAGGTCCTCCTCGTGGCGGAACTTGCTGAACTGACGGCACGTCCCACAGGTCGGGCTACTGGCACCGTGCTCGAGGCAAATCTTGAAGTTGGGCGTGGCCCCGTGGCCACGGTCATGGTCCAGCAGGGACTGCTGCGTGTTGGTGACCCCGTGGTGGCCGGAGCGGCCTATGGCAAGGTCAAGGCTCTGATTGATGATCAGGGCAAACAGATCAAGTCAGCGGGACCTTCGACGCCTGTGCAGATCCTTGGATTCTCTGAGCCTCCCTTCGCAGGGGATGAAGTGCGCGTGGCCCAAGATCTGGGCAATGCTCGTTCTCTCGCTGAAGCGCGAGCCCAGCGCGTGCGTTTGGTGGGTCACCAGCCGGTTGCCTCAGCCTCGGGCGCGCGTCTCGAAGACTTGTTTGAGCAGATTCAGCGCGGTGAGACCGCGACGTTGAATATCGTTCTTAAGGCCGATGTGCAAGGTTCTCTTGAGGCTTGCACCGAGTCATTGCGCAAACTTGAACGTGATGACGTCAAGTTGGTCATCGTTCACCGCGGCGTGGGTGGTATCACTGAGAATGACGTGCAATTGGCCAAGGCGTCCACCGCGACAATCATTGGCTTCAACGTGCGCCCCGATCGACGGAGCCGCGAATTGGCCGAGTCTGAGGGCGTGGAGATTCGCACCTACGAGATCATTTATAAGTTGATCGAAGAGATTGAGTCCGCCATGCTGGGCCTCTTGTCACCGGTCTTCGAGGAAGTTGTCACCGGAGAGGCTGAGGTCCGGGAAGTGTTTCGTGTGCCCAAGATTGGCGCTATTGCTGGTTGCTTCGTGCGTGAAGGGGTCATTACACGCGGATCGAAGGTCCGATTCCTACGCGAGGGGACCATCATCTGGAAGGGTTCGGTTACATCGCTGCGCCGCTTCAAGGACGATGCGCGCGAGGTGGCAGCCGGTTACGAGTGCGGTATCGGGCTCTCGGACTATCAGGATCTCAAGGATGGCGACATCATCGAAACGTTCGAAGAGCGCGAGATTCCGCGCACGGCCTAGTCCATGGCCCATTCGTCGAGTCATCATTCCTATCCACGTTCGGCGCGGGTTAACCAAATTCTGCGAGAAGTCATCTCGGAGGAGTTGGTGCGACTGAGCGATCACGATGAGCGGCTCGGCTTCTTAACGGTGACTGGTGTCGAGACGACTGAGGACATGAGACAGGCCATGGTGTTTTTCGATTCTCTCGATCCATCAGTCGCTGAGGCGCTTGAGGAACGTCGAGGTCAGATTCAGAGTTCGGTCAATGCCCAGACGCGGCTCAAAAGAACCCCGAAGTTGTCCTTTATGGCCGATCCAGCCATCGCAAGCGGCAACGCGGTGGAAGGCGTCCTGCGCCGTCAGCATCATGACGACGAGTAGCGGTCTGCTACTGATAGACAAACCAGGCGGGCTCACTAGCCACGACGTGGTTGCACGACTGCGCAAACTGTTCAACGAACGCCGCATTGGTCACGCCGGAACCCTGGACCCGATGGCCACAGGACTTCTAGTGGTGGCAGTTGGGCCGTCGACTCGCCTCTTACGCTTCGCTCAGTCTCAGTCGAAGCACTACATCGGAACTGTGCGATTGGGGGAGGCCACTGATTCTCTCGACGCCGACGGAATCGTCGTTGCTACATCTGAGGTGCCGGAACTCTCCATTGGACAGGTCAATTCGTGGGCGGGCACAATGTTGGGCTTCCAGAGTCAGGTTCCTCCCATGGTGTCGGCTCTCAAGGTGGAGGGGCGGCGCCTGCACGAGCTCGCTCGCGAGGGTATTGAGGTGGAGCGTGCATCGCGCGACATCGTGATTGATTCGTTCACTCTGACTCCGGGTGAGTTGAAGGGTGACTGGGATTTCGACGTAGTGTGCTCGGTAGGAACTTACGTTCGAGTACTGCTGAGTGATTTGTCCGTCAAAATGGGAACTGTGGGTCATCTAACGGCATTGCGACGTATTGCGAGTGGTTCGCACCACGTGCGTGATGCCCACTCCCTGGAAGAATTGTCCGCGCTCAGTGACGTCGCATCGGTCTTGTCGTCTCCGGTACACCTTGTGGAGGGACTGGAGACGCGCAACCTAGAGGTTGCCGATGTGGTGAAGATGCGAATGGGTCAACGCCTTGGGCTGGATGAAACCTTCACGGGAGACGAGATTGCTGCACTCGATGTAGAAGGCGAACTGGTAGGGGTGTTGCGTCGACGTGGAGACCTATGGAAACCCGAGATTGTCTTGGCGCCACGGGGTAACGGTCAATGAAACTGAGTAACTTCGATGCGGAGATGCAGCGACCCAGCGTGGTCGCATTTGGCGTTTTTGATGGTTTGCACCTCGGACACCAAGCGCTGATTGAACACGTGGTGCGTCTCTCGTCCCAGCAAGGTGCTGTCGCGAGCATCGTGACGTTTGATCCGCACCCGGCGCTGGTCCTGTCAGCATTGACTGCCCCGTATTTGATCGGAACCTTAGAGCAACGGCTCGAAGGATTCGAGAGCTTGGGCATTGATCAGGTCGGTGTTTTGAGTTTCGATGAGTTCGCAGCGCGCGAGAGTGCTGCGTCATTCATTGAGCGGGTCCTGGTGGGATATCTCGCAACGACGGACCTCGTGGTGGGCGATGACGTGCACTTCGGCCGTGGCAGAGAAGGGGACATCACACTGTTGGTGCACGAGGGGGAGCGCCACGGCTTTCGAGTCCATAGCTCCCCGACCTACGGTGGTGAGCATCGCTATAGTTCGACTTCGGTACGAGCGCGTCTCGACGACGGTGACGTAGCGGGGGCCCGAGATATTTTGGGTCGCCCCTTCGTCTTACGGGCGAAGGTCGTGCACGGCGATGGCCGGGGACGCACGATGGGTTTTCCCACTGCCAATCTTGACGTTGCTCCACGTCAGAAATTGCCCGCTCGAGGGGTGTACGCAGCCGCAGTGCGCTGGGGAGGCAATGCGTGGCGTTGTGCGGCGGTCTCGGTGGGTACTCGACCTCAGTTCTACGACGACGGACAGCTGCTTGTTGAAGTGCACGTACCCGACTTCGAGGGTGATCTTTATGATCAAGTCCTCGACGTGGCGTTTCTTGAGCGGTTGCGCGGGGAGGCCACGTTCGCCACTCTGGAGGAGTTGTTGGCCCAAATGTCCCTTGACGTGCGGCAAAGTCAGGAAATCTTTGAGAAATTTACGCCCGGGTCCTGGGTCCTGCTAGGATAGGCGTTCGGTCAGCGACGCTGATCGTGTGGGTCGTCACGTTGGCGACTCGCAACGGGACCCCCGACTCATAAGGCAAATACGTTATGGCTGAGAAGCAGCAGATCATCAAGGAATATCAGGCTCACGCCACGGACACCGGTTCACCCGAGGTCCAGATCGCGATTCTGACGGACCGGATCTCTCACCTCACCGAGCACCTCAAGGTTCACAAGGGTGATCACCACACCCGCCGCGGACTAATGAAGCTCATTGGCCAGCGTCGTCGTCTGCTCGATTACGTGCAGCGTGGCAACGTGGAGCGTTACCGCGAGTTGATCGGTCGTCTCGGCATTCGTCGCTAACCGGTCCACGTCGACGCCGTCGACGTGTTCAACACATCCGAGCCCTCGGAGGCCAGTGGAGAGCAGTCGCGCAACGCGACGGTTGCTCACTGGGATCCGGGCGGAGTGTTGCTAACCGCATAAGGAGCACATCCATGACTGACGCAATCCGCGTAAGTAGTCCCATCACGGGCACCGACAAGACCTTGAGTTTTGAGGCCGGTCACCTCGCCCAACTCGCCGACGGCGCAGTTCTCGCGCGTATCGGTGACACCATCTTGCTCGCCACCGTTGCCGCCGCACGCAACGTGCGCGAGGGCATCGACTTCTTCCCCCTGACGGTGGACATCGAGGAGCGGGCCTACGCGGCCGGCAAGATTCCCGGTTCATTCTTCCGCCGCGAGGGCAAGATCTCGGACCAGGCCGTATTGATCTGTCGGCTGATCGACCGCCCGTTGCGTCCTTCCTTCCCCAAGGGCTTTCGCAACGAGGTGCAGGTCGTCGGCACCGTCTTCTCTGCCGACCAGGAAAATCCCCATGACATCCTGGCCATCAACGCCGCCTCAGCCGCGCTCATGATTTCGGGGATTCCTTTTGAGGGACCAATTGGTGCAGTGCGCATGGCCTACACCACTGATGGCGAGTGGGCGCCGCACCCCACCTTTGCCGAGGGTGACGCCGCAACCTTTGAACTCGTGGTAGCCGGTCGCGCCCTCGAGGACTCCGTCGAGACCGACATCGCCATCATGATGGTCGAAGCTGGTGGTACCGAGGGATCTTTCGAAATGTACGCCGACGGTGCCCCCAAAGTCTCCGAGGAGGTTTTGGCCGCTGGCCTCGAAGCCTCCAAGCTCTGGATCCGCGAGTCCATCAACCTGCAGCGCCAGTTGGTGCGCGACTACGTTGCTCAGCACGGCGAGATCAAGACCATCGAGTACAAGGTGTTCACCGATTACCAGGATGACGTCATGGCGCGAGTGAAGGAAGTGGGCGAGGATGCATTGAGCGAGGCCAACAAGTTCACCACCAAGACAGCGCGCAATGAGGCGTTGGATGCCGCCACCAAGGACATCATCGAGCAATTGAGCGAATTCGCTGACCGCGTGAGCGAAGTCAAGGCTGCCGTTAAGTCCATCACCAAGAGGATCGTGCGCAAGCGCATCACCGCCGAAGGAATTCGTATTGACGGACGTACCTCAACCGAGATTCGCCCGTTGTCGGCGCAGGTCGACCTCTTTCCGATGACGCACGGTTCGGCGCTGTTCCAGCGCGGTGAGACCCAGGTGGTCAATGTGACCACTTTGGGCATGCCGCGCATGAAGCAGCAGATCGACTCGATCACGCCCGATGAGTTCCGTCGCTACATGCACCACTACAACTTTCCCCCCTACTCGGTGGGTGAGACCGGTCGCGTGGGTGCGCCCAAGCGTCGCGAAGTGGGCCACGGCATGCTTGCCGAGCGCGCCCTGGTGCCGGTGTTGCCGAGCGAGCAGGAATTCTCGTACACCTTGCGCGTTGTTTCAGACGTTCTGCAATCCAACGGCTCGACGTCGATGGCGTCGGTCTGTGGATCAACACTCTCATTGATGGCGGCGGGCGTGCCGATCAAGGCGCCAGTCGCCGGTATCGCAATGGGCCTCGTCTACGAGGATGGGGTCTACTCGACGTTGACGGACATCCTTGGAGCAGAGGACGCTTTCGGTGATATGGACTTCAAGGTCGCGGGTACCGCTGATGCGGTCACCGCACTACAGCTCGACACGAAGATTGACGGCCTCCCGGCTGAGGTGTTGGCTAAGGCGCTACTCCAGGCCAAGGTGGCTCGTCTGGCGATTCTTGAGGTGATTACCTCGACCATTGCGGAGCCGCGCTCCGAAGTGGCCGCTGTGGCGCCCAAAATTGTTTCGATCGAGATTCCCATTGACAAGATTGGTGAGGTCATCGGACCCAAGGGCAAGGTCATCAACACGCTCCAGCAGGAGACGGGTGCTGATATCACTGTCGATGACGATGGTGTGGTTGGTACTGTCACCATCGGGGCCAAAGACGGACGTGCGGTGGAAGAGGCTAAGCGTCGTATCTCGCTGATCTTGGACCCGCCCACCGCGGAGGTCGGTGCGGTCTACCAGGGCCGTATCGTCAATATCGCAAAATTTGGCGCTTTCGTAAGTATCCTGCCGGGACGCGATGGTCTATTGCACATCTCGAAGATGTCGCCGCTTAATGGCGGAAAGCGAATTGGCCTCGTCGAGGATGTTGTCGAGTTGGGACAGGCGATCGAGGTCAAGGTAGACGATATCGATCCGCAAGGCAAGGTGTCGCTGTCACTCGCTGGTGAGTACGCCGACATGGTCGCCGAAGATGCTCCGCGTGAGCGGACAGAGCGTGGCGATCGTGGCGATCGTGGCGATCGTGGGACGCGTGACCGTGGCGAACGCGCAGCGCGACCCGTTGCAGCGACACCCTCATCAAGTTTCGAGGCTGCTTTCGAAGCTGAGCTGGCGGACGAGATTGGTGACTTGGGCCCCGGTGGTCCTTCGTTCACTGAGAGCGACGGAGGAAACCGTCGCGGTCCGCGCCCGCGTCGTCGCTAGCTGGTCTAGCCACTGACTTCGAATCACGCCGCGCTGTCCGACGGACAGCGCGGCGTGATTCGACTTGGTGACCCCCTCGAGGGAGAGGGCTGCCAGTAAGGTTTAGTGGTGAAAAGAATTGCGTTGGTTGGCGGAGCCGGCCGAATGGGACAATCGCTCGCGGAGAATCTGTGCTTGATCGACGAGATTACAGTTCGTGCGATTGTTGACCTTCACGAGCCACTGGACCTCTTTGGTGCCGTGTCCTATTCGAGCCTCGATGAGATCGATCCGACAGACATTGATGTGGTGGTGGACTTCTCACAGCCCGATTCAGTAGTGCACAGCGCGAAGTGGTGCGCGGCACATCGGGTGGGTCTGGTGATCGGGACAACCGGGCTTGATGAAGCGCAACGCAGCGCGGTAGAGCGAGCCGCTATCTCGACGCGCGTCATCATGGCCTCGAATTTCTCGCTCGGCGCGGTGTTGAGCGAGAAATTCGCCGCAATGGCCGCGCCATACTTCGAGAGGGTCGAGATTATTGAATTGCACCACGACCGCAAGGTTGATGCTCCCTCAGGAACTTCCATCTCTACCGCTGAGCGTATTCGCGCGGCGCGCGCTGCAGCCGGGCGAAGTACGCCTGTTGAACCAACGCAGCGCTTCACGATTGAAGGCGCACGTGGCGCTGACGCGGGAGACGGGGTTCGAATTCACTCAGTCAGATTGCCAGGATTAGTTGCGCACCAGGAGCTTTTGTTCGGCGGTCCGGGCGAGGGATTGACAATCAGACACGACTCGTACGATCGCGTCAGTTTCGTCCAGGGTGTGGCGCTGGCCATTAAGAACGCCGATGATGCACCTGGTTTTATATGGGGAATCGACTCGTTTATCGCTTGAACCAACCGGGGTAATAGGGCCACGACTGGTAACTTCGTTACATGGCCGGTCCCCGTTTTGGATATTTGCTGACCGCGATGGTCACTCCCTTCGAAGAAGATGGCACACTGGCGTTGGACGTCGCGCGTGACCTCGCTCAGCATTTGGTGCAGCAGGGCAATGATGCTTTGGTGGTGGGCGGATCCACTGGAGAGGGCTCTTCGCTTTCGGATTCGGAAAAGCTCGACTTGTTTTCGGCCGTGGCTCAGGCGGTAACAGTGCCGGTCCTGGCGGGTACCACCTCGTCGGATACTGCTCGTTCGGTGCAATTGACTTCCAGGACTGCGGCTACGGGAGTGGCGGGAATCTTGGCCACCACGCCGGCGTATGCTCGTCCAAGTCAACGCGGGATCGCCGCGCACTTCGGTGCCGTAGCCGAATCCACATCTCTGCCCATCATGCTCTACGACATTCCCATTCGTACCGGTCGTAAGGTGGCCGCGGCCACGACAATCGACGTAGTGCGTCGCCACAGCAATGTGGTAGCCCTCAAGGATGCGTCGGCAGATCTGGTTGGCGCGGCTGGCGTCAAAGCTGAATTGGGTCAGACCTTAGACCTTTACAGTGGCGACGACGCATTGTTGTTGGCATTCTTGTCGGTGGGAGCAGTAGGTCTGGTATCGGTGGCCGCACACTGGGCGGCCCCGGAGTTCGCGGCCCTTATTCGATCGGCGCACGCCGGCGACTGGAATGCGGCGCGACTGCTCAATGCACGCCTAGCCCCGAGTTGTATTTTCGAAACGAGTGACATGTATCCCAATCCACTTCCATCAAAGGCCGCGATGAGGGCCTTGGGCTTTGCGGTCGGCCAATGCCGCCTCCCCCTAGGTCCGAGTGACGAAGTCCTCGATCAGTCAGCACGTGACGTGGTGTCGGCACTGGCAGCGACGCGTGGCTAAGGACAGCGTTCGCATCACTTTTCTTGGCGGCCTCGGCGAAATTGGTCGAAATTGTGCGGCTATCGAGCAGGACGGTCGCATCGTTGTCGTGGACGCGGGACTGATGTTTCCCGAACCGACTATGTACGGCGTCGACCTGATCTTGCCCGACTTTCGTTGGCTGATCGAGCGTCGTGACCGTGTGGACGCCATTGTGTTGACTCACGGGCACGAGGACCATACCGGAGCACTTCGCTACCTCGTTAAAGATGTCAACGTGCCGATCTACGGATCGGCGTTGACGCTGGGTTTCGCCCGCCACCGTTTGAACGAGGCCCGCGTCGCTCACGATTTGACCTTCATTGAAGTCGCAGATGGCGAACGACGTCACATCGGGCCCTTCGATATCGAATTCATTCAGGTGACCCACTCAGTGCCCAGCGCGCACGCTCTGGCCTTTCACACCAAAATTGGCGTGATTGTGCACTCGGGTGACTTCAAGTTGGACCTCACGCCCATAGACAACCGACGCACCGACGTGTCACGACTCGCCGCGTTGGGCGACGAAGGAGTGTCGCTATTGCTGTGCGATTCGACGAACGCAGAAGAGCCGGGATTCACCGCGTCGGAGCGTTCGGTAGGTGGAGCCTTGCGGCGACTCTTCCTCGAGCGCCCCGATCGTCGCCTGGTGGTGGCGTGTTTCGCCAGCCATATTCACCGCGTGCAGCAGATTATTGACGTAGCTCGCGAACAGAATCGCAAAATTGCGCTGATGGGTCGCTCCATGGAGGCCAATGTCAAATTGGCGCGGAAGTTGAATATCCTCCACGTCGACGCGGCTGATTTCGTGGATATCGAGAACGTCGATCGATACGAACCTGGTGAAGTATGCGTAATTTGTACTGGCAGCCAAGGTGAACCGTTGGCCGCCCTGTCTAAGCTCTCACGCGGTGACGCAAGGAACTTCTCAGTGGGTGAACGCGACACCATTATCCTGTCGTCGCATCCCATTCCGGGCAATGAGTGGTCCGTCGGTCGCGTGATTGACGATTTGCACCGCGCGGGAACTGAAGTCATCCATTCTGGCCAAGAGCCCGTGCACGCGTCGGGGCACGCACGTCAGGGAGAACTACGCACCTACCATCAACTTCTTCGTCCGAAGAACTTCGTACCGGTACATGGTGAATATCGCCATCTGCGTCATCACGCGGACTTGGCCGCGTCGATGGGCCTGGCCGACCAGCACATTCTGATTTGTGAAGATGGTGACCAAATTGAAGTCACACGAGATGGCATTAAGCGAGCTGGTCAAGTACCAGCGGGCTTCCACTACATCGATGGCAGCGCGGGTGACCTCGATGAGCGTCCACTCGAAGAACGTCGCATGCTCGCTGAATACGGAGTGGTGCAAATCACCGCAGGTGTCGATGGCGAACGTGGTGTCCTCTCACAGCCGGTGCGAGTAGTCGCTCGCGGCTGGTTCGAGGGTGATCACGATCGCGGCGTGTTGGACGCCGTGCGTGACACCGTACGTGATGCGGTGCAGACGGCACTGAAGGACGGCAACCGCGATGTTGAGTCGCTGTCAAAAGTGGCTCAGCGAGCCGCTGGTCGACTACTTGGTCAGAAGTATCGTCGACAGCCAGTGTTGCTGACTGCCATCGTCGTTCTTTAGATATCCTTCGAAGGTTCGCCGTTGGCACCATTGGCCTGACCAATACGGTAGAAAGCCTTGAGCGATATTTGTTCGCTACGAATTCCGCGGTCCATAAGTGCTACCTTCAGCTCACGCATGACGTGGAATTCGCCAAAGAGGTAAGTGTGTCCTTCGTCGGGGGGGAGAGTGAAGGCAGCCAACCCGCCCATCAAACCAGTGGAGTCATCGTGAGCACGTGCGTTGCGGTCGACGAAGATCGCGGTGACCCCCAGGGACTCATCAAAAGTCGCGGTGAGTGCGTCTGATGGGTCGTCGAGTTCAACGATGAAGATTGCCCGTCCCGGGGCATCGATAGCGTGGGCCATACGATAGAAAGTTCCGAGCGAGGCGACGTCGCCGATGAAGAGGTGCCAGTCGGCGCTCTCGTCGAGTGGAATCTTGCCACGAGGTCCCACGACGTCGACGGTGTCTCCTTCGCTCGCCGACTTGGCCCATCGTGCACCGGGTCCGTCGTGCGCAATGGCGATCCACAGAGTGAACGTGTCGGCACTGTCGTCCACAGCACGCACGCTGTAGCGCCGTCTCGTGGAGGATTCGTCGTTTGCATTGACTAGAACCATGACGTCATTGCCCGGCACGCCGGCCAATGACGTGGCGTCACCGCGCAGGACAACCTCCATCAATGATGGTGAAAGCTGTCGTCGTGCGGCGACGGTGCAACTACGTGCATTCACCTTTAGTCGGGTCGCTAGGTCGATGGAACTCTGGTGCTGGGGAGCGCTCATCGCACCAGATTAGGTGATTGGCCACCACGACAAATGCCGGTTCGGTAACTTGGAGGTAATGGCAAACTCTCGTCGTGCAACTTCTCGCGCTAAGGGAACTACTTCGTCACGTGGTCGTCACGCGGTAGTCACGCACGAGACACTGTGGAGTCGCCACCAGCGCGACATCTGGATTGTGTTGATGATTTTGGCGGGCTTGTTGATTCTGTTCGCCGAGATCAATACGTTGGGTGTCGTAGGTCGAGGTGTGAACGAAGGTCTGAAGTTGGCCTTCGGCGTTGGTCGCGTGGCGATTCCGGTCTTGCTGATTGGACTCGGTGTGGTGTTGGTGACCGCACGAGTCGACATCGAGCGCGCTCGATTTCTGTGGGCGGTGTGTCTCGCTTTGGTCGCCGTCTCAGGACTCGGTGATATCGCTCAGGGGCGCCCGTCGATGCACGCATCGCTGGCTCAACTCGGACGTGCTGGCGGGTGGCTAGGTGTCGGCGTCGGGGGAACACTCGCTCACCTCATCGGTCCGGGCGGGACCATTGCGGCGTTGCTCGCAGTGCTCGTCATCGCCCTCATCATCGGTACGGGTATTGGTTTGCGCACTCTCGTCACCTACGCTGGCGGCGTCTTGTCCTCGCTCGGTCGTCTTTTCGCTACGTGGTGGAGTGCACGCCCGACTTCGTCAAGTTACGATCCACAAGTTGAACCGACTGCTCCAGAGGAGCCTCTTATCACTTCGCGTATTCGTCGCAAGAGTGATCCCCAGCTCAATAACGACCACGTTACGGTGCAAGCCGTGAACGTGGGTTTCGTCGATGAGGAATTTGCGAACGAGGACTCTCGCGAAGAGAGCTACGTCGATGAGGAGGATGCTGACGAAGGCGACTACGAGGTTGCTCAGGACGAACCCGGGGAGAGAGCGCGACCCGCGATGTACTTTGGCTCGAGTCAGTCCCACTGGGAGCTCCCACCTATGACGTTACTCACTCGTACCCGCGAGCAACGTCAAGACCGCGACGCCATTGAGGCCGCTGGGGTGGATCTGGTGGAGGCCCTCGGTGCCCACGGGGTCGACACCACCCTGATTGGATTTACCATGGGCCCGACGGTGACTCGCTTCGAACTCGAACTGGGTCCGGGTGTGAAAGTGTCACGCGTCACGTCACTCAACAAGGACATCGCTTACGCCATGGCTAGTCCCGACGTTCGTATCCTCGCACCAATCCCTGGTCGATCGGCCATCGGTGTGGAAGTTCCAAACCGTCATCGGGCCCTGGTGGCTCTCGGTGACCTCCTCGTTTCCGAGGAGGCCGTTGCTGCTACTCATCCGCTCGACGTGCCTATTGGGCGAGATATCTCGGGAAAGACGGTGGTGGTCAATCTGGGTGAAATGCCTCACGTTCTGATCTCGGGGGCTACGGGAGCAGGCAAGAGCTCGTGTATCAACTCACTCATTACGTCACTGGTGATGCGGGCGACTCCCGACCAAGTCAAGTTGCTCCTGGTGGACCCTAAGCGCGTTGAGATGGGGCAGTACAACGATTTGCCACACTTGCTCGCTCCAGTAGTAGTTGATGCGAAGAAGGCTGCCGGGGCGCTGGCGTGGGCCGTCAAGGAAATGGAGCGTCGCTACGACGTCTTGGCCGAGAACGGTGCTCGCGATATCACGAGTTACCAGCAGATGGTGGCCCGAGGAGAGGTTGATTTGGAGTTGACGACTGAGGAGATGGTGGGCGAGGCCATTGAGCGTTCGACTTCCTTGGACTCAGGGGTAGCTCCGCGCGAGCCCGAAGTGTTGCCCTATATCGTGATCGTGGTCGACGAGCTCAACGACCTCATGATGGTGGCCGCTCGCGACGTCGAAGAGTCGGTTGTGCGGATTGCCCAGATGGCTCGTGCAGTCGGTATCCACCTGGTGCTCGCCACTCAACGTCCCAGTGTGGACGTCATCACCGGAGTGATAAAAGCCAATGTTCCTTCGAGAATGGCCTTCGCGGTCTCGTCCCTTGCCGATAGTCGAGTCATCCTGGACCAGGCTGGAGCCGAACGCCTTATCGGTAAGGGCGACATGCTGTTGGTCACTGCGTCGAGCAATATTGCTCGTCGACTCCAGTCGCCATGGGTGTCTGAGGAAGAAGTCCGACGTGTGGTGGAGAATTGGCGAGGCCAAGGTGGCCAACGCGAGACGGTGGTGGCCCTGGACGTTCCCGTCGGTCGAGGAGACGTAACAACTGGCTCGGGCGATGGCGACGACGAGATTCTTCGGCAGGCTCGTGAAATTGTCATTCGCAACCAATCAGGATCCACCTCGATGCTCCAGCGCAAGCTGCGCGTCGGCTTCGCGCGAGCGGGGCGCATTATGGACCAACTGGAGATTGAAGGTGTTGTCGGACCCGGCGATGGCTCCAAGGCCCGCAAAGTGCTGATTTCTGTGGAGGACTTCGACGACAACCTGTAACGTCGTGAGGTGCCTCAAACATCATCACGCCGTCCCGCGCTCCGCGGACTTGTGACTCGCGGGTTCTCACTCACGATGGGCGCTTCTATGGCGGCGGGCATGATTTTCATGATGCAGGCCCCGCTTTTGCACAAGGCATCAAGTTTCGAACCAGCTCTCGCGCAACTCTCCTCTCACGCCACGACACCGATCGACTGGCCCAGTATGGGGAGCGCAGCCCTAGTGATTCCTGCTCTCGGAGTACAGCGCACCTACCACAGTGAAGTCTTGCCAATCGCCAGCCTCACCAAGATGATGACGGCCTACGTCACGCTCGAGAAATTGCCCCTTAACCCAGGAGAGACCGGTCCGTGTGTGATCATCAATGCTGGCGACGTCGCCAATTACGTCACCATCACCGCACAGGGTCAGTCCAGTGCCGCTGTTGCGCTGGGCGAACGTCTCTGTGAGGATCAATTGCTTTCGGGATTGTTGGTGCATTCGGCGGGAAATTTCGGTACGATACTGGCGAATCTGGTGTGGGGCGGCACCGCGAACTTCGTTGCTCATATGAACGCTGACGCCCAGTTGTTGGGTCTAAGGAGTACCCACTACGCAGACGTGACGGGAATTGGGTCCGGGTCGGTTTCCACGGCACTCGACCAAGGAGAACTTGCGGCGACGATAATGAAATTCGCCGAGGTACGTGCGATCGTCGATCAGCCGACGGTAACCCTGCCGGTGGCGGGGACCCTGAACTCATTCACGCCGTTCGTGGGTCTCGACAACGTCGTCGGTGTGAAGTCGGGGCGTACTGACGCCGCTGGTGGTTGTGACGTAATGGCGATGAACTTCTCCTTTCGAGGTCAGAGTGAATTGGCGTATGCGGTGGTGCTCGGCGCGCGCGGAGGGGATCTCTTAGGTCCCGCGGGCAATGAAGCACTGGCCCTAGAACACTCAGTGCTGGACTCTCAGCACTCAACCGAGATTCCCGCGGGAACGGTGGTTGGAACGATTGGCTGGGACAATGAGCGTGTCAACGTAGTTACTGAGCTACACGTAACACTGGACTATTTGACTGCTCTAAATGGTGCCAATGTCCAGGTGAGTGTCGTGCCCCAGTCGGGCCCGATACAGGCGGGAGAGGTGATTGGTTGGCTCACGGTTGACGATGGTACGCACACTCGGGTGCCATTGACTGTCGTTCATCGACTTGCTCCGCTCACCTTATTGCAGCGCGTAGCCTAAATCTATGCTCGCGCGAGTCCCCGCTAGTTCTGCCAATCTGGGTCCGGGTTTCGATGCGATCGCGGTGGCTTTGACGCGCTACGTCGAAGTCTCGGTCGAATTGGCCGAGAGCTTTTCAATCACTTCTAAGGGGTATGGCGCCGGGCTCTACGACGACGAGCACCACCTGGGTGCGCGAGTTGCGGCGAGTGTCCTTGGTCACGACCGTTTCGCCATTCACGTCAACTCTGAGATTCCGCTTTCGCGAGGTTTAGGGTCATCGGCCTCCCTTGCTCTCGCCGCCGCCGCGGCGGCTGGATCCGCCTCGCCACTCGACATTGCTACCGAAGTCGATGGTCACGCTGAGAATGCCGCGGCATCTTTGCTCGGCGGATTGGTGGTGGCCAGCGTGGATGAACGTTACGGCATCGTCGCGCGATCCTTGCTACTTGATCCGGCATGGCGTTTCGTAGTTGTTGTGCCCGACGAGGAGTTGCCCACAGCTGATGCGCGGCGAGTTTTGCCAAACGAGGTGCCTTTTAAAGACGCGGTTCGTAACGTGAGCGCCGTGGCACTGCTGATCGCGGGACTCGCTCGTCACGAGGATTTCGCTCCTGGCTCGATGGATGACCATTTACACCAGCCCTACCGAATGTCGCTCCTCCCTTTCGCCCAACCCCTGTTGGCGCACCTGCGCGAGGCTGGCGCAGCGGGCTCTTGTTGGTCGGGGGCGGGTTCAACGATGTTGGCACTCTGTAATGAACGGACCTCGTCAGGGGTAGCTCAAGAAGCTCGCAACTTCCTGGTTGCACACTCGGTGCCCGGCGAAGTCTGGGAACTCGACGCCGACCGGCGCGGACTGCAACGTTCCTAGCGTTGTGAGTAGTTCCGCGCCGGGGGTGTCCATAGCGGGTGCCGGTTTTATCATTTTGGGTGCGACCTCCATTCAGTGGTCGGCAGCGATAGTTCAACCGGTCTTGGAGAGACTCGGACCGGTCGCCACGAGTGGCTGGCGTTTCTTAGTGGGTTCGATCATCTTGATGGGCGCCACTCGACCGCACCTGCGTCAGTGGCGCCGCGAGCAGTGGCGCTCGGCGATAATTCTTGGTGTCACGCTCGCGTTTATGAGTGTGTCGTTCTATCAAGCCATCGCGCGAATTCCCCTGGGCAGCGCGGTCACAATTGAATTCTTGGGGCCTTTGAGCGTTGCCGTCTTTGGTCATCGTTCATGGCGACACTTCAGTTTCGCTTTCCTAGCCGCGATCGGTGTAGTGCTCTTGGCTCATCCCGGTGGTGGCGTCACGTTCACCGGCGCGATCTTCGCTTTATTGAGTGGCCTGGGTTGGGGGGTGTACGTATTCGCGGCTGCACGGCTCGGGGGGGCGACGACGGGATTTGGCGGTCTCGCGGTATCGATGTCAGTGAGCGCACTCGTCACGTTGCCCTGGGCGTTGTCCAAGATGCCCCTCGTGCTTCATCACCCGACACTGGGTGGGCGCCTCTTCATTGTTGGGTTTATGTCAATTGTGTTGGGATTTGCCTCGGAGTTTCAGGCATTGCGACGTCTCAGTCCGGCCGCCGCGGGTGTCCTTATGAGTCTGGATCCGGCGATCGCCTTCGCAATTGGCGCGTTGATCCTGCACGAACGCGCCACGACGTGGGTCTTGGTGGGGCTGGTGTGTGTGGTGATGGCGGGAGCTGGTGTCACTATGGACCGGTCCGCGCCCGAGGAGACACTCACGCTCTAGGAGTCGAAAGGCCTGGGGGGAGTGAAGATTAGGCTGTCGGGGTGCCTCAGCCCAAAACTTTCGCAATTCGGACTTTTGGCTGCCAGATGAACGAACATGATTCCGAACGTCTGGCGGGATTGTTCGTCTCAGAGGGCATGGTCGAGGAGGAGGACTTCACGTCAGCCGACGTGGTCATCTTTAACACCTGCACTATTCGTGAGAACGCTGACCTTAAGCTCTACAGTGCGCTGGGTCAGCTCAAGGCCGAGAAGGAACGTCGCCCCGACATGCAAATAGCGGTCGGGGGGTGCATGGCCCAAAAGGATCGGGGTGAGATTCTGGAGCGTGCATCGTGGGTCGATGTCGTTTTTGGGACCCACAACCTGGCCCAGGCGCCAGCCCTCTTGCGTCGTGCCTCCCTCGAAGGTGCGATCGTGGATGTATGGGACGCCCCCGACCCCGAAGCCGCGCGCGACATGGCACCGGCCCTCTACGCTGTGCGCGAGTTGCCCTGGGCCGCCTGGATGACCATTCAGACGGGATGCGATAATACTTGCGCATACTGCATCGTGCCCTCAGTGCGTGGTGAGGAGATCAGTCGACCCTTTGATGACTTGTTGAGTGAGGGTCGGATGCTCGCGAAGTCGGGTGTCACCGAGATCACCGTGCTTGGTCAGAACGTGAACTCCTACGGTCGCGACATTACCCGGCGTCGCCCGCTCTTTGCTGACCTGCTGCGTGCGCTCGGCGAGATTGAGGGGATCGAGCGGATCCGTTTTACCAGTCCGCACCCTAAGGACTTACGACCCGAGACGATCGCCGCAATGGCTGAGACTGTCGCAGTGTGCCCGCAACTTCACTTGCCACTGCAATCGGGTTCCGATCGTGTGTTGACCGCAATGCGCCGCGGTTACAGCGCAGAGCGCTACCTACAGCGCCTCGCCGATGCACGGGCCGGCATCGATGATCTACACGTGACAACGGACTTAATCGTGGGCTTTCCAGGTGAGACTGAGAGTGAGTTCGAAGAGACTCTGGCGGTGGTGGCTGAAGCCGACTTCGACTCGGCGTATACCTTCGTTTTTTCGCCACGCGAGGGCACCCGAGCCGCAGATATGGCGCCAGATTTTGTCGATGACGATATTGTTGCCAATCGATTCGTCCGTCTGAAAGAAGTCCTTGATCGTTGCGCGTTGCGACACCACGAGGCGCGCGAGGGACTCGTCGAGGAAGTGCTCGTCGAAGGTATCTCGCGACGTAATGATTTGATGCTCTCGGGTCGGACTCGCCAAGGCAAGCTGATTCATTTTCCCGTGACCGAAGCGACACTGCGACCCGGAGCATTGGCGATGGTCAGGGTCACCCATGGTGCCCCGTACCACCTCTTAGGTGAACTCGAGTCGGTGCAGCGAGCTCCACGACACAAGATTCGACTGCCTTTGATGTCCTCGTGAGGAATCAAGGTGGCATGGCGGTGGCATTGGTCGGAACGACCGCGTCGGGCAAGTCTGCGTTAGCCCATCAGCTCGCTCTCGAGAGCGATGGCGCCATTGAGATTCTGAGCGTGGACTCGATGACGGTGTATCGGGGAATGGACATTGGTACTGCCAAGGCCACGACCGATCAACGAACGCAAGTGAACTATCACTTGTTGGACCTGATTGAACCCAGTCAGGAGTTCACGGTCTCGCAGTTTCAGTACGAAGCACGTCAAGCCCAGGAGCTGGTGTGGGCCCTGGGTGGTTGCGTGCTCTACGTAGGGGGTACGGGACTCTACGGACGTGCCGTGATTGATGATCTTGATATTCCCGGCCAGTTTCACGAGGTGCGCGCTGAACTCGAGGCTCGTGGCGACGACGTGGGACGAATGTATGAGGAACTCTCTCGCCTCGATCCCGTGGCGGCCAGTCGTATGGAACCTTCGAATTCGCGACGGGTCCTGCGAGCCCTCGAAGTCACGTTAGGCAGCGGTCGACCATTCTCCTCGTACGGAGCGGGTCTTCGCCATTATGGTGACCCTCGAGTCATTCAAATTGGACTGAATTGTTCATTTGATGTTTTAGATGTGCGAATTGCTAGACGTTTTGAGGCTTGGATGGAAGAAGGACTACTGGAGGAGGTCGCACTACTGAGAGAACGGGGAATGAGTCGCACGGCCCGTCAGGCCGTGGGGTATCGCGAACTACTTCGGCACATCGAAGAGGGCGTCGAACTGGAGAAATGCGTCGAGGACGCCATAACCCAGAGTCGTCGGCTGGCTCGTCGCCAGCGTTCGTGGTTCCAACGTGACCCGCGAGTGGAGTGGTTTGAGGACCCCTCCGACGCAGCGAAGCGTCTTGGCGAAGTACTTTCCAGTCCCGACGGGTTCGTGCGAAACTAATTTAATATGGCACTTCGATCATTACAAAAGTGGCAAGGTGCGGGTAATGACTTCTTGGTCGACGTGGTCGAACAGGGATCGGCCCCGTGGTGGGACGCGCGTCGTGCACGCGCGGCGTGTGATCGCCACATGGGGGTGGGCGCCGATGGACTTATCGTCGCGGCCGTGGGTTCGTCTATCTCCATGACGTTGTACAACGCTGACGGTAGTATCGCCGAGATGTCAGGCAATGGCATTCGTTGCCTGGCCGCAGCGGTGCGGCGCGCCACGGGACGCTCTGACCGCGAGATGCGTGTCAGCACTCTTGCGGGAGAACGAGTTGTGACCCTTGATCTGCGTGATGACAGTGGTGTTGGTAGCGTTGACATGGGGGCCGTGACACTGGTGGGGACCCTTCCCGGTGCCCTTGGCGTCGCGCATGTTGGTAATCCGCACGTCGTCGTGGTGGATAACCCGGATTGGGATGACATTGATCGTGAGGACATGGCGGCTAAGTTGGCTGCTCAATTAGGGGGAGCCAACGTCGAATTCGTTGAGATTGTTGATGAGGCGCACGTTTCTATTCGAGTGGTCGAACGTGGGGTGGGGTGGACGCTCGCCTGCGGAACCGGATCGGTCGCTACGGCAGCAGTTTGTCATCAGCGCGGCTTCACCGGCAATGAGGTGACCGTGGACAACCCTGGTGGCTCGCTGCGCGTGACGCTGAGTGAGGGTGGCGCGCGTCTCGAAGGTCCCGTGCGATTCGTTGCGAACGTGGAGTGGCTCGGCGGGTGACGTATATCCCCACCACACTGATTGACCGCACGTTTCGCGAAAAGATTGTGTTGGTGGGAGTTCAGTTTCCGAACATGAGCTCAGAGGAGCTGGAGCATCAACTCGACGAACTGGCTTTGCTCGTTGACACCGCTGGAGCTGACGTCGTCGCCCGAGTAGTTCAGCGTCGTGATTCACCCGACCCCGCCACGTTTCTGGGCTCGGGGAAGGTGAACGAGCTTAAAGAGATTTGCCTCGCCCTGGACTCCGACACGGTGGTGTTTGAACAGAATCTCTCCCCGGCTCAGCAGCGCAATCTTGAGAAGATCCTGGGACGTACCGCTATTGACCGCACGGCGGTGATTTTGGACATCTTCGCCCAGAATGCGCGCACTCCTGAGGGCAAGGCCCAGGTCGAATTGGCCTTGTTGCAGTACCGGTTGCCTCGGTTGCGTCGTGTTGGTGGTTCGCTCTCGCAACAAGCTGGCGGCATTGGAACTCGAGGTCCGGGTGAAACTCAGTTGGAAGTTGATCGCAGGCGTCTCGTGAACCGCATCCACCACATTCGTCAGGAATTGAAGCAGATTGACCGAACGAGGGACGTGCAGCGTCAGGGACGCGACCGTGGCCGTCATCGTGAGGTGACTTTGGTGGGGTATACGAACGCGGGAAAATCATCGCTTCTCAATGCCCTGACCGACGCGGGTGTTCTCGCCGAGGACCGACTCTTCGTGACTCTGGACCCCCGTACTCGCCAGCGTCAACTGCCCGGCGGCGAGACGATTCTCGTGACCGACACCGTTGGCTTCATCTCGAACCTCCCTCACGAACTCGTGGAAGCGTTCATGAGTACTCTCAAGTCGGTGCAACTGGCCGATCTGCTCGTGCACGTCGTTGACGGAGCTAGCGATGACGCCGAAGAGCAAATTGCTGCGGTACGTGAGGTATTGCGTGAGATCGGTGCCGACGCTGTTCCGGAACTCTTGGTTTTCAACAAGGCAGACGTGCCTGGTTCACGCTCGCGCGATTTGGCCAAGGTCTATAGCGGCAGTGTGTGGGTGTCGGCTCTGACTGGTGAGAACCTCGATGATGTGATTGCTAACCTTGGTGATCGCCTTCGTACGAAGGACCGGGTGGTGATGTTGCGCCTGCCCCTTGATCGAGGCGATCTCGTGGCGGCCGCCCACCGCGAGGGAGAAGTTCTCGACACCTCAGTGGACGAAGAGTTCGTCACCGTTCGAGTGGTGTTGGATGAAGTCGGGGCGGCCCGGTTCGCACAGTGGAGGGTCATCAATTGAGTTTCATCCCGCCGCCCTATCCCTACGAGCGTCTCGAGGGCCTGCGCGACGCAGCCTCTCGTCACGAGGGTGGGGCGATTGATTGCTCCATTGGAACACCGGTCGATGCGCCACCGGATTTCGTGGTGAAGGCCTTCGCCGAAGCCACCGGAGCTCGGGGCTATCCGCCGTCGGCGGGAACAGCGCAGTATCGCCAAGCCTGTGCGGGATGGATGCATCGAAGGTTCAGTGTCGAGGTGCCTGCGTCACAACTGGCAGCGTGCGTGGGCACCAAGGAGTTCGTGGCGTCGCTGGCTCAATACCTTCACCTTCGTCGTGATGATCGTGACACCGTTCTCTATCCAGCTATTTCGTACCCTACGTACGCAATGGGAGCCCGACTTGCTGGACTTCGAGCGGTCGAGGTTCCTATGAAAAACGGAATGCTGGACCTCGAGAGCATTGATTCATCGGATAGGGCACGGGCGCTCGTGCTGTGGTCTAATTCACCTGGGAATCCCACGGGACACCTGGACGATTTGGGCGCCGCGGCACGGTGGGGACGCGAGAACGACGTACTAGTGGCGAGCGATGAGTGTTATGCCGACTACACATGGAGCGACCGGCCCCACACGATCCTCGAGCACGGGATGGACAATGTCCTCGCGTTGCACTCGATTTCCAAACGATCCAATCTCGCGGGTGTGCGTGCTGGGTTTTACGCCGGCGACCCTGAAGTGGTGGCGTATCTTCGCCTCGTGCGCCAGCATGCCGGTTTGATGGTGCCCGCACCGGTACAAGCCGCCGTGTCGCTGGCCTATGACGATGACGTGCACGTTGAAACACAGCGAGACGTGTACTTTCGACGTCTCAACATCCTGGGTGATGCTCTACGCGAAGTGGGTGTGACCTGTCCTGCCCCGCAGGGGTCGTTCTACTTGTGGTGTTCGCGAGAAGGAATGGATGGTTGGCAGCTAGCCGCCTGGTTGGCCGAAGTTTCAGGTCTCATCGTTAGCCCCGGCGAGCTCTATGGACCCGCCGGAGTCGACTTTGCGCGGATAGCACTCGTGCAACCAGATGAGGCCATTGAACGAGCGGTCGTGCGTTTGAGGACTTCGAACTAGCCGTTGCAGCGGAGTGATCTTTAGTGAAGGCGGATCCAACCAGTCAGCAGCGATCTTGTTTCTTCTCCGCGGGCTGAACGTCTTTCGCGGGAATCAACGCCTTCCTTGGGCCTGTCACCGATAGGTGTTCTCGGGGGGGGGTATCGTTCCACTCTGGCCCAAGTTACTCAAGTCCAGTCCTTCAAATTCATGCGTAGCGCCGTGACATCAGGTCACAACTCTCGCCACTACGATTGGTCGATGGACGACCTCGAACAGCGCATTCGCCAATGGTACGGGAACGTCGCAGAGCTGACTCCGGAAAACCTCGATGCGCGCCGCGACGTTGAATTGGTGATCACCAAATTGGATGACGGACAATTGCGCGTCGCCGAGATTGATGACAACAATGACGTTGTCGTCCACGAGTGGGTGAAGCAGGCAATCCTTTTGTTGTTCCGCCTTCGTGCGATGGAAACCATTGAAGCGGGACCCTTCGAGTATCACGACAAGTTGGAGTTGAAGTCGGATTATGCACGCCGTGGCGTTCGCGTCGTGCCGGGTGCGTCGGCCCGACGTGGAAGTTATCTCAGTCCGGGCGTGATCTTGATGCCAAGTTACGTCAATATCGGTGCGTGGGTGGGCCCGGGGACGATGGTAGATACATGGGCGACGGTGGGTAGCTGCGCTCAAATCGGCGCGAATGTTCACCTCGCGGGTGGTGTGGGCATTGGGGGAGTATTGGAGCCGGCCAACGCTGTGCCAGTCGTGATTGAAGATGGGGCGTTCATTGGAAGTCGTTGCATGGTGGTGGAGGGGGCCCGAGTTGGAAAAGGATCGGTCCTAGGAGCTGGCACCATTTTGAATCCTTCAATTCCCGTCATCGATGCCCAGACGGGTGAAGAAGTATCTCGGGGTTATGTCCCCGATTACTGCGTCGCGGTATCGGCACAACGACGACGTGAATACCCAGGCGGTGAGTATTTCCTACCTTGCGTCCTCATCATCAAGCGCCTCGACGAGAATGAACGCCACTCTAAAGTTGCGCTGAATTCGCTACTACGTGAACACGGTGTCGCCACATGACGACGTTGGAAGACGTTTTAGCCCTAGTGGCCATTGATTCGGTGAGCACCAACGAGAGTGCACTCGCGAAGTACGTCTATGAGCATCTGATTGTGAATTCTGACCTTGAAGTTGAGCGAATCGGTGACAATGTCATTGCTCGCAGCGTTGGTCTGCATTCCTTTCGTGTGTTGGTCGCTGGACATCTCGACACGGTCCCTGGCGACGTGACGGCCTCCGTCATCGAAGGCGACGTGCTGCATGGTCTGGGCGCCTGCGACATGAAGGGCTCACTGGCGGGGATGATCGACCTAGCTCTTGATAAGACACCGCGGCCCGTCGAGGTGACGTGGGTCTTCTACGCACGCGAGGAGATTTCTCGTTCTCAATCGGGATTGCTCGAGATTGCCGAGTTGCGCCCCGACCTCCTTGTGGCTGATGTGGCTGTACTTGCTGAACCAACTGGTGGGCGAGTGGAGGCGGGTTGTCAGGGCACGCTGCGAATCAAAATCACCCTTGGCGGTGCGCGAGCGCACACCGCTCGGCCATTCACTGGTCGAAACGCCATTCATCGATTGGGTGACCTACTGTCGTTCGTCGCGTTGTACCAACCTCGGGAAGTACAACTCGAAGGCGTTACCTACGTTGAACAATTGCAGGCGGTCAGCGTCGAGGGTGGCGTAGCACCCAATGTGGTTCCCGACGTAGCCTCGTGTGTCCTAAATCATCGAGTCGCCCCCGACCGCACCCTGGACCAGGCGGTGCAGTGGCTCAGAGATTTCCTTGGAGAACTTCTGGACGAACAGGATGTTGTAGAGGTGAAGGACTGGGCGCCATCAGCAAGTCCGGAATTGATGAACCCTCACTTGACTCGTTTGGTGGAAATTTCTGGTGAAACTCCCCAGGCGAAGGTGGGTTGGACGGACGTAGCAACCTTTCGTGAGTTCGGAATACCGGCAACGAATTTCGGTGCCGGCGATCCCTTGCGTGCTCACCGCAGCGATGAATACGTTACGACTGACGAGGTGAACAGATTTGCCTCGGTACTGGGAGAGTGGTTGAGGAGTACACCCAATACCTCGGGGACCTCTATTTAGTAGTTACGTAACACCGATACCACACGACCGAAAATGATCACCTCAGAGGTACTGAATTCCATGGGTTCCATGGCAGTATTTTCAGGTTTCAAAATGACTCGTGCGCCCTGAGGGAAGTATCGCTTCACTGTGGCTTCCTCTCCCGGAATTCCGGCGACGACAATCTCTCCCTTGTTGGCGGTGGTTTGACGTTGTACGACGATGAAGTCCCCTGACAGTATGCCCGCGTCAATCATCGAATCACCGCGAACCTGTAATACAAAACTTTCGCCACGACCCGCAAATTGCTCGGGAATAGACATCATTTCATGGTCGTGCTCGCCGGCCAGAACTCCGGTGCCAGCGGCGACGTCACCCACGAACGGAATTTGTCGAATATGAGTCACGTTAGATTCGGGAATTTGGTCCTCGGCGTCAAGACGTACAGTGAGAGTTCGGGGCTGTTTAGCATTCTTCTCGATGTAGCCGGCTCTCTTCAAAACCTCAATATGGTTGGCAACTGTCGCTGGAGCGTTGAGTCCGACGTGGGCCGCGATCTCACGAATTGTCGGAGGAAAATTGCGCTCGCGTTGGCAGGTAATGATGAACTCGAGGATCTTGCGTCTCATGGGGGTGAGGACTTCTACCATTGATTTCTCCTACACGAACAGTTGTTCGTATGTTAGGACAGTTGTGTCATGAAATCAAACACCTGTTCGTATCCCAATTGTCACAAGTGTTAACACGACCGTTCTATTTCTGCGTTTCGACCACTGCTACTGTCTCTACGAGACCAAAATGGTCCGTGTGTGACTGGCGCTGGTACAAATCGCTTCGGCGATGGTTGTTGAGAGCCTAGAAATACAAATTGACATCAAAAAGGGAGACGAACTGATGAAGTTTCGTTTGAATAAGACGGTGGCTGCGGTCTCGTCGAGCGCCCTCTTGCTGATGGCGGTGCCGGCAATCGGTTTC
>JABEUQ010000170.1 GCA_013044265.1 Acidimicrobiaceae bacterium
AATTTCAGCGGACCATCTGGTGATCTCACTCGGCGCGGATTACGCGACGGACGACATCGAAGGTCTCGCCGAACATGGCGAGACCTTCGCGACATTGGAGGGCGCACAGGCCCTTGCGCCGCATATCAACTCGCTCACCAAGGGACGAGTTCTCGTAGTCACCGCGGCACCCGTGTACCGGTGCCCGGCAGCGCCATACGAATCGGCCTTCCTCATTGATGCGGCACTTCGACGCTCTGGCGTGCGCTCCGACGTCGAGGTGTCGGTTCACTCGGCCGAACCCGCCCCGATGGGGGTGGCGGGAGCCAACGTTTCGACGGCAGTGACGTCTCTGCTGGCGGACCGCTCGATCGACTACCGATCGTCTCATCAGATCTCCCACGTCGAGAGCGGTAGGGCGGAGTTCGCCGACGGCGAGGTTGAGCCCTTCGACCTACTCGTCTACATGCCGCCGATTCGCTCGCCGAAGGTCGTGGCGACGTCAATGCTCGCGACGTCATTAGGCTGGATCGAGGTCAATCGCGAGACTCTGTCCACCAACTTTTCAGGAGTGTACGCCATCGGCGACAACGCGCAGATCCCCCTCAGCATCGGCAAGCCACTGCCGCGCGCCGGGGTCTTCGCTCACGCCCAAGCGCTCGTCGTCGCGGATAACATCGCCGCGGTTGTCAATGGTCGATCCCCTGACTCTCGTTTCGATGGCAACGGAGGCTGCTTCATCGAGACGGGCTTCTCCAAGGCCGGTTACGGATCAGGCAACTTCTTCGCCGAACCTTCACCCCAGGTCACGGTGCGACCGCCGTCTCGGCGCATGCACCTCGGCAAGGTTGCCTTTGAGTACAACGTCATGAAGAGATGGCTATGACCAGTGCGAGTGCGAGTGCGAGTGCGAGTGCGACGTCATCATCACGGAGCGAAGTGGCGCAACAGTCGTTGGGGGCCACCGCGTATGACCAGTGGTTTGATACCCCGTGGGGAAGGTACTCGTTCGACATTGAGTCGAGTCTTGTGCTGAACGCGGTCGGTCCCTTGTCACGTGACACGCAGGTCCTCGATGTGGGATGTGGCACCGGTCGCCTCACTGCGCTGTTGGAAGCGTCTGGAGCCACGGTCGTGGGCCTCGACCTGGATCCTTCGATGCTCATGATCGCGTCGTCGCGAACGCGCGGACGTCTGATTCTCAGCGATGCTCTAACGATTCCCGTTGGTGACGAAATCTTCGACCGAGTCATTGCGGTGACCCTCTGTGAGTTCACTCATGATCCAGGAGCGGTATTCGCCGAACTCTCCAGGGTGACTCGTCCCGGAGGGCGAATCGTGGTCGGGGCTCTCAATCCTCGGAGTCCGTGGGGGCTACGTTGGCGACGTCGCTTGCGTCGTCCCCCCTGGTCAGATACAGAGTTTATTTCTCGGCGAGAACTGCTCGCCTTGGCGTCACCGTTCGGTCGTGTCTCGATCCGGGCGGCGCTCTACGCGCCAGGAACAATCGTTGGACTGCGGATCGTTGGTCCGGTCCTCGAACGACTCGGCGCTCTAGTGCCGACACTGGGCGCGTTTCAAGTAGTCGCCATCGATAAGAGCCGACTGTGACCTCATCGGCGCTGCCCACGGCAAAATCAGTCCTCGTAGTGTGTGCCCATCCTGATGATGAGTCTTTCGGCCTCGGCGCGGTATTGACGGAGTTTGCCAGTCAGGGTGCGCGCACGAGTGTCCTGTGCTTTACGCGGGGCGAAGCGTCAACGTTGCACGTCAACGATGACGACCTCGCCACCGTACGTTCATTGGAGTTCGCGAGGGCCGCGGCAGTCCTCGGGGTGTCAAGGACCGGGTTGTTGGGCTACCCTGATGGTCATCTCTCTGATCAACCGTTGTCGGAACTCACCGCGCACGCAATGCAAATGGCCGAGGAGGTGGAGGCAGATCTCCTTCTCACGTTCGACGAAGGTGGGATTACCGGACACCCCGACCATGTGCGTGCCACTCAAGTCGCGCAGGTTCTCGCGACGACCCACGGAGTTCCAGTGTTGGCGTGGTTGATCGCTGACGGGGTCGCTGAGACATTGAACCATGAGTTCGGCGCCACCTTCGTGGGACGCTCTGACGACCAACATGACTTTCGGGTCGAAGTGGACAGGACTACCCAAAGCGAGGCGATTGACTGCCACGAGAGCCAATCATTGAATCCGGTGTTGCGCCGCCGTCTGGAATTGTCGGGAGACCTTGAGCCCCTTCGCTGGCTTACTTCGACGACACCGCGTCCCAGCAGAATGATATGAGGTGATACCCATGACTACCACCGGACCAACCAGCGTCATCTACCTGGATCACAATGCCACGACTCCGGTGGCTCCTGAAGTGCTCGATGCGATGGAGCCCTACCTCACTAAGTTTTTCGGCAACCCATCGAGTGACCACTCCCTCGGTCACGAGGCGCGTCGCGCCGTGGAGGAGGCCCGAGGACAGGTCGCTGCGCTGATTGGAGCAACTCCCGACGAGATCGTCTTCACGTCCGGAGGGACAGAATCGAACCACCTCGCGATTAGGGGAGCGGTGGTGTCGGTTTCGCCGAGCCGTCGTCGCGTGGTCACCACGTCCGTAGAGCATCCCGCCACGGCGGGAGCGTGCGCAATCCTTGAAACGCAGGGCTTCAGGATTACTCGGCTCCCCGTCACGCGTGAGGGTATCGTCGACGCCGAAGTGGCAGTCAACGAGATTGGGGAGGACGTGGCACTGGTCACGATCATGATGGCGCAGAATGAGACCGGAGCAATCATGCCGGTGTGCGAGATTGCCGCCATAGCGCGATTACACGGCGCGCTCGTGCACTCCGACGCCGCTCAGGCGGTGGGAAAGATCGAAGTCAACGTTGATCACCTGGGCGTTGATTTGCTGTCGATCGCCGGACACAAACTGTACGCCGCCAAGGGAGTTGGTGCTCTGTACATTCGTTCGGGCACGACGATTGAGCCACTGACTCTCGGCGGTGGCCAAGAACGAGGCCTACGTCCTGGGTCAGAGAATGTGGCCGGCATCGTGGGCCTCGGCGTCGCCGCGACGCTCGCTGGGTCACGTATCGCGGCCGACTCTCAGTCGATCTGCGTCCTGCGAGAGCAACTGTGGTCGGGGCTGGTCGAGAGGATCCACGGAATAGTGCGCCACACGCCGATGCAGTCCAGTCTGCCCAACACATTGTTGTTATCTTTTCCAGAAGTTCTCGGCAGGGATGTCCTCGCCCGGGCCGAAGGCGTGTTGGCTTCCACCGGATCAGCGTGCCATTCTGGGGTTGACACGCCTGGCGCTACGCTCCTAGCGATGGGCGTGACCCCAAACGTCGCTCTCGGGGCGGTTCGTCTTTCACTCGGCCGTGAGAGCACTCATGAGCAGATTGCCGCCGCCATCGAGATCTTGGTAACAGCTTTCGATGTGGGTAGACAGCGTTACTAAAGCGAGAATGCTGCTCATTGGGTGAGTCGTTGACGTCAGCGGGAGCGACCAACACGGGCGTCGCCGATGGGGCCATCGTCGTCGCCACGGCATGTCTGGTGTGCCACCCGATTCTCTTCTCGACCCTCGGTGTGGCGGGCATCACGTTCCCGCATCCTGATCGAGGTGATCGAGTCGGCTTGCACCGCGTATCGAGCGACTAGCTTGGCCATCCGCGCGAGGACAACGCCGTCGTGCCACGAGCATCCCTGTTCTGAACCGGATGAGTTTGGGATCTCGCGCTTGCTCAAATCGTGAGATGCCGCTCGCCGGACTTAGGCCAGAGTTGGTCGAGTCAGCGCTGTGGCTATGGCCTCCGCGATTTCTAGCGCAGAATGGGCACCGTTGCCTTCGCCTTTCTCAAATTCGTATTCGGTGAGCGCCATGGTGTTGGTTATGTGGGCGAGGCACACAATGTCACGCGATTTGGCGGCAGCATAGGCGTAGAGGGCAGCGGCCTCCATCTCCACGCAAACAACGTCATCTTTGATTGCCGCGTTGATGGCGATCTCGGTTTCTCG